>JAPOQG010000071.1 GCA_026710865.1 Acidimicrobiaceae bacterium
CCGTCATGGGACGACGACGAGAGCGACGCAGCCGACTTCAACCGCCCGGCCGAGACGCTGCCGCCGCCCCGCACCGGCGAGACCATCGATCGGCCGTTCCCGGCCGGCCCCGACATCGATGCGCCGGATGTCGATCCCGGACCCTTGGCGGTGCTGCGGGTGCAGCCCGAGGGTGATGTGGGGATCGCTCCGTTCGTCAGCATCACCTTCAACCAGCCGATGGTGCCGCTGGCCACCGTCGGCCAACTCGACGACCTCGACGTTCCAGCCACGATCACGCCGTCGCTGCCGGGGCGCTGGCAATGGATCGGCACCCGCACGCTCCGCTTCGAGCACGACCCGGAGATCTTCGACCGCCTGCCGATGGCGACTTCCTATGTGGTCGAGGTCCCGGCGGGGACGGCGTCGCAGTCCGGCGGCGAGTTGGCCGAGGCCGTTCGCTTCGAGTTCGAGACCCCCGCGCCCAGCATGGCGTGGCTCGTCCCCCAGGGCGGCTCGCTCGATCTCCAACCGGTCTTCGTCGCCGCCTTCGACCAGCGGGTCGAACCGGCCGCCGCGCTCGAGGCCATCACGCTCTCAGCCGACGGGGACCAGCGTCCGATCCGTCTCGCCAACGCCGCCGAGATCGAAGCCGACGAGTACATCAGCACCCGGCTCGGGCATGCACTCGACGGCACCTGGGTCGCTTTCCGCCCGGCGGCGCCGCTCGAGCCCGACTCGTCGATCAGGATCGAGGTCGGCCCGCACCTGCCGTCGGCCGAGGGCCCGAACACCAGCGCCAACTCGTCGGTTGTGGAGGCCCGCACGTACGCGCCGCTGCGGCTGGAGGGCACAAACTGCTCATACCGCTCATCCCCACCGTGCCGGCCGGGGCAGGGGCGCCTAGCCGCCTGGTTCAACAACATGCTGGATGCTGAGACGCTCAACGCGGCCGACATCTCCATAACGCCGGCGCTCCCCGGCGCCACCGTCTCGGTGCAGTACGACACCATAGTCATCGCCGGGCCCACCGCTGGCGGCACCACCTACGAAGTGGTGATCCCCGAAGCGCTGGGCGACGTGTACGGCCAGACCTTGGCAGGGCCCGAGACCGTCGAGTTCACCATCGCCGAGGCCCGCCCGCACCTCAGCCTCACGGGAGGGCCGCTTGTCACCGTCGATCCGCTCGGCGCGCGACAGACGATTCCCGTGCTGGTGCGCCAATGGGAGCAGCTTCGTGTGCGCCTCTATGCCGTGGAGCCGGACGATTACGGGTCGTTCCTCGACCTTGAGTCCGACTGGCGATACAGCCGGGACCGGAGCGAGGTGGACATCCCGTGGACTTCGGCAGTCGACGAGATCGTCGACACCGGCATCGACCATGACGCTCTCACCGAGGTTCCCATAGATCTCTCCGGCGCCCTCGACGGCGAGCACGGCCATGTGGTCATGATCGTCAGCGGGGCCGGCGAGCTTGCAGAGACCGAGACCAGCCGTTCGACGATGGCCTGGGTGCAGGACACCGACATCGGCGTCGACATGATCACCGACTATCGCGACGTGGCGGTGTGGACCACCGACCTGCGCTCCGGCGATCCGCTGGCCGGTGTGGAGATCGAGTTGGAGGGCCGGGGCGCGACGCTCACCACCGACGACGACGGCCTCGCCCGCGCCTCGCTCAGCCTCGCCGGGCATGAGTGGATCGTCGCCTCGCTGGGCGCCGACCGGGCCCTCAACCCGGTGAGCGTCTCGGCGTGGCCGCAGGACGACCAGACCATCTGGTACACCGCCGACGATCGCGGCATATACCGCCCCGGCGAGACGCTGCACCTGAAGGGCTGGGCCCGGAACCTCGACCTGAGCGGCGACGGCGACCTCGAGCTCCTTCCCCGCGGAGAGCTCGTCACCTACGGCGTCTCCGGCCCGTTCGGCAACGATCTCGGCAGCGGCGAGGTCCGTCTGGACGGCCACGGCGGCTTCGATCTCACCGTCGAACTGCCCGAAGGGGCCAACCTCGGCTGGAGCAGCATCGTCTTCGAGCTGCCGGGCGACCCCGCGAACGGCCGCCACTACCACTCGTTCCAGGTCCAGGAGTTCCGCCGCCCCGAGTTCGAGGTGTCGACACGCCTCGAAACCGCCGGTCCCCATCTGGTCGACGAGCCGGCGGTGGCCGCGGTCGACGCCATGTACTTCTCCGGCGGCCCGCTCCCCGACGCCGAGGTCACCTGGACGGTCACCACCCGGCAGGGCTCGTACTCCCCGCCCAACTGGAGCGACTTCACGTTCGGCGTGTGGCGTCCATGGTGGTACTTCGGCTACTTCGACGAGCCGTGGACCGAGCCGCAGCGCAGGACCTTCACGGGCAGGACCGACTCCAGCGGCCGCCACTACCTGCGCATGGACTTCGAAGGCGACGGCGACCACCTCCCCACCACGGTGACCGCCGAGGCGCGGGTGCTGGACGTGAACCGCCAGCAGTGGGCGTCGGCGACCGACGCCCTGGTCCATCCGGCCAGCCTCTACGTCGGCGTCCGCTCCAACCGCACCTTCGTGAGAGCCGGCGACGGGCTCGACATCGGCGCGGTGGTGACCGACATCGACGGCAACCCGGTCCCCGGCCGATCCTTCGAGATCACCTCGGCCCGCATCGTCCACCAGTACGTCGACGGCCAGTGGGCCGAGGTCCCGGTGGAGGCGGAGACCTGCGAGGCCGTCTCGGAGCAGACGCCGATCGAGTGCGAGTTCACCGCCGGCATCGGAGGCCGCTACCGCATCTCGGCCAACGTCGTCGACGACGCGGGGCGGACCAGCCGCAGCGAGTTGACCCGCTGGGTCGCCGGCTCGAGGAGCGGCCCGCCGAGCCGCAGAATCGACCTGGAGGCCGCCAACCTGATTCCCGATGCCGAGAGCTACGCCCCCGGCGACACCGCGGAGATCCTGGTCGACTCGCCCTTCGCGTCGGCGACCGGCCTCCTGACGATCGCCCACAACCAGATCATCGAGCTGCGCACCTTCGAGATCGTTGACTATGCCGCGGTGCTCGAAGTGCCGATCACCGACGATCATGTTCCCGAGCTCGCGGTGCAGGTCGAGCTCGTCTCCACCACCGAGCGAACCGCCGACGACGGGACCAGCTTGGACGGCGTGCCCCGCCGTCCCGCCTACGCGTCCGGGCAGGCCCTGCTGCGAGTCCCGCCGTTGCTGCGGACTCTCGACGTCACCGCCGAGCCCGCGTCGGCAGTGGTCAAGCCCGGCGCGGCCACCAGCATCGCGGTGCAAGTCGACGACGCCGGCGGTGCTCCCGTCGAGGGCGCCAGCGTGCTTCTCATCGTTGTGGACGAGGCGGTGCTGGCCGTGTCGGGCTACGAACTGCTCGACCCCATCGACGTCTTCTACCGCCCCTGGACGGCGTACCTGGACACGGCGCGGGGCCGGCGCACGATCCTGCTCGAGAGCCCCCAGGACCTCCTGCGCCTGATCGAGGAGGACTACGCAGAATCCGATGACGCCGGCGTCGCCGCGGCGGAGGCGACCGCGGAGTCCGCGACCGCGGATGATTCCGGCGGGAGCCGCACGTCCGCCCCGGCGGGACTCCAAGTCGATGTCCGCGAGAACCTCGACGCCCTGGCCCTGTTCGACCCCGAGGCGGCCACCGACGCCGCGGGCCGGACCACGGTCGAGTTCGACCTGCCCGACAACCTCACCCGCTACCGGGTGATGGCGGTCGCGGTCGACGGCGCCGAGCGCTTCGGCACGGCCGAGTCGGCCATCACCGCGCAGCTGCCGCTCCAGGTGCGGCCCTCGGCCCCCCGGTTCCTGAACTACGGCGACGAGTTCGAGCTGCCGATCGTCGTCCAGAACCAGACCGGCGCCGCGATGGAGGTGGATCTGGTCGTGCAGACCTCCAACCTCGAGCTGGACGGGTCGGCGGGTCGGCGGGTGACGGTGCCCGCCAACGACCGGATCGAGGTCCGGTTCCCGGCGCGGACGAGGTCGCCGGGCACGGCCCGCTTCCGGGCGGCGGCGGTGGCGGTGTCGGGCGACCACGCCGACGCCCAGGTCGTCGCCCTGCCGGTGTACACCCCGGCCACCAGCGAGGCGTTCGCCACCTACGGGGTGGTCGACGAGGGCGCGGTCGTGCAGTCGATAGCCGCGCTGCGAGACGTGATTCCCCAGTTCGGCGGGCTCGAGATCAACACCTCATCGACCGCGCTCCAGGCCCTGACCGACGCCGTGCTGTACCTCTCCGAGTACCGGTACGCCAGCTCCGACGCCTACGCCAGCCGCATCCTGGCCATCTCCGCGCTGCGCGACGTGCTTGGGGCCTTCGAGGCCGAGGGTCTCGCCGGCCCCGACGAGCTCGACGCCGCCGTGCGCCGCGACATCGACGAGCTGTCGGCCCTCCAGAACAGCGACGGCGGCTTCGGGTGGTGGGCGCGCAACCGTCCCTCGAGCCCGTACCAGTCGATCCAGGCGATGCACGCTCTGACAGTGGCCCAGAACGAGGGCTTCGCCGTGTCGGATCAGGTCATGGCCAGCGGGCGCTGGTACCTGCAGAGCATCGAGGACCGGATCCCGGCCGACTACAGCCAGCGAAGCAAAGACATGCTGTCGGCCTACGCGCTCCACGTCCGGTCGCTCAGCGGGGACCGGGACGCCCCCGCCGCCCTCGCCCTGTGGGAACGCCGGGGCACGGAGCTGGAGCTGGACGCGCTCGCCTGGATCTGGCCGCTGGTCGGCGACGACGCCGTCGAAGCCGGCATCGAGCGGATCCTCAACAACCGGGTCGTCGAGACCGCCGGTGCGGCCGCGTTCGTCACGGACTACGGCGAGGACGCCTACCTGCTGCTGCATTCCAGCCGCCGCACCGACGCGATAGTGCTCGATGCTCTGATCACGATGGCGCCCGAGTCGGACCTCGTCGCCAAGGTCGTGGCCGGGCTGCTGGCCAGCCGGATCAGGGGACGATGGAACAACGTCCAGGAGAACTCGTTCATCCTGCTGGCCCTGAACCGCTACTTCGCGGCCTTCGAGGCGACCGACCCCGACTTCGTCGCCCGGGTGTGGCTCGGCGACCTCTACGCCGCGCAGCACGAGTTCTCCGGGCGCAGCACCGACCGCGCCCTGACGCTGGTGCCGATGGCGGAACTGCTGGCGGCAGGCGACTCCGACCTCGTCGTCGAGAAGGACGGGGAGGGCCGCCTCTACTACCGCCTCGGCCTTCGCTACGCCCCCGACGACCTCGACCTGGATCCCCTGGACCGGGGCTTCGTGGTGCAGCGCAGCTACGAGGCAGTCGACGATCCCGGCGACGTGCGGCTCGACGACGACGGCGTCTGGCATGTGCAGGCCGGGGCCCAGGTGCGGGTCAACGTGACCATGGTCAACGACAGCCGGCGCACCAACATGGCACTGGTCGATCCCATGCCCGCAGGCTTCGAGCCGCTCAACCCGGCACTGGCGGTGACCGGCGAGATCGGAGCCCGCCGCGGCGGGGGCGCCGGCTCATGGTGGTGGTGGAGCTGGTACGAGCACCAGAACCTCCGCGACGACCGTGCCGAGGCCTTCTCGTCGTACCTTTGGGCCGGCACCCACGAGTACAGCTACGTCGTGCGGGCCACCACCCCCGGCACCTTCGTCGTTCCCCCGGCCAAGGCCGAGGAGATCTACGCACCCGAGGTGTTCGGCCGCTCCGGCACCGACACAGTCGTAGTGCAAGACCCGAGCTGAGCCCCACCGCCCAGCCCGCAGGCCGCCGAGCAGACGCGTTCGCTGTCGTCGGGCTCGACGTAGAGAGCCGGGGTGGGATCGTTGGCGGTCAGTTCCCAGCAGTCAGGGTCGACAGGTAGTCGAGGACCTCCTGCTCAGACACCACGTCCGCATACTTGGCGTCGAGGTCGAACAGGTTGGACTCGTGGATCTGCGGGTCCCGGTCCCCGCATGCGTCACGCACGACGATGGGAACGAAGCCGTGCTGGCAGGCGTCGAGCGCGGTGGCCCGGACGCAACCGCTGGTGGAGACGCCGGTGTGGATCAGCGTGTCGACGCCCATCGAGGTGAGCGTCGAGGCCAGCGACGTTCCGAAGAACCCGGACGCGTACTGCTTGACCACCACGACCTCGTCGCCGGCCGGTGCCAGCCCCTCGCCATAGGCGCCCAGCGGGTTGCCCCGCACGAAACACTCCAGCGCGCCGACCTTGCGGAAGAAGACCCCGCCGTCGGCCCCGCCCGGCTGGAACTCCACCCTGGTGTGCAGCACCGGGATCCCGGCCCCCCGGGCCGCGGCCAGCCCCCGCCGGCACGACGCCCGGGCGTCCTCCACGCCGGCGTACAGCGGCGACTGCGGATCCAGGTACGCCCGGCAGAAGTCGATCACCACGAGAGCCGGCCGGGACCCGAACCCGAGCCGGTTCTTGAACCCCGCCCGCCGGTAGTCGTCCGCCAGCTCCCCGCCGCTCCTCGCGGCCCGCGACGTCACAACACGATCCCGTCTCGGCGGAGCTGCCCGACGGCGTCGGCGTCCAGTCCGAGAATCCCGCCGAGCACCTCTTCATTGTGCTCGCCCAGCCCGGGTCCCGACCAGTTGATCGAACCGGGGGTGCCCGACAGGCGGGGCACGACGTTCTGCATGGGCACCGTCCCGAAGTCGGCGCTGTCCACCCAGGCGATCGCCCCGCGCGCCGCGAAGTGCTCGTCGGCCAGCATCTCCGGCGCCCGGTACATCTGGCTGTTGGGGACGCCGTGCGCGTTGAGGTGCCGGTGCAGCCAGTCGGAGTCCACGGTGGCGGTCCACGCCGCGATCATCTCGTCCAGTTCCTGTTGGCGGTCGCCCCGCGCCATGTGGGTGGCATAGCGGGGGTCGTCGCCCAACTCGGGGCGGCCCATCGCCTCGGCCAGACGCCGCCACACGGTGTCCTGGTTGCCGGAGATGAGATGGGCCTTGCCGTCGCGGGTGGGGTAGGCGTTGGCCGGAGCGATGTTGGGGATGATCGATCCGGTGCGCTCGCGGATGAACCCGGCCACGTGATACTCGGTCAGCAAGGACTCCATGACCGCCAGCACCGACTCGTACAGCGCGGCGTCGACGATCTGGCCCCGGCCGGTGCGCTCGCGGGCATGGAGCGCGTTGAGCGTGCCGATGGTGGCGAACATGGCGGTGAGGGTGTCCCCGATGCTGATTCCGGTCCGGCTGGGCATGCTCGCGGGGTCGCCGGTGGTGTAGCGGATGCCCCCGATCGCCTCGCCGATGGCGCCGAAACCGGGCTGGGCGGCGTACGGGCCCGTCTGCCCGTAGCCCGAGACCCGGGTGATGATCAGCCGGGGATTCGCCGCGTGGAGCTCGGCGGGCACGAGGCCCCACTTCTCCAACGTGCCGGGACGGAAGTTCTCCAACAGGATGTCGGCACCCAACGCCAGGCTGCGCAACAACTCCTGCCCGGCCCGCTCGCGCAGGTTGATCGTCACGGACTTCTTGCCCCGGCCCACGACCGGCCACCACAGCGACTTGCCGTCGGCTCGCTCCTGGCCCCAGGCCCGCATCGGGTCGCCGGTCGGCGCCTCGACCTTGATCACCTCGGCGCCGTGGTCGGCCAACTGCTGGCCGCAGAACGGGCCGGCCAGCAGCGTGCCCACCTCGATCACCCGAATGTCACTCAGTGCTCCGGGCATGATCCCCCTCTCCGTTATCCTCGGTCCCATCGTGACCGGGTCCGACCAGCAAGCCGGGCACACCCGCCCCGGCAGCGACCGCGGAGCCGAGCGCGTCCAGATCGTGGACGTCGCCCCCCGCGACGGCCTCCAGGCCGACCCCGCCGACCTCAGCACCGCCCAGAAGGTGGAGCTGATCGAGCGGCTGGTCGCGGCCGGCCACACCCGCATCGAGGCGGCCAGCTTCGTCAGCCCCAAGGCGGTGCCCAAGATGGCCGACGGCGAGGCGGTCATGGCCGAAGTGCCCCGCACCGGGGGCGTCAGCTACAGCGCGCTGGTGCTCAACCAGCGGGGCGTGGAGCGGGCCCTCGAAGCGGGCGCCGACGAGGTGTGCGGCGTGGTGGTCGCCACCGAGACCTTCTCGCAAGCCAACCAGCGGGCCACGGTGGCCGAGTCGATCCAGCGGTGGCGGGCCATCTCCGAGACGGCCCGGGCGGCCGGGATCCGCACCTCGGTGACCGTGTCGGCGGTGTGCGGCTGCCCCTACGAGGGACGGGTCGCCCCCGACCGGGTGCTCGGAATCGTGGCCGAGCTGGCCGAGACCCAGCCCGACGAGCTGTCCCTGGCCGACACCATCGGCGTCGGGGTGCCCACCCAGGTGGCCGCCCTGTTCGAGGGCGCCGCGGGCCGGGCCGGCGACATCGCGCTGCGGGGCCACTTCCACAACACCCGCAACACCGCGCTGGCCAACATCGCGGCGGCCATCGAAGTTGGCGTGCGGGTGTTCGACGCCAGCCTCGGCGGGGTGGGCGGCTGCCCGTTCGCCCCCAGGGCCACCGGCAACGTCGCCACCGAGGAGGTGGTGTACATGGTGCATGAGATGGGCTTCGACACCGGGGTCGACCTCGACGCGCTGATCGAGGCCAGCACCTGGCTGGAGGCCCAGCTCGGCCACCGGGTGCCCAGCCTGGTCGCCAAGGCCGGCGGATTCCCCCAGGCCCGCTGAAGCGCGCCCCGGAGCGCAGGACGCGCTCATGTGGGCCTTCGCTGGTACTGGCCGTGCGGCGCTCCCACCACCTGGCCGTCGGCCAGGATGCGCCGGCCCCGCAGCCAGACGTGACGCACCCTGCCGTCGAGCTCGTGGCCCTCGAAGGGGGTGTAGCCCTGGCTCGACTCGGACTCGCCGGCGCGCACCACATGGCTGGCCGACGGGTCGAGCAGCGTGATGTCGGCGTCGTAGCCGACCCCGATGGTGCCCTTGGTGCCCAGCCCGAAGCGCCGGGCCGGGTTCCACGACAGCATCCGGGCCATCTCCACCAGACCCAGGCCCCGCTTGGAGCCCTCGGAGTACAGGCCGTTCAACAGGTACTCGGTGCCGCCGAAGCCGCTCTTGGCCAGCCAGATGTCGTCGGGGTTCTCGGCTGAGACCTTGGCCTCGGCCTGGCAGCAGGCGTGGTCGCTCACCACCCAGTGGGCGTCGCCGGCCAGCACGTGCTCCCACAGCACCTCCACGTCGGAGCGGGGCCGGATCGGCGGGTTCACCTTGGCCCACGGGTCGCCCGCGGTCTCGATGTCGGCCAGCAGGTGCCCCACGGTGACCTCCCGGCGGAAGTCCACGTTCTCGAAGCACCGGTCCATCCGCAGGGCGGCGTCCATGGCCTTGGCCGACGACAGGTGCAACAGGTTGATGTTGACCACCTCGGTCTCGTGGGCCAGGTACGAGGCGATCGTCACCGCCAGGCCCTCGGAGTGCGGCGGCCGGCCGGCCGAGTAGGCGGCCAGCCCCGACAGCCGGCCCTCGGCCTGGACCATCCTGGTGTAGGCGGTCATGATCTCGGCCGTCTCGCAGTGCATCGACAACGACAGCACGTCGGCCAGCTCGGGACGGTCGCGGCGCACCCCGGCCAGGCCCCGCATCACGAACTCGAAGTGGGCGAAGTCGTAGCGCTCGCCCGGCGGGATCATCAGGAAGCTGGCCTGGTCGTCGCTGGCGCCGTGCAGCCCGTGGCTGCCGTAGAACATGAAGATCTTGAACGAGGTCACCCCGTGCTCGTCGACCAGTGCGGGGATCTCGTCGATATGGGAGGCCTGCATCGGGGCCAGGTGGAAGGCGTAGTCCACGTGGCTGCGGCCCTCCATCAGCGCCAGCGCCTCGGGGAGGAAGTCGGCGTAGGGCCCGCCCCGGTTGAGGTAGTACTGGCCGGTGCGGATGTAGTTGAGCACTGTGGTCGTGCCGCCGGTGGCCGCGGCCCGGCTCTCGGTGGCTGCGTCCACGTCCAGCGGGTTGTAGATCCCCATGTGGGTGTGGGCGTCCACCGATCCGGGGAAGGCGATGAGACCCGAGCCGTCGAACACCTCGGCCGCATCGGAGGTGGCGGCCAGACCCGCAGCGAGGTGGCTGACGCGCCCGTTGCTGATGCCGATGTCGACATCGTCGACGGTGCCGTGGTCGGGGCGGACCACCGAGGCGCCGGCGATGACGGTGTCGATCATCGGTCCTCCCCGCCGGTGCCGATGACGCTCAGCGGGTCCAGCAGGCCTTTCACCGAGGGCGAGGCGGCCACGCCGATCAGGGCCTCGTGCACCGAGCGGGCCGTCGCCGCGCTCACCAGGCCGTCGACGTTGTCGGCGTACTTGGTGGCCAGGTCCTCGTCCGACAGCGGGTCGTCGGGACCGCCCCGGTTGGCCAGCACCTCCTCGACCAGCGTCTGGCCGCTGGTGGTGGTGACGGTCAGGCGGGCGGGGAGCTGGCTCGGGTAGATCGTCATCAGGCCGGGGTCTCCGGCCACGTCGATGCGCGCCATCAGCTCCCGCCGGGCGGGGTCGCGGGCCAGGTCGTCGCTGAAGTCGGCGAGACCCACCCCCAGGCCGTTGCCGCCGAGCAGCCCGGCGGCCACCGCGTAGGGGCCGCTGAACTGGGCGAGGTAGCCCGTGTCCGGCTGCCGTTTGGCGTCGATGGGATCGCCGATGGTGCGAACCGTGGGCGGGGCCACCTCCAGAGTGGCCGACGCCACGTCGCCGGGCCCCACGCCGCGGCGGCGCAACCCGATGGCCGCGTCGATGGCGGCGTGGGTGAAATGATTGGCCGGGTACGGCTTGTAGAAGATGCGCTCGGCCTCCCACCGCAGCCCCAGATCGGCGGTTACCGCATCTGTGTCGGCCTCTGTGCCGAGGAACGCCCGGAACAGGCCGAAGCGGCCCTCGACCGCGGTCCGCGGCCCGGTGAAGCCCCGCATCGCCAGCTGGGCCGCGGTGACCCCGGCCTTCGCCGCCCAGCCGCAGTGGAGCCGCTTGACGGTCCCGCCGGCCCGGTTGGCCTCGATGATCCCGCTGGCCATGCTGCAGGCGACGCCCATGGCGTCGGCGATGCGGTCGGCGTCGGCCCCCAGCAGGCGGGCCGCGGCCGCGGCCGACCCCACCGCCCCGCAGATCGAGGTGGCGTGCTGGCCCCGCTCGAAGTACACCGACTGGCGGGCCCGGTGGTCATAGCCACCCATGCCCAGCCGCACCGCCACCTCCAGGCCGACGGCCACCGCGTCGACGAGGGCCGCGCCGGGCGCGGTCCGCCACTCGGCCACCGCCAGCGAGGCCGGAACCACCGAGGCGCTCGGATGCAGGATCGACGGGAGGTGGGTGTCGTCGTAGTCGAGGGAGTGCGCCAGCACGCCGTTTACGAACGCGGCCTCCGCGGCCGCCATCCCGGAGCCGGCACCGATGGCGGTCGCTTGGGCGCCGGACTCCTGCGCCAGGGCGAACCCGGTCGCGGCCCGGGAGGTGTCCAGCGGGCAGGCCCGCACCGCGATCCCCACGATGTCGACGATGCGCGCCGGGATGCCGGCCCGGATCTCCGCCGGCACCGGGCCGCCGGCCAGCTGGGCCAGCCGGACCAGGATCGGCGCCGCGGCCGCGCCCGCGCTCATGCCAGAGCCAGGGGTCGGGCCGGCGACCCGGTGGCGCCCACGATGTTGAGATGGGCCAGCACGAAGGCGAACTCGTGCACCCCGTCTGCGGCCAGGGCCTCGAGGTCCATTGCCTCGATGATGTTCACGCCCCGTTCCACCAGCAGCACCCGGTGCGCGGGCAGGAGTGCATGGCCCGTCCCGGCGGCCAGGCACTCGAACGCCAGGGTGTCGGCGCCGACCAGGACCGCCCCCCGGTCGGCCAGCCAGCGTGCGCCGGTCTCGCCCACGCCGGGAACGCCGGAGCTGAGGCCCTGGTAGCGCTCGACGTCATGGAAGTGGACCCCCCATCCGCTGCGCACCAGCACGGCGTCGCCGGGCCGCACCGGGGTGCCCTGGCGCTCGGCCGCCTCCTCCAACTCGGCCACGGTGATCTCGTGGCCGCCGTCGCAGCAGTCCACACCCAGCACCGCGGGAATGTCCAGCAGCACGCCCCGGCCCGCGAAGGGGGCCAGCTCGTCGATGCCCAGAGCCTCGAAGCGGCCTGTTGACTGGGCCTCGCCGGCGTCGGCGCCGCCGAACAGCAGGCCCTGGTGGCTCACGTGGGCCAGTGCGTCGACATGGGTGCCGACGTGGCAGCCGGTGGTGACCAGGTCGGCCGCGGCCGAGCCTCCGTCGGCTCTGACCCGGTCGCCGTGGCGGCGGTCCAGGCAGTGGCGGAACGGCGGATGGTTGGGGGACTGGGCCATCCCGTTGCTCATTGGGCGGCCCAGGTCGTACACGGCGGCCCGCGCGACCTGCTCGATCAAGCGGGCGGCCCTGGTGGTCGGCTCGGGGCTCACGCCACCACTCCGGCGGCGCGCAGGGAACCGACGCGCTCGGCGCTCACGCCGGCCTCGGCCAGCACTTCGTCGGTGTCGGCGCCCAGTGCCCGTCCGGTGTGGCGGACCGCCCCTGGCGTGGCCGACAGGCCGAAGAGCATGTTCTGCATCCGGATCGTTCCCAGATCGGGGTCCTCGACCGCGGCGACCGCACCGCGGGCCTGCACCTGGGGATCGTTCACGTACTGGGCGGCGTCGTACACCGGTGCCAGCGCCACCTCGGCCTCGGTGAAGGCCTCGACCGCCTCGGCCAGCGAGCGGGAGCCGATCCACGACGCCACCGCCTCGTCTATCTCATCGGCGTGGGCGGCCCGGCCCGCGCCCGACGAGAACCACGGCCGGCGGGCCAGGTCGCCGCGGCCGACCAGCTCCATCGTGCGGCGGGCCACCGCGTCGGCGCTGCTGGACACGGCCACCCACCGGCCGTCGGCGGTGCGGTAAGTGTTGCGGGGGGCGTTGTTGGTCGAGCGGTTGCCCGAGCGGGTCGGAATGCGGCCGGTCTGGTCCCACTCCACGATGTGGGGGCCGAGGGCCATGGCCAGCGGCTCCAGGATGGCCAGGTCGACCACCTGGCCCTCGCCGGTGGCGCGGCGGTGGTACAGGGCCATCATCACCGCGGCCACCCCGCTGATGCCCGCGACACTGTCGGCCAGGCCGAACGGGGGCAGGGTGGGGGGCCCGTCGGCGGTGCCGGTCATGTGGGCGAAGCCGCTCATCGCCTCGATCAGCGTCCCGAACGCCGGCCGCCGGGCATAGGGGCCGGCCTGGCCGAAGCCGGTGACCCGGCACAGCACCAGGCCGGGGCGCCGCTCGGAGAGGACCTCCCAGCCCAGCCCCCAGCGCTCGAGCGTGCCCGGCCGGAAGTTCTCGATCACCACGTCGGCGCTGCCCACCAGTTGAAGGAAGATCTCGGCGCCGTCGGGATGGCTCAGGTCCAGGCCCACGCAGCGCTTGTTGCGGCCCACCATCTTGAACCACAGCCCGTGGCCGTCGCGGTGGGGGCCGTGGTTGCGCAGGCTGTCGCCCCGCTCGGGGTGCTCGACCTTGAGCACGTCGGCCCCGAAGTCGGCCATGATCTGGCCGATCAGCGGCCCGGCCAGCACGGTGGACGCATCGATGACCCGCAGGTCCGACAGGGGCCCGCTCATGCGGAACGCTGTTTCTCCCAAAGGAACACGGGGCTAGTGTTCCTCATCGACACCCTTGATGGCAACCAGTCGAGTGATATGGACACTCCCATGAGCGAACCGTCAGCCGGATCGGGCCAAGCCTCGGGCTCCGGCCGCAGCGTGGCCGCCATCGACAGGGCGCTGGAGGTGCTGTTCCTGTTCTCGCGGGCGTCGGGCACGCTGGGAGTCACCGAGATCTCGCGGGAGCTCGGCGTGTCCAAGGCGGTGGTGCACCGGATCCTGGCCTCGCTGTGCGAGCGCAGCCTGCTGGTCGCCGACCCTCGCAGCCGCCGGTACGGGCTCGGGCCCGCAGTGATGGAGCTGGCCGCCGCCTACCGCGACCAGCTCGACGTGCGGACGCTGGCCATCGACGAGATGCGGCGGCTCAGCGCCGAGACCGACGAGACCGCCACCCTGTCGGTTCGCTACGGCGACCGCCGGGTGTACGTCGACCAGATCACCCCGCCGCGCGAGGTGAAGATGACGGTGCCCATCGGAGGGTCGTTCCCGCTGCACGCCGGCGCGTCGTCCAAGGCGTTCCTGGCCTGGCTCACCGGCGCCGAGATCGACCGCTACCTGGCCGACAACCCGCTGGACGCCCTGACCGACGCCACCGTCGTGTCGGTCGGCGAGCTCAGATCCGAACTGGAGGGCATCCGCACCCAGGGCTTCGCGCTGTCGTTCGGCGAGCGGCAGGACGACGCCGGCTCCGTGGCCGCCCCGATCCTCGACCACAACGGCGAGCCGGTGGCGGTCATCAGCGTGTGCGGGCCGATCTACCGCTTCCGCAACAAGATCGGTCCCGCCTCCGCCGGCGTGATGGAGACCACCCGGGCGCTCTCGGCCAAGCTCGGCGCCCAGCCCGTTGCCTGAGAGCGAGCGCGCGCTGCACCGCCTGCGGGTGGCCGCCGCGCAGTTCGCGGTCGGCACCGACGTCGACGCCAATCTGGCCGTGTGCGTGCGGATGCTCGACGCGGCCGCGGCCGAAGGCGCTCAGCTGGTCGTGCTGCCCGAGTTCTGCAACCACCTGTCGGTGTACGACAGCGCCGACCACTGCCGGGCGGTGGCCGTGCCGCTGGACGGCGACTGGCTGGGCGCGCTGGCCCGGCGGGCCGCCCACCACGGCATCTACGCGGCCCTGGCGGTGACCGTGCCCCGGGCCGGCGGCCGGGTGACGGTCACCAGCGTGCTGGTCGGCCCCGACGGTGAGATCATCGCGACCGCCGACAAGCAGATGCTCATGGGCAACGAGCGGGCCCGTCTGAGCGCGGGGCAGAGCCCCAGCACGGTGGCCGGCACCGTGTTCGGGCCGGTCGGGCTCTACGCGTGCATGGACGGCGTGACCTTCGAGACGCCCCGCGCCCTGGCGGTGAGCGGCGCCCGGCTGCTGTGCAACAGCCTCAACTCCTTCGCCCGCGACGAGGCGAGCCTGCACGTTCCGGTGCGGGCCGCGGAGAACGGCGTGTTCGTGGCGGCGGCCAACAAGGTCGGCTCGCTGCTGCCCGCCGACCGGATCGCCGACTTCAGCACGGCGCTGGGGGTTCCCGCCGAGGCCCTGGCGGGCGCGGGGGAGAGCCAGATCGTCGACCCCGACGGCACGGTGCTGGCCAAGGCCCCGTCGGCTGGAGAGGCGGTGATTGTGGCCGACATCGACCTGTCGCGCAGCCGACCGGAGCGGCTGGGCGGCCGCAGGCCCCGGGTGTACGGCCCGCTGGCGAGGCCCGGCACGGCTGCCCCGGCGCCGGCGGCGATGTCCAGCGTGACGGTCGCCTGCGTGCCCGGAGCACACCAGCACCCGGAGCTGATCTCAGAGGCCCTACAGGCCTCGGAGCTGATCGGGGAGGCCATGCCGGACCCGGTTGTACGGCCCGCTGGCGAGGCCCTGCAGGCCTCGGAGCTGATCGGGGAGGCCTTCGACGCAGGCGCTCTGCTGGTGGTGCTGCCCGAGTTGACTCCCGTGCCCGGCATCCCCGCCGGGGTGCTGGTGGTCACTACCGCCGAGCGCGACGGCGGCCATGTGGGCCAGGTGTGGACCTCCGGCGGGCTGGTCCACGAGCAGGCCCAGATCCACCGTTGTGACCGCCACCCGGACGTGACCCGGCTGGGGGACCGGATCAGCCTCCACCGCACGCCGTTCGGCGACATGGCCGTGATCGTGGGCGACGACCACCGCCACCCCGAGACCATCCGGCTGGCCGCGGTGGCCGGCGCCCGCCTGGTGGCGGTGTGCTGGCAGCCCGAGCACCGCTGGGAATGCGACCTGGCCCTGCTGGAGCGGGCCGCCGAGAACAGGGTCAGTCTGGCCGCGTGCGCACCGCCGGGGCCGCTGGCGGCCACGATGCTGCTCGACCCCCCGGCCGACTCGCTGTGGAACCCCGGCCGCACGCAACCCTTCGACGGGACCATCAACGCCCCGGCGTGCCTGCGAGCCGCCCCCGGCGACGGCTTGCTGGTCGGGACCCTGCATCCCGGCCGGGCCATCAACCGGGAAGTCTCCAAGGACACCGACCTGGTCGGGGGCCGGTCCCTGGCCGCGGCCGCCGTGCTGGCCCAGCCAGGCGCTCCGGTCTAGCGCTCGAGCACCCGGGCCAGCACTGACCGGGCCTGGCGCAGCACGGGAGCGTCGATGAATCGGCCGTCGAGAACCGCGACCTCCCGACCCTTGGCCGCGGCAGCCTCGAAGGCGGCCACGACGGCCTCGGCCTGGGTGATCTCGTCCTCCGACGGCGTGAAGGCCGCGTTCACCGCGGCCACCTGCTTGGGGTGGATCACCGCCCGCCCGCCGAAGCCGTGACGGCGCAGCGACTCGCTGGTGGCGACCAGCCCCTCGTCGTCGTTGAGGTCCAGGTGCACCGGCCCGCTCGGCGCGTCCAGGCCTCGACCCACCGACGCCACCACCACCCGGGTGCGGATCGGCCACATCTCCAGCGCGTCGGCGGAGGGCTGCATGCCCATGTCGGCGGCCAGGTCGGCCTCGCCGAGGCTGAGGCGCACGACGCCGGGAACCGCGGCGATCTCGTATATCTCGGCCACGCCCACCGCCGACTCGATGAGGGCCATGACGGCGCAGCCGCCGAAGCCGGCCGCGCAGGCGGCCGGATCGGCCTTGGGCACGACCACCCCGGCCAGGCAGATGCCGTCGTCGACCAGCGACCGGACCATTGCGGCGTCGCGGTCGAGGAGGTCGGGACGGTTGTTGACCCGCACCCACGCCGGGGCGCCGGAGTTGGCCCGCAACCAGGCCGCCACCGCCTCCCGGGCGGCGGGCTTGGCCGCCTCGGCCACCGCGTCCTCCAGATCGCAGATGACCGCGTCGGCCCCCGAGGCCAGGGCCTTGTCGAAACGCTCGGGGGTGTCGCCGGGAACGTACAGAAAGGTGCGGGTCATGGCGGCATCGGCTCCTTGCGGCCGGCTTCGGGAGGTTGACGCTGGTGGGCCTCGCCCATACTGTCGGTAGAACGAAACGCTGTTCCTGTCTACGGAACACTAGCCGCCAAGGTCGCCGGAGAATCCATGAGCGAGACATTGAAGGGTGTCCAGGACATCTTCGACGAGAGGGGCCCGACCGACGCCACCGCCACGTTCGACCGGCTGTGGTCGATCACCGGCGAGATCATGTCCAAGCTCCAGTCCCGCTTCGAGCTGGCCCGCGACCCCAGCACCGACGACCTGGAGTCGTACCGGGGCGAGGCCGAGCACCCCTCGGGGCGGCTGGCGGCCTACGCCGGCCCGGAGATCGACTGGCTGGTGCACTCGTGGATCGGCAACCCGCCGCTGGGGT
Organism: Acidimicrobiaceae bacterium; assembly: GCA_026710865.1. Lineage (GTDB taxonomy): Bacteria > Actinomycetota > Acidimicrobiia > Acidimicrobiales > Aldehydirespiratoraceae > Aldehydirespirator. The sequence continues at coordinate 17,357 of JAPOQG010000071.1, forward strand.
TCACCAACATGCACGTCACCGCCTGGCTCGGCCCCCACATCGACGTGCCCCATCTCGGGATCGCCTGGGGCACCCTGCCCGACCTGTGGTTCTACATCGACTTCAACCCCCGCTCGGACCTCATGCTCGACACCGGCGCGCTCGACAAGTACTGGGAGCCCTTCAACGAGGAGTTCCTGGAGCTGCGGGCGGACCCGGGGCTGTCGACGTTCACCTCACGGGCGCTCTACATCCGCCAGTCCCTCAGCGAGACCGCGGTGTGCTTCACCACTCCGGGGACCACCCACGACGAGGCCCGGCTCGAGCAGGTGCGCGAGCTGGCCCACCGGCGGGTGGACCGGTGGCTCCACTGGGTGGACGAGGCCGAGCCCGTGCCCCGTGAGCGCCGCGAGCGCCTGGCCGCCGACGACCTGGCGCGGCGGCGCACCATCGCCGAGCGGGACCCGGCCAACGTGATGGGGGTGCGGTTCTTCGGCCCCGAGATGTGCGACCGCCTGGTGCGGGCCCTGTGGGGCGGCGACCGGGTGCTGCCCCGACCGAGCTGAGAGCACAAAGGGAGGCTCCCCATGCTCATCAAGAACCACTGGTATGCCGTCGAGTTCGGCCGGCAGGTCGGCGACCGGCCCCTGCAGGTGAAGGTCCACGGCCACGACCTGGTGCTGTGGCGCAGCCGCAACGGCACCGTCAACGCCCAGTCCGACCTGTGCGTGCACCGGGGCGGGTCGCTGGCGGGCGGCGAGGTGGCCGGCGACTGCGTGCGGTGCCCGTACCACGGCTGGCGCTACGACACCGGCGGGGCGTGCGTGGAGATCCCGGCCAACCGCTCCGGCCTGCCCATCCCCAAGAAGGCCCGCATCGACACCTACCCCTGCGTGGAGCGCTACGGCTTCGTTTGGGTGTTCCTGGGCGACCTGCCCGCCGGGCAACGCCCGCCGCTGCCTGAGCTGTACGGCATGGAGACGCACACCGAGGCCCGGGCCGAGGGGTTCCGGGCCGTGCAGGGCGAGTTCACCTGGCAGGCCAACTACGACCGGGTGCTGGAGAACGCCATCGACATCGCCCACACCCCGTTCGTGCACGCCGGGTCGTTCGGCAACCGCGACGAGCCGGAGATCCAGGACTTCGACCTCGAGGAGACGCGCGACAACGGCCATTTGGTGTCGGTGAGCGCCAGCGTCGACCTCAAGCCGCCGCTGCCGTCGGGGATATGGCGGCTCATCGCCAGGAAGGAGCGCCCGCCGGTGCGCACCTCCACCGGCTTCTATCCGCCCAACATGTCGCTGCTGATCGTGCGCCTGCCGATGGGGGACATGCGCCTGTTCACCGCGGCGGTGCCCCTCGACGAGCACACCACCGTGTCGAAGTTCTGCATGATGCGCTCGTTCTTCACCGGCGGCTGGGCCGACAAGGACTCCCACAAGCGCACCCTCAAGATCTTCCGGGAGGACCAGCCGACCGTGGAGGGTCAGCGGCCCGAGCTGCTGCCCTTCGACCTGTCGGCCGAGCTCCACGTCAAGTCCGACTCCATCCAGCTGGCGTACCGGCGCTGGCGGCAGGAGCAGCTCGACAAGGGCTTGGGACTGGCCGTCCCCACCGACGAGGAGTCCAGGCGGGCCGCGTCGGTGATCCCGTCGCCGGCCCGGGCCGCCGAGCCCGAAATGGCCGGCGCCTGGGTGTTCCCCACAGTCGGCGCGGACGCCGCCGGGGCCGACGCATGAGCCCTAGCCGCGGGTGCTGTGTCGCCCCCGCCGAAATTGATGACGATTCCGCCCCTAGAGGCCCACTATCGCCATCAATTTCGACGCGGGGCCGGGGCGCGAGCGCCGGGCACGCTGCCGTGGGAGCCGAAGAGTGAGCCTGTCGGCTGAGTTGTGCCTGGGCACGGTGGAGGCCATCACCGCCCGGCTGGAGCTCGAGGAGACCGAGTCCGCGCCGCTGACCTCGGCCATCGACGGATCGCCGGTCGGCGTGCACCGGGTGCTGGCCCGCGACGGGGTGGCCGCCCTGGTGTATGTGGCCATGACCGTCGAGGCCTTCGGGCTCGACAGCCACATGTGCTTCGCGTTCACACCGCCGGAGAGCGCGGTGCCCCACTTCACGGTCGACTCGGTGCTGGCCGGGCCCCACTACGCCTTCCACCTGGACCTGATCCCCAGAGTCGACCCCGGGGCCAACCTCGCCTACATAGACCACTGCTACGCACCCCTCGATGAGGCTCACGCCCAGGCCGAGCAGATCGAGGGATTGACGCCCGCGCACCTGTCGCGGCGGCAGTGGCAGCTCATGTCGGCGTGGATGCTGGCCCACCGGGCCGACGAGGACGGCTTCCGGGCAGTGTTCGGCACTGTCGCCGCCTACCGCGACCACTGGCTCGAACTGGTGGTGAACGGCCTGCCCGACGGCGTGCTCGTCGGCGTCACCGCCGAGCAGCTCGCCGAGCGGGACGCTGGCCACCGCGATGCCCTGTTCAATCCCGATGTAGACCCGGTGTGGGCCCAGGTGGACCGACTGCTCGGCCCGGACGCGAGCGCCGGGATCCGCCACAGCCTCAAGACCGCAGCCCGCTAGCCGCCGCGCCGTCGCCGGTTCCGTGAGGGAGAACACCATGACCGACACCCGAGCCTCAGAATGGCAGCCGACATGACCGAGTCCCAGGCCTCCGAGAGGCAGCAGACATGACCGACACCCGAGCCTCCGAGGCAGCAGACATGACCGACACCCGAGCCTCAGAATGGCAGCAGCGCATCACCGGGGAGTGGTACGGCCTGCCGTCGGTGTTCGACGCCGACGGATGCCACACCGGGTTCAACAAGGTCAGCCGGGCCAGCGTCTTCGCCGACGGCAAGGTCACCTACTGGATGCAGTGCAACTTCATGAACACCGGCCCGCTGCGCAACCGTTTCGAGATCAAGGACTTCGAGTTCGGGGTGGACGACCAGGGCGACAACCGGATCTACCAGGGCCCCGACTTCTACGGCGCCGGCCACCCCTACGGCTCGCTGGTGGACTCGCACTACTACGCGCCGGGCTGGCGGGCCGACCTCAACACCATGAACCAGATCCTGGCCGACGGGACGACCCAGGTGTACTCGTCGCTGCTGTACGAGGGTCCCACCATCTTCTCGGTGTTCAACGGCGTGTACCTCAACGCCCACGACTACGACACCAACCCCGAGACCAAGAACCGCATCGACGCCCACCTGGAGGCCGAGCAGGAGATGGCCGCCTGGCCCCACACCCTGCCCGACCGCAGAGGCGGCCAGTGGGCCGGCCCCTGCGAGGTGTTCGGGGCCGACCAGCAGCATCGGGGCAGCGTCGATGTCCGCATCCGCCACGATCCCATCGACCTGGTGCGGGCCACCCAGCAGTGGGAGATGTCCGGCGCGATCGACCGGTCGTTCACCTATGTGCGCACCCGGTCCAACGGCAACCGCCACACCTACGACGGCCCCGACCTGTGGGGCAACGCCCTGGCCTACGGCCGGGCCCTGTACACCAGCCAGCACCACGCCAGCGAGGCCTTCAAGGTCAAGGGCCGGGAGTTCATCATCGACCGCGACCACACCCTGGCGGCGGCCTGGAAGCTGTACAGCGGCGACCGCATGACCGACATCGTGTTCGGCGCCCTCACCTGGTCGCCCGACGCCTGAGAGCGTCCTGGCGGGCATCGGCCCTTGAACTGGCAGCACTATGTCCGCATGGCGTGCAGAACGCTGCCAATTCCCCGAGACGGGCGATGTCACGCTCCGGCGGCTGCTCCTACGGGGGTGCGGATCCGGCCGGTCAGCCCACCGCGACCGACACCGAGCGACCTGCTGCGTCGGCGTCCTCGATGAGCGAGAACCCCGAGGCGCCTATCGGGTCGCGCATGGCCAGCAGTCGACGGCGGTGCAGCGCAGACGGCTGATCGGCGGCCACCAGCAGAGGCCCGACACTGCGGCGCCGGGGCCAGCTGCCCTCCACCTCGGGAACCGGCGCCGACAGATCGAGGCGGGGCTCGACCCCGGCCGACTCCGGGACGGCCACCCCGACGATGTCGGCTACCGAGCGGCCTGCGAGCGAGAAGAACCCGCCGGTGAGCTGGCGGTCGGGGGCGACCAGCACGCTGTAGGACTCGAACTCGTAGCCGAACCGGGGCCATGCGCCCCGGCCGGTCATGGCCCCGGGGCTCCACTCGGTGCCGGCTCCCACCACATCGGGGCCGAGGTAGCGGCGCTGGGCACCGTCGATTTCCATGTCGAAGCCCCAGTCACCGGCGAAGTCGGCCATGGGGTGGCCGTCGAGCTCCGGCGACGGCTCGCAATGCTGGACGACCCGGAACCGGCCCTCGCCCGCCGGCTCGACGCGGCGGCGCTGGATCACCGGGCCCCGGTAGGCGCCGTCGGGGTCATAGACGTGCTCGGTCACCAGCCAGGCGCCGTCGAACCGGTCGCCGCCGGGCGAGCCGTCAGCGACGGTCATGCCGGGTCGAAGGCCAGGGTGCCGTACACCGGCTCCAGTCGCTGCTCGTCGCGGTATCGGGTTTGAGGCTCCGTCTTGGTGAGGTCATGCCGGGTCGAAGCCCATCGTGCCGTACACCGCTCCCAGCCGCTGTTCGCCCCGGTACCAGATGTGCAGGACGGCCTTGGTCGAGCCGTCCAGCGAAGCGACCTCTCGGCGCCACACCCGGCATCCGGCGGTGTCGTGGTGGAAGTGCCCGCTCAGGCCCCGGCCCCCGCTGAGAGCCGCGCTGCCGGCCACGTCGCCGGAGAGGGCGGCGCTGCCGGCGTTGTCGCCGGTGCCGGTCCACGCCGCCGAGCCGTCCGACTCCAGCGTGAAGGACGCGTCCGAAGCGAACCCGAGCCCGCACAGGCGGACCTTCATGGCCTCGCCGCCTGCCGTGGCCGGTCCGGAGGCTGCGGGAGTCAACGTCTCGGAGCAGTCGACGGTCCCGGAGGGCTCAAGGTCTCCGTCGAGGCGGTGCAGCCGGCCCGACCATCGGCCGGGCCGAAGGAGCAGTAGTTGCCCCCGGCCCGATGACGGGTCTCTGCTCGCCGCTGCGGGGTCTCTCGTCTCCGTCCCCGGAGGCGGGTGCTGGGATCTTGAGCGGCGGAGTGTCCGGGAGCCGCCATGCGGGTCGATCGGCTCCCTCTCCAGCGGCGGGGGCGCCGGAGTCGCGGGGGACTGGGAGGTCCGGAGTTGGCGCCGGTACTCGCCGACGACCGTCCAGCGGAGCTGTTCGCCCCGGCTGAGCAGCGCCAGCGACAGTTGGTGGTTGCCGCCCGGCAGGACCATCAGGAAGAGCCGCTGGGAGAGGCCCAGGCTCGGCCAGTAGTTGTGGGTGGCCACCAGGCCGTCGCCCAGGACCTCGGCAAGGCCGAGGTTGAGGGGTCCCTCGTAGGTGCGGTGTTTGCCGTGGTCGGCGATGGTGTAGGCGCCCGCAAGCGAGAACGGTCCCTCGAAGCTCACATCCACCGTGACCCGGCCGGCGCGATCGTCGGCCCGCACCGTGCGGGTGTCGCGGCCCATGCCGGCGAAGCGGCCGGCGCCGTCGTAGACCTCGGCCGATCCGACCCACTCGCCGAGCCCCTGGGAGAAGGAGCCTCCGCTCACGCCCGCACTGGGGACAGCCCCCCGGGGACCGGCTCCCCGACCCCATCCTGAGAGAGGGCGGCTCCGCTCACGCTCGGATCAGGTGAACCGTCTGGGTGTCCACCGGCGTGGCCGCCAGCACCGGGGCGAGGTCGGTGTCCGGCGGCTGGGGGGCCAGGTACCGGCCCTCGGTGGCCACCTCCAGCCCGTCCGCCGAGAACGGGTACGGATCGACCTCGTACACCGCGCCGGAACGCTCGGTCACCGAGATGGTCACGTCGTCGCCGACCGCCCGCGGCACGTTGTGGAACTCCGCGGCGCCCCGCTCGCCCTGCGGCGTCATGTGGAAGTACAGCGACAGCGTGTCGAAGAACTGGAGCTGCTTGTAGGCGTTGAAGATCACATCCTCGTCGGCGAGGCCGGAGCAGTCGGAGGCCAAGTGCTGCTTGAGCCGGTGCTGGCGGCTCTCCTCGGCCTCGAGCATGGCGTCCACCTCGGGGCGCATGTCGTCTCCGATCAGGTCCAGGAAGATCTTGTCGCTGAGCCCGTAGCGGCCGCAGTACAGCCCGTATGTGTGCATCGACGAGATGACGCCGCTGAAGGGATGGTGGGTCTCGTTGAACTGCGGCGACGCGGCCGAGGTGGCCACGATCTGGGCCAGCGGCGTGGCCGTCAGGTTGTAGGGGAGCCCTGTGGCCGGATTCTGGGGGGCGGAGGCGTCGAGGCCGGCCCAGCCCGCGTCGTGGTGGTCGACGATGTACTGCATGGGCTCGGCCGGCTCGAGGCCGGCGAAGGTGTCGTTGCCGAAGTCGGCCGCCAGCGAGCCCGCGAAGGCGGTGTGCTGGTGCATGGCGATCACGAAGTGGGGGGCGTCGGCGGCCCCGCCGGCGGGCGGCTGCACGATCATGGCCGCTGCACCCGGGCGAAGTCCTGGATCTGGAACAGGTTGGTCTTGCCGTCGCGCACCTTGTGGGTGATGATGCGCCTCGTGTCGGGATCCAGGAAGTAGTGGTTGTTGTAGACGATGGTGTTGCTCACCCGGCTGTCGATGGTGAACACGTAGTTGTAGGGGGTCAGCTCGGCGCCCTCGAGGCTCAACTGGTCGCTCTCGGCGAAGCACTGCCTGCCGTCGACCCGGATCGGGGTGTCGTACACCGTCTCGCCGACGCCGTAGAGGTTCTCGAAGTGCTCGTGGAGATGCCAGGTCCGGTCGTCGAGCCAGTAGACGTCCATGTGGACCGCGCTGGACTCCAGGAAGTCGCCTTCGGGGCTGAAGCTCTTGCACAGCCCCTCCCAGCGGCCCATGAAGCACTGGTACGGCCGGGGCGAGGGCTCGCCGTAGTTCTTTTGGTTGCTCATGACCCGAATGGTAGAACGTAGTATCGAGTTGTGAAACCGCGTTCCTCTCAGCGGAACCGCCGTGGCTGACATTGACGGCCGGGCAGACCCGATGATCGTTCGAGGCTGGCACTTCTCCTTCGACGCCGGCGGCGACCCTGCGCTGGCCACGCTGTACTACCCCGGCGACCGGCTCCGGCTAGAGGAGGCCCGCCTGAGCGGGCAGGTTCCCGCGGCGGCGGGCGGGCTGTGGCCACTGGTGATCGTGATGCCCGGCATCAACGTGGCCCCCGACGGCTACCGCTGGCTGGCCCGCCGGTTGGTGCCCTGCGGTGTGTGCGTCGTGACCTACGCGGCCATCGGATCGCTGGGTCCCGCGGGCCGGGGCATCACCCCCGGTCTGGACCTGGCCGCCCTGGCCCCGGAATCCATCGGCTCCCGGCCGGTGGCGACCGCGCTCGGACCGCTGCTCGAGCGCCTGGCCCGCGTCTCGGATGCCGACGACTCCCCGGTCTCGGGACGCCTGGACTTCGGTCGGGTGGTGATGGGAGGCCATTCGGCGGGGGGCACCGCCGCGCTGCACGCCAGCGATCCGAAGTGGGTGCCGGGCCTGCGGGCCGTCTTCGCCTACGGCGCCCACACCATGGCCGCGACTGCGCTGGGACACGGCGAGGCCGCCGTCGTTCCCGTCCCGGCCGAGGTGCCGGTCATGCTGCTCTGTGGCGCGAGCGACGGGGTGATCGCAGCCAGCCGCGACCGCTACCGCCACGGCGGCGGCGTCCACGACCCCGTCCGCCGAACATTCGAGGAGGCCATCGGCCGGAGTCGGGGGGACTCGTGGCTGGTCGAGCTGGCCGGCGCCGGCCATTTCGCCGTCTGCCATCCGGTGGACACCACCAGCGGCCGCGCATTCCTCGAGCCCGATCCAACCGAAGCCGACCCCTCCGCCCGGGAGCTGATCGGGGACCTGATCGCCGCCTTCGTGGCTGCCGGCCTCGAGCAGCTGGCCGGCGCGGGCCTGGAACAGCTGGTCGAGCACGATCTGGTCGCGCACTGGGAACGGCGTTGAGCGCGGCGTGCTGGCGACAATCGACGGCTCAAGGGAGCGCACGTGGACACTGTGGATGCGCCGCTCGAGGCGGCGGTGATCGACCGGTCACAATCGACGGCTCAAAGGAGCGCGCATGGACACCAATAGAGGCCAGAGGATCGTCGTCACCGGGAGCACGAGGGGCATCGGCAACGGTCTGGCCCGGGAGTTCCTCAAGCGGCGGTGCCGGGTGGCGATCAGCGGGCGCTCGGCCGCCCAGGTCGAGGCGGTGGTGGCCGAGCTGGGCCGGTACTACGGAGAGTCGAGAGTCTGCGGCGCGGCCTGCGACATCACCGAGTCCGGCCAGCTCCAGGCGCTGTGGGACGGCGCGGCCGAAGCCTTCGGCGGCGTCGACGTGTGGGTCAACAATGCGGGCATGAGCATCGAGCGCGGGCCGCTGTGGGAGCAGCCCGACCGGGATCTCGCCACGCTGGTCGACACCAACCTCACCGGGGCGCTGCTGGCCAGCAAGACCGCCATCGCCAACATGCTGCGGCAGGGCCATGGACAAGTGTGGAACACCGAGGGATTCGGATCCGACGGCGCCACCCAGCCCGGCATGGCTGCGTACGGCGCCACCAAGCGGGCGGTGCGTTACTTGCAGCGCGCTCTGCTCAAGGACACCGCCGGCACGCCGGTTCAGGTGTGCACCGTGTCGCCCGGCATCGTGGTCACCGACCTGCTGACCGGCGACTACGACGTGACCTCCGAGGAGTTCGAGAAGGCCAAGAGGATCTTCAACGTCCTGGCCGACGAGGTCCACACCGTCACGCCGTGGCTGGTCGACCACATGCTGGCCGCCGACAAGTCGGGGGCCAGGGTGGTGTGGCTGACCCGCCGCAAGGCCTTCGCCCGGTTCATGGCCGCCCCGTTCCGCACACGCGACCTCTTCAGCCACCTCGACACGGCGTGACCGGGCGTCAGCCGGCGGCCGGGTCGGAGTCGACCATCGGCCTCAGCCGGTGACCGGGCGTTGGTCCGCGCTCCAGGCTTGAGCCGGCGGCCGGGTCAGAGTCGACCGTCGGCCTCAGCCGCCGGCCGGGACCGGGCCGCCGCCGAGATAGCTGCGCACAACCGCGGGGTCGGTCTGGACCGCGGCGGGCTCGCCCTCGGCGATCACCCGGCCCACCTCCAGGGCGATCATGCGGTCACAGATCGACGACAGCAGCGGCATGTCGTGCTCGATCACCACCAGCGTGATCTGGTGGGCGTCCCGGATCTGGCTGATAACCGCGCCCAGCGCCTCGGTCTCGGCCTGGGCGATCCCGGCCGACGGCTCGTCCAGAAGCAGCAGCCGGGGGCGGAGCGCCACGTTGGCGGCCAGCTCGACCAGTCGCCGGGTGCCGGTCGACAGCAGGCTGACGGGCTGATCGCCCACCCCGCGCAGCCCGAACGCGGCCAGGGCCTCGTCGGCGCGGTCCTCGATGCCGCGCTCGACTCGCGACCCGCCCAGCACGAAGCCCCGGCTGGCCGCCGACTGGCAGGCCAGAAAGACGATCTCGCGGGGTGTCATGGTCGGGAACAGCGAGGCGTTCTGGAACGAGCGGACCAGACCGAGGCGGCTGCGAGCCTCCGGCGACAGCCCGGTGATGTCGGCGCCGTTGAACCTCACCGAGCCCCCCTGAGGGCGCAGATAGCCGCTGATCAACTCGAACACCGTCGTCTTGCCGGCGCCGTTGGGACCGATCAGACCCAGCGTCTCGCCGGCCTCGACGCTGAACGACACATCGTCCACCGCCTTCAAGTCGCCGAATCGCCTGGCCAGGCCGCGCACCTCCAGCACCGGTCCACCAACTCCGGCGGAGCGGCCCGCGGCGGCCGTACCTTCGGGCCGCGGGGCTTCGGGCGTAGCGGCTTCGGGGGCCGCGGCTTCGGGCGGTGACGCTTCGGAGGCCGCGGCCTCGGCGGTGTCCGGATCTATGCCGTGCAGCCGGGCGATCACGTCGATCAGGTTGCGCCGGGTGCCGTCCAGCAGGCCGTGCATACCCCGGGGCTGTTCCAGGATCAGGATCAGCCACGCCGCGTTCAGCCCGGCCAGCGCCGACAGCTCGAGATCGAAGAACTCGCGGATGCCGATCAGGTAGGCGGCGCCCAGCAGCGGGCCGGTCAGCTCCGAGAGCCCGCCGATCACCGCGATGGCGACCACGTTGATGCTGTCGCTGGGGGTGAAGATGCTGCGGGTGACGAAGGTGTTGTTCATGGCCAGCACCACGCCTCCCGCGCCCGCCACGAATCCGGCGAAGGCGTAGGCGGTCACCAGCCGGCGCCACGGGGCGATCTGGAGGACCCGGGACGCGGCCTCGTTGTCGCGCACCGCCACCAGCGTGCGCCCGAACGACGACCGGCGCAGCGTCGCCGCGACGGCCAGCACCACCGCGAACACCGCCAGGGCCACGTAGTAGAAGCCCCGCGAGTTGGTCACCTCGAGGCCGAGCACGCTCACCGGGCGCGACGACAAGCCGGCACCGAAGGCCCAGTCCTGACGGAGCAGCCAGCTGAACGTGGCCAGTGCGAAGGCCAGGGTGGCCACGGCCAGCAGCAGGCCCTGCATCCGCAGCGCCGGCAGCCCCACCGCGGCCGACGCGGCCGCGCCGGTGGCGCCGCCGCACAGCAGTCCCAGCGTCAGGCTGCCGGTCTCGGTGGCCACCCGCACACCCACCACCGCGCCGATGGCCGCGAAGGCCACCTGCCCCAGCGAGAGCTGCCCGGCGAGGCCGGTCAGGAAGCTGACGGAGATCCCGATGACGGCGAATGCGATCACCGTGGACAGCAGGAAGGCGGACCGGTTGCTGATCCACACCGAGGCCAGCGCGGCCGCCACCGCGCCGACGCCCCCCAGCACCCAGCCCAGGTGCTGGATCAGCCACACGTCCCGGTAGGCGTCGGGCAGCCGGCGGCTCGGGGCCAGGCCGGCCCAGGGCTCGGTCTGGTCCCGGCCCGGGCGCACCCGCAGGGCCACACCCGCTCCGATGAGCAGGAACAGGGCTGCCTCGAACCAGCCGGTGGAGTCGGGATTGGAAGCCAGGACCTGCTCGACGATGCCGATCCCCAGGCCGGCGGCGAGGGCCACCGGGAAGTTGGAGAACCGGGCCAGGGCGGCCACCGCCAGGCCGCGCACGATGAAGTCGGGGCCGAGGGCGTCGGGGGTGACCGTCGACTGGTTGGGGAGGATGAGCATGGCCGCGAAGGCCGACAGAGCCCCGGCCAGAGCCCACGACAGCGCGGCCATGTGCCGGGGATCGACACCGGACAGGGTGGCCGCGTCGGGATTGGCGGCCGCGCCCCGCACGGCCAGACCGTACTTGCTGCGCTGGAGGAACAGGTACAGCCCGCCGACCGCGACCGGCGACAGCCACAGCAGGGCGGTCGCCGACGGCGACACGAAGACGGTCAGCTCGAACTGGGGGAACCCCGGCGGCTGGGGGAAGCTCCCGCCGCCGAGGCCGCCCCCGGCGAACGACAGCGCCAGCAGCAGCAGCGCCTGGCCGGCGCCCAGCGTGGCCACCATCGACAGCACCTTGGGGGCACCGGCCAGCTTGCCGGCCAGCAGGGCCTCTATGCCGGCCGCGAGCAGGCCGGCCGCGGCCAGCGCGCCGGCGAAGCCCAGCCAGTAGGGCACGCCGTAGTCGTCGACCACCACCGACATCGCCGACGCGGCCAGCAGGCCGGTGGCGCCGTGGGCGAAGTTGATGAAGCCGCTGGAGCGGTAGGCCAGCACCAGGCCGATGCCCAGCAGCGCGTAGCCGATCCCGAAGATAGAGCCCAGCAGCAGCAGGGGACCGGAGACGTCGAATCCGCCCATCTCGGCCCTAAGCGGTTCCCTGGTCGATGTGCAGGGCGTGGGCCAGGCCCTCGAGGTAGGCGGCCCGCAGCAGGTCGGGCCGAGCCCGCAGCTCCGCGGCGGGGCCGGAGTAGCCGATCTCGCCCTTCTCCATCACGTAGGCGTGGTCCGACACCGACAGGGCGACGTTCACCGACTGCTCGACCAGCAGCACGGCCGCGCCCCGCTCCGCTATGCGGCGGATCACCGGCAGCACCTCCTCGATGACGGTCGGCGCCAAGCCCAGCGAGAACTCGTCGATCAGCAGGAGGCGGGGAGGGGTGACGACCGCCTTGGCCAGCCCCAGCATCTGCTTCTCGCCGCCCGACAGGGTGGCCGCCCGCTGGCGCGACCGCTCGGCCAGGCGGGGGAACAGCACGTACGCCTCCGCGATGCTGTCGGCCCGCTGGGCCCGGTCGAGGCCGTGGCCGAACAGCGTCAGGTTCTCGGCCACGGTCAGAGGGCCGACCACCGCGCCCGCCTCGACGACCTGGTGCAGCCCCATGCCCACCCTCCAGGTGGGCCGGGTCTTGGTGATGTCGAGCCCCGCGTAGACGACGCGCCCCCCGATGGTCGGCTCGAGGCCCGACACGGCCCGCAGCAGCGTTGTCTTGCCGGCGCCGTTGGTTCCCATCAGCGCGACGACCGCGCCCTCCTGCACCTGGAGGTCCACCCCGAACAGCACCTGCACCGATCCGTAGGACACCGACAGCTGCTCCACCGACAGCAGCGGCGGCCCGGACCCGGCGGGGTAGACCCGGCGGGGAACGGTGGTGGCCCTGGACACGGCCATGACGGTCTCGGCGTCGCGTGCCGGGGCCGCGAACCGGCGCACCGCCCATCCCACCGCCACCAGGGGCAGGCCCAGCACTCCGATCTTCCACTGGTCCGACCACCCCCCGGCGATCCAGGCGTTGAACGAGGCCGCGGCCAGCGCGCCCGCACCGGCCCACACCACTTGGCGGGCGGCCACCGCCCGTCGCAGCTCGGGAGCGACACCCGCGTACACCGCGGCGTCCAGCCCGGCCAGGGCCAGGCTGATCGCGCCGCCGGCCACGAACCAGCACGCCACCAGCCCGATGTAGGTGAACGACACCGCCCCCAGCAGCACCAGCGCGCCCGCCACCAGCAGCTGGGTTCCGACCGCGTCGGCCCGGCGGCCGCCGGCGAGCCGGTGAAGCCGGTGATACCAGGGACCGAAGGCGCTGATGAGGGCGGCCGCCCCGGCCCCGGCCGCCAGCACCGCCGCGTTCTGGATCTCGCTGCGCTGCCATTCGCCCAGCAGCAGCGACTGGGCCGCGTCGGCGCCGCCGACGGCGATCGCGCCCACCGCCAGAGCGGCGCCGTATGACCGGCGGGCCCACGGCACATCGGCCCGAGCAACGGTGGGCTGCACCTCGAGGTCGTTGTCGTGGGCCAGGGCGTGTCGAGCGATGAGCACCCCGCTCACCAGCGCCAGCGCGGCGGAGGCCCACAGCACGGTGCTGTAGGCCACCGGAGCGAGCACGCGGGCCACCAGCGGCCAGCAGGCGCCGGCGGCCACCGCGGCCCAATACCACGACAGCGTGCGGAACCGGTCGGCCTGGCGGGCGTCGGTGGCCAGCAGGATGCGGTGGAGCACCAACCCGGGCGCCGCGCCCGCGGCCAGCATGAGCCCGCCCGCGGTGAACACCGCGATGTCCGTCGTGCGGGCCATCACGGCGAGCCCGGCCGAAGCCAGCAGCCCGGCCAGGGCCAGCAGGATCCCGGCCGGCAGCACGCTGCGCAGCCGGGGCACGACCAGCGCGGCCACGACCGCGGCCGCGCCGAGCAGGGCGGCCTCGCCCACCACCGCGCCGAGCACGCCGAGACGCTCGGCGATCTCCTCCCGGCGGAACAGCAGCACCGGCAGCGCCGAGGCCAGGGCAGCTCCCTGGCCGGCGACGGCGACCAGCAGCCGGGGGTTGCCCGGAACTCCCCGTCGCTCGCGCGCCTCCGCCCCGCGACTCATCGTGGTGTGGATCAGCCGTTCACTCGTCGAAGTCCGCAGGGTCGCCGGCCAGCACCATGCACTCGCAGCCGGGGTCGAACCTGAAGCGCCGGTACCGGTCCCCGCCGGCGTAGCTGCCCTCGGTGAACTCCACTCCGTACACCGAGGCCGCCTCGAAGCTGTCGCCCAGCTGCCAGACCGCCTCGGTGACCCCCGCCGCGCTCACCTCGGCGAGGTGCGCAGAGGCGTCCCGCAGCAGGCGGAACACGTCGCAGAACAGCAGCCCGGTGCGGATGTTGGTCCGCACGGTGAACTCCAGCCCGGCCGCGGTGAAGATGTCGGCGCACTCCTGCTCGGCCGCCGACGCCGGGAAGGCGAGCTGGTCGTCGTCGATGTCGTAGCCGGGGAGCACGCTGATGCCGCTGGCCCCGGCCATCATCTGGGGGTAGTTGTAGGCGTTGAAGTCGGGGGCGTCGTAGCTGGTCAGGGCGTACTCGGGCGCGAAGTTCTGGGTGCGGCTGATGTCGATGAAGAACGACACGAGCCGGGACCCGCCGATGGCCACCACCTTGTCCACCCCCGCCTCGCGGAAGTTGATGACGGCCTGGAGTTGGTCGTTGTTCAGCGACGTGCTGTCGGTGGGGTCGACGGTGTTGTAGGAGGCCACCTCCACGCCGGCCGCCTCCAGCCGTGGGAGGAACTGCCGGGTGTAGACCCGCTCGCTCAGCCCGGAGTCGATGGCGATCACGCCGAGCGTGCCGCCCTCGAACCAGCCCTCCTCGATGAGCGCGTCGGCCAGGCCGCCCACCAGGTCGTCATAGGAGGGCAGCAGCGGCGACCAGTAGTAGGGGGCCAGCTCCTCGAAGCCGGCGTTGTCCACCGGGTACAGCGTGGCGTCGAACATCAGCGTGTTGGCGTTGCGGTAGCAGGGCCGGGCGTTCTCCTGGAACTGCCCCGTCAGCACCACCGCGAAGGCCTGGTCGTCCTGGGTGATCTTGTTGCAGAGGGCCTCCTCGGCCACGGGGCCGTCGGTGATGGCGTTGAACACGGTGACCTTGGCCTCTATCTGGCGGCCGGCGAAGCCGCCCGCCGCGTTGAAGTGGTCGACCAGCGCCTCGACCTGGGCCTCTCGGTCGCCCTCGTCGGGCACCTCCCATCCGAACGCCTGGGCCACCATCGAGGTGTCGGTGATGATGATGGAGAGCGTCACCTTGTCGTCGGTGACGCCGGGCGTGTCGGGCCCCGCCGGCACCGGACCCCGGCTCGCCTCGGCCGGCCCGTCGTCGGAGGCTTCCTCCGGGGCCCGGCCCTCTGCCGGGTCGCCGCCGGTGGCCTCTCCGGGAGCCTGGGGCTCTGCCGGCCGGTCCCCGGCCTGGGCCTCCGCTGGGTCTCCGCCGGAGGCCGCGCCCGGGTCGGGGGCTTCTGCCTGCGTCCCGCCGGACGGGTCGGCCGAGCCCACCTCGACCGGCTCGGAGCAGGCGGCGATCACGCTGGCAGCCGCCACCAGCAGACCGATCGTCCGCGGGTACATCGCCCACCGGTGCGTCGTTCGCGGGCGCGTCGTCCGCAGCCGCGTCGTCCGCAGCCGCATCGCCCATCGGCGCATCGCCCATCGGCGCGTCGTCCGCAGGCGCGTCGTCCATCGGAGCGTCGTTCGCGGGCGCATCGGCCGGCGCGGTCGGGCCGGCCAGCGGTGGCCGGCGTTCCGTGGGGCAGCCGGGTGAGATGGTTGGCAGCGACGGTGGGCGGGATCGATCATCGGAGCCCTTTCATTGCGGGGTCGGTCGGCGGGGCCGCGGGATGCTGGGACTCGCGGCGGGTCGCCTCCGCGGCCCGCACGGCCGAGCGGTAGGCGGCGCGGCGTCGGGCGAGCGCGCCCTGGATGAAGTAGGCAGCCAGTGCGAGGGCGGCCAGCACGGCCGCGGTCTGCCCCCATCGCCCCAGGTCCAGCCACCGGGCGCCGATGTGGTGGAGCACCTCGTCGTTCATGCCGGTGAGGTACAGGAAGGCGCCCATCCCGCCGAAGAACCACGGGCGGGACGAGAGCCGGTTCACCGCTTGCCTCCCGCCGTGCCGAACTGGTCGCCCTCGGCGCCGAACACCAGATAGGAGGCGGCCTCGAGGCGGCCCCGCTCGGGCGGGAAGCCCTGTATCAGTCCCATCGACAGGTCGCGGAACCCTCGGGACACTGCCCCGGACATCCCGGTGTTGGACGTGCCGCACGCCTTGAGCGCATGCACGGCCACCTGGAAGCAGTTCTCGGCGATCTCTCCCTTGGCGATGCGCCAGTTGGCCACCACGTCGCTCTTCGGGATCAGTTCGGGCTCGGCGGTCTCCAGCCGGATCTGGCGCCGGGCCCAGATGCAGGCGGTGTCGAGATGGGCTCGCATCATGCCGATGAGCTGACGGTACAGGTCGCCCCCGGCGATGGGCTCGTCGGTGCCGTGGTAGGTGGTTCCGGTGAGATGGCCCATCGCGAAGTCGTACACCGCCCGGGCCGCGCCGATGTAGACCGATGACAGCGCCACCTGGTTGCCTACGAAGCTTCCCCGGCTCACCTGCGTCATCTTCACGAACGTCGCCGGCACGGTCAACGCATTCTCGTCGGGAACGAAGGCGTCCTCCAGCACGATGCCGTGGGTGGCGGTGGCCCGCATCCCGATGGCGTCCCACTTGGCCCGGTCGCTGACGCCCGGAGTGTCCCGCGGGATCAGGAACACCGCCAGCGACTCGGCCGTGTCGCCGCCTTCGAGCTTGGCCGTCACCAGGTAGTCGTCGGCCACGCCGGTGGCGCAGCCGAACGACTTGACCCCGTTGATCAGCCACCCTCCGGCAGTTCGGGACGCCTCGGTGGCGATGGTTACCGCCGCGTCCTTGGACCGCACCGACTCGCTGGCGAAGTTGGCCACCCAGCGGCCCTCGGCGCCCATGCGCCGCAACACCTTCTCGCCGAAGGAGCGCACCAACGGCTCCTCGGCGTCGGAGAACAGCCCGGCGTCGGCCGCGGCCAGCGGCAGCAGGCCCCGCGACGAGCCGCTGCACTGGAAGAAGTACGCCAGAGCGGTGGACGGACAGGCGGTGGCCATGGCGAAGGTGGCGGCCGACAGGTCGCGGAGCCCGCCGCCGAGGCCCCCGTATTCGACCGGCACCGTGAGTCCCAGCAGGCCGGCCTCGGAGATCGTGCCGACGTGCTCGAGGGGGAACTCACCGGCCCGGTCGGCCTCCGCGGCCCGCTCGGCCAGCGCGGGCAGCACCCGGTCGACCCGCCGGGC
>JAPOQG010000373.1 GCA_026710865.1 Acidimicrobiaceae bacterium
CAACCTCGACCCGGTCCGCGGCATCAAGCAGCTCGGCGAGATCGGCGATCACGTCACCAGCAAGCTCGGCGAGGCCGTGGAGCTGGTCCTGGAGATCCGTGCCACCAGCGACGAGGGCTACGACGAGGCCACCCGGCGCACGGTCTCAGAGAACGCCCGCAGCCTCGGCGCCCAATCCTCCGAGTTCGAGTGAGAACGGGCTCCGCATAGCGACACGGAAGGTCGATGAACACGCGGTCCGTGGGTTCGACGACGAGCGAACGAGAAGCGATGACGACTGAAGTGCCGGGGCTCGACCCGGACCGGATGGTCGTTCTGTCGCTCAAGCCCAGATTCGCGGAGGCCATCCTCGCGGGTGACAAGACGGTCGAGCTGCGCCGGACCGTGCCGAAGATCGTCGTTCCGACGCTGGCGCTGTTGTATGCGGCGACACCAGTGCGGGCACTGCTCGGCACCTGCGTCGTCACCAGCGTCCGATCCGCCGAACTTGCGGTGCTGTGGCGCAAGTACGGCTCCAGGTCCGACCTGCGCTACGACGAGTTCCAGCGGTACTTCGAGGGCGTGGAGGTCGGAGCTGCTCTGACACTGACCGAGCCGCGGTCATTTGGTCGGAAGATCCCACTGCGGGACATGCGAGTGAAGCTGAGGAGCTTCCGTCCTCCGCAGAGCTTCGCCTACGTCGACGCCAAGACCGGCGACCAACTCATCCGGATGGCCTCCTAGCCCGAGCGCGCCCTCCAGTTCGCTATTGGGTGGCCGCCGCCCCTGGCTCGCCGCTGCTGTCCGCCGTGCTGGCACGCTGCAATGGCGTATGGCCGCAATTCGGGCACGAACGACCTCCGTCGAGTAGCTCCGCCATCTGCTCGTACGCCAGCAGGGCATCGTTCTTGAGGAACTTCGCGGACACGTTTGCGGTGAGCAGGCCGAACAGCGAGACCCCACAGACCATCAGCACCACCGCCGCCCCACGCGCAGCAGCGGTGTCAGGGCTGAGGTCTCCGTAGCCGACGGTCGTGACCGTCGCTGCCGCCCACCACAGAGCGTCCCCTACGGAGTCGATGCTGCCGCCGGCTGCCTGCTCCGCCTCGTACACCGCTAGCACCGCGGCAGCGGACAGCGCTGCGCTCGACACGATGAGCGCCTTGCCGTGCAGACTCCTCCAGCCCCTCGTCAATATTGCGGCTGCCTTGTGGGCGGCCACGAATGCCCGCACGCCGCGCAGCAGCGCCAAGGCTCGCAGCGACCTGAGGGGACGCGCGATCGGCAACAGTGACAACAGGACGATGGCCACGTCATACCAGTGGCGGATCAAGTAGCTGCGTCTTGATCCGTCAACCAGCACAACACGTATTGCGAGGTCCGCGAAGAACGCCGCCACCACGACCCAGCCCGCAGCAGCGGCGAGCCAGTACCGATGCTCCAACAAGAACAACGGCACGCTGGCAATCGCCAACACCAGCATTACGGGCTCGGCCCGCCTCGTGTACCTTCCGAGACGCCCCGGCTCTAGTCCCTGCGCCGATTGTGACGATCCACTTGCCATGTCAGGTTCTCCCCACTGCTGTGCCTTCGGACGCTGCGGCAAACAACGCAGCACGGTACTGCGAGCCACGCGGCAGGGCGAAAGGGGAAGGAGAACTCGGCAAGCTGGCTGGGACTCGAAAGCCCGGAGAGTCAGGCGCCTGACGAGGGGCCAGCTGATGAGTGGTGATCAGGCGAACGTCTCGTGACTGGATGTTCGTGGCGGGTGGTTGGCCAGGCGCCGAATAGGACTACTGCGGTTCCGGCCTATTGGAGGGGGTGGACGCCCCCTGAGCGGAAGGTGAGAATTGGTAGTGCAGGAGCCTGAGAATCGGTAGTGCAGCAGGATGAGAAATGGCAGCGTTAGGGTCGACGATCCGGTGCTGGCGACCGATGTCCGGGCTGACCGGTGAAGCCGTTGGTGGCTGGTCCGGGACCGGCGTCGGGGGTGGAAGTTGCGTGAACGACCGTTTGCTGGTCGGATGGGCCCATGGATCCCGGGAACTGATCCGTGGCTTGCGTCGTCATAACCTCGCGACTGCTCTAGGAAGGCGGCCGGATCCATGACGGAACACTTGAGGCGTTGCCTGACTATCGGAATCGTCGCTGTGCTGCTGGCCGGCGCCTGCTCGGACGATGGCGACCCTGACGGGGGAGCGGGGGACAGGTCCGGCGATGCTTCGACGCTTGCTCCCGGCGGTGACGGTGACGGGTCCGGCGATGCTTCGACGCTTGCTCCCGGCGGTGACGGTGACGGGTCCGGCGATGCTTCGACGCTTGCTCCCGGCGGTGACGGTGACGGGTCCG
>JAPOQG010000075.1 GCA_026710865.1 Acidimicrobiaceae bacterium
GTCCTACGATCGCCGCGGTGTCGTAGCCCAGCACTTCCAGGAGGTATCCGAGCCGCTTGATCGCCGCGCCGTTGTCCAGCCGTTCGAGCGCCTCGACCAGATCTTCGAGCCTCGCAGCTGACAGCAGCGTGTCGAGGACCTCCATTGTGTGGCGGATGCCTCCACCCAGCGTTGGGTCCGACAGCATGTCGGCGACGGTGCGCTCCCGACCGGACACTTTGACCTTCCGGTCGCCCCGCCACTCCCCCACGAGTCCCCACTCAAGGCGGTCGGCTCCGACGTGATGGACCACGTAGCTGGCGTCGGCGAGCTTCTGATCAACCCGGCGCACTCGCTGTGCGGTAGCGACGACCGTGGAGCGAAAGGCCTGGTCGGTGAGAGCCCAGTGATTCGCAGCCGACCATCCGGCGATGTAGCACGGATCCCACACCAAGTCCGCCAGATACCAAGGGTCCTCGTTCCAAGTCGCCGGATCCCGCGCATCCACCGGCACTGCGATGTACAAACCCCGCCGGACACGCCGCAGCCACCCCCGCGATGCCCACGCCGACAACCGACGCGCCGCAGACTCGCGACCGATCCCCAACGCCGCGGCCGCAGCATCCACCGTGACCGTCCGCTGCCCCGCCCCGAACAACGTGGCAAGATCGCGCCGGCTCCGCGCTGACAAACCGCCCGGCTCGATGTTCGGACCCATGCAGACATCCTAAGTCCAATACTTGCAGCCTGAGGAGAATAACTGGAGTTTCATTGTCACCCTGGCCTGCTCAGCCTGACACTGGCGCGCTCCTGCTGTTGCTGGAACCGCACCTGGATGCTGGCGCATGAGCGCCGGGAGACGGTATAGGCGGCCGGAGCGAATCCATAGGCTCCGATCGCCCCGCCCGCGGGATCGGCAGCGCTGAGACGACAGTGTCGGGCGACCTGAGCGAAGCCGAGCAAGCCGTCTGGCGCGACCCCGATCTGCTGGCCCGTATCGAGTCAGTCCTGGACGACCCTCCGGTTGCCGTCCCGCTCGATGAGTTCGACGAGACTGCATCGAGCCACACCACCGCTGCGAACTCGGCCGACACGGCGTCGGGGTGCCGGGAGCCGTAGCCCGGGGCAGCGGCCGGGTCGGCGACGAGGTGCTGCCGCCGCCGGGCCAGCTTCTTGCGCCTCAGCCGTCTTGAGTGTCGGGGTGAAGCGCGCGTGCGGGTTGCTCGATGTCTGCGAGGGCCGCCGACGGCTGTTTCCGACCGGTCCGATGCGCGCGCCGCACCGCGGCCGGCGAGGACGCTCGTTCGGGGGACTCAGGGACCCAGGGCCGTTACGGGCAGCACCGACACGCCGTCGGGGCGCTCGTAGCCGTATCCCTCTCCCGTGATCACCAGCTTCTTGGCCGGATCGCCCGCCCGGCTCGCATCGACCTGCTCGCACGCCCTGCGAAGCGACCTCGCGGCCTCGTCGAGGCGCTCGCCGGAACCGAGCTTGACCTCCACCGCCAGCCAGCGGCCATCGCGATGCTCCACCACCGCATCGAGCTCGTGGCCGTTGCTGTCGCGGTAGTGATAGACGGCGGCGCCGTTGGCCTCCGCGTAAATCCGCAGGTCGCGCAC
>JAPOQG010000088.1 GCA_026710865.1 Acidimicrobiaceae bacterium
TCAAACCGTCAGCACCAGACCGGGCCGGGCCACTGCGATGTGGCCGTCGAAGGACTCGCTGGCCTCGGCCAGCTGGGCGTCGGGGTCGCATCCCGGCGCCAGGTGGGTGAGCACCAGGCGCTCGGCTCCGGCCACCGACGCGGCCCGGGCCGCCTGGCGGGCGCTCATGTGGGGGATGCCCTCCCCCTCGTGCTCGCGGCCGTGGCTGGCGTCGCACATGGCCATGTGGATCCCCTCCCCCAGCGAGCGGAAGTCCCAGCCGGGGCCGGTGTCGGAGCTGAACGCGAGGCTGCGGCCACCTGCGTCCACCCTCGCGGCCAGCGTCTCCACGGGATGGTCGGTGAGGGCGAAGCGCCACCGCTGGTCGCCGATCGTCAACTCCGAGGAAGGATCGATGACCGTCCAGGCCAGCGGGTCGGTCTTGCCCGAGCGCATCACGGTGATGGACTGGTCCATGGCCCGGGTCTCGGCGGTGCCGTACACGGGGACGTCGCTGCGGGGCACGAACCAGATGAACACGTTGCGGATGACCGGCAGCTCCAGCCAGTGGTCGGGATGGCAGTGGGTGGTGACGATGGCGGTGACTTCGGCGAGGTCGATCGCCTCCTGCAGCGGCCCGAGCGTCCCGGGCCCGCAGTCGAGCAGCACCGCGGCGCGGTCGCTTCGCACCAGATAGCCGGTGCAGGGGTTGTCCGGTGCGGCGTAGGAGCCGCTGCAGCCCAGGACCGTCAGAGTGAGCGCCACCGGAGATTCCTCGATTCGAGGCGGTGCGGGCGCTGCGGCCTAGCGCTCCTCCTTGAAGACCACGTGTTTGCGGATCACCGGGTCGTATTTCTTGAGCTCGATCCGGTGGCGGGTGTTGGTCTTGTTCTTGGTGGTCACGTAGGTGTAGCCGGTGCCGGCGGTGGACCGCAGCTTGATGATGGGACGCTTGTCGCTGGCCATCGCCGTCTCCTCGCTGTTAGATCTTGCGGCCGTTGCGGCGCATCTCTGCCACCACGCTCTCGATGCCGCGCCTGTCGATGGTCTTGATGGCCTTGGTGGTCAGCCGCAGCTTGATCCAGCGCTTCTCGCTGGGCAGGTAGTAGCGCTTGGTCTGCACGTTGGGATCCCAGCGGCGGCTGGAGCGGCGATGCGAATGCGAGAGCTGCTTGCCGAACTGCGGCTTCTTGCCGGTGACCTGGCAGATCTTGGACATTCGAAGAAGGGTAGCGAGCCGAAGCGCGCCCTCCACTGGTCGCCGGCCCAGCGAGCGACTGCCCGCTCTGCGCTAGAAGTAGACGATCTTGGTGGCCTGCTCGACCACGTCGTCGAGGTCGCCGGTCCAGGCCTGGCTGGACAGGTACTTCCACCCGCCGTCGGACACGATGAACACCACGGTTCCGGCGTCGATCCTCTCAGCCAACCGGCACGCGCCGGCCAGGGCCGCTCCCGACGACAGGCCCGCGAATATCCCGGCGTCGGCCAGCCGGCGGGTCTGCTCCACCGACTCGCGGGGCCGCACGATGCGCTTGCCGCTGAGCAGGTCGGCTCCTCCCCACTTCTCGTAGACGGGGGGGATGAAGCCGTCGTCGAGGCTGCGCAGGCCGTCGACCAGCTCGCCGGCCGGGGGCTCCACCGCGTAGACCTCGATGTCGGGGTGCATCTCCTTGAGGTAGGTGCCCACGCCCAGCACGGTGCCGCTGGTGCCGAGGCCGGCCACGAAGTGGGTGACGTCGGGCACGTCGCGCAGGATCTCGGGGCCGGTGGTCTCGTAGTGGACCCGGGGGTTGGCCTCGTTGGCGTACTGGTACAGGAACACCCAGTCGGGGTGCTCCAGGATCATCCGGCGGGCCAGGCGCACCGCGCCGTTGGAGCCCTCGGCGCCGGGGGACGGGACGATCTCGGCGCCGAACACCTCCAGCATCCAGCGGCGCTCGGGCGAGGTGTTCTCGGGCATGACGACCGTGATCGGATAGCCCCGCATCCGGGCGATCATGGCCAGCGCGATGCCGGTGTTGCCCGAGGACGGCTCCAGTATCCGCTTGCCGGGGCCGAGGGTGCCGTCGGCCTCGGCGTCGAGGACCATGGCCTTGGCGATGCGGTCCTTGACCGAGCCGGTGGGGTTGGCGCTCTCCAGCTTGGCCACCAGGCGGACATCGGGGTTCGGGCTCAGCTGGGACACGTCGACGGCGGGCGTGTTGCCGATCAGGTCTAGTGCGTCGCGCTTGACTGGCATCCGGCTGGTCCCGTGGCGGTTGCTAATCCCGAGTAATCCGATCAGGATTATAGCTGCGGGACAGCACCATTGCGGCGGGCACGGTCAGCGCGGAGATGGCGGCCAGAACGCCCAGCGACCACGCGTAGGCCGAGGACAGGGCGTCCGCCAGCGTCGTGTCGACCGCGGCGGCGGAGTCGTCGAGCAGCCCCCGGACCGCTTCGACGTCGCCCGCTCTGCGCTCCACGACCCAGAACAGGACCATCCCGGCGACGGCGGCGCCGTAGGCCCATCCGAGGGAGCGGATGAACTGGTGCGCCGAGCTCACCCTGCCCATCTCGGCGGGGTCGGCCTGGTTCTGCAGCAGCGCCAGGCTCGACGTCGTGATGGTCCCGATGCCCCATCCCAGACACGCGAAGGCCGCGAACAGCAGCGGGAACGGGGCCGTCACGCCGGCCGCGGCCGTGACCGCCACCGCGCTGGCAGTGAGGATGAAGGATCCGATCACGACGACCTGCTGGGCGGGGATGCGCTCCTGCAGCTTGCTCGACGCCCACGACGCGGCCGCCCACCCGACCGTCGGCCACAGGACGGCGAAGGCGGCGAACGACAGCGACGTGCCCCGCCCGCCCCTCAGGTACAGCGGCAGGAAGACGCTGGTCCCGGTGCCGCCCGCGATGGACGCGACGGCCACGACGTGCACCGGCCACCACTGGCGCCCGGTGATGTGGGCGATGTGGACTATCGGCCCCGGCCGGCGGCGGGCGTGGCGCACGTAGAGCCCGTACAGCAGCGCGGCCAGCGCTATCAGCGCGACGCTCGACCACCGCAGCGTCGATGTGGCCACTAGCAGGGCGGCAGCGATCGCCGACATCAGGGCGAGGCCTCGCCGATCGAGCGGCTCGGCCTTCGCCATGGCCTCCGCCGGAACGCGGTTCCAGCCTGCCGCGGCGGCCACCGCAGCCACCGGAAGGTTGACCCAGAAGATCGACCTCCAGCCGAGAGTGCTCACCAGGACCGCGGCCACAGCCGGTCCGCCCACGCCCATCACCCCCCACACCGACGCCACCAGGGCGTACGCACGGGGCCTGAGGTCGGAGCCGTACGCCAGGCCGATGCAGGTGACGGCGGTGCCGATGAGCGAGCCCGTGAACAGCCCCTGCAGCAGCCTGGCCGCCACGAGCACCTCCATGGTGGGCGCGGCCGCGCACAGAGTCGAGGCGGCCGCGAAACCGGCGATGGCGAGCCGGTAGGCCCTCCTGACCCCGGACCCGTCGATGAACGGTCCGATGGCCAGCACGGCGATGGCGGCCGCAAGCAGCTCGACCGTGATCACCCACTGCGTCAGCGCGACCCGTCCCAGCTCGGCGCCTATCTCGGGGAGGGCGGCCGTGACCGAGGTGGCGTTGTAGAAGGCCAGCGCCATCGACGCCATCACCGCCAGCGAGACCGCCCGGTTCTCGGGCGCAAGCAGGCCTCGGGCGGGGCGTCTCATCTCTCGGAGCCGACGCTGCTACCCGGAGCGTTCCCGCCCTCTGGCCAGGGCCAGGGCGGCGGGCACCGTCAGAACCGAGAGCGCCGCCATGGCGCCCAGCGACCAGGTGTAGGCCGAGCCCAGCGCGTCGGCCACCTCGGCGTCCACCACCGCGTCGGTGTCGCTGAGGAGGCCGCGCACCAGCTCGGCGTCACCGGTGCGGCGCTCGACCACCCAGAACATCACCAGGCCGGCGATGGCGGCCCCGTAGGCGAACCCCAGCGAGCGGATGAAGTGGTGGGCGGAGCTCACCCTTCCCATCTCCTGGACCTCGGCACGGCCCTGCAGCAACGCCAGACTCGACGTTGTGATCGTGCCGATGCCCCAGCCTGCGCACACGAACGCGGCGAGCAGCAGGACTACGGGGGCCTCGATCCCGGCGGTCACCGTGATCGCGACCGATCCGACCGCCATGAACACCGAGCCGATCACGGTCACCGTCTGTGCCCGCAGGTGCTGCTGGAGCTTGCCCGACACCCAGGCCGCGACCGACCATCCCAGCGTGGGCCAGATCACCGCGAAGGCGGCGAAGGCCACCGAGTAGCCGCGACCCGCCTTCAGGTACAGCGGCAGGAAGACGCTGGCGCCGGTGCCGCCCGACACCGCCAGAGCCCCGACGAGATGGATGTTGCGCCAGCGAGAGGCGACGAGGTGCGAGAGCCGGACGACCGGGGCGTGGCATCTTCGGGCGTGGCCGACGTAGAGCGCGGCGAGCACCGCACCGAGAGCGACCAGCACGATGCTGTACCACTCCAGGTACGAGGTGGCCACCAGCAGCACGACGGTGAAGGCGCTCAGCACCAGCAGCCCCCGCCGATCGAAGGGCTCGGCGACCGCTCGGGCCCCGGCCGGAAGCCGGTTCCATCCCACCGCCGCCGCGATCGCGGCGACCGGGAGGTTCGCGAAGAACACGGCCCGCCATCCCAGCGTGCTCACCAGCACCGCGGCCAGCGCCGGCCCGCCGATGCCCATGATCCCCCACACCGAGGACATGAGCGCATAGGCCCAGGGCCGCGCCTCGTCCTCGTACACGAGCCCGATGGCGGTGAGCGCGGTTCCGATCAGCGCTCCGGTGGCCAGGCCCTGAAGCACCCTCATCGCTATCAGGAGCTCCATGGTGGGTGCGACCGCGCACATCGCTGACGACGCCAGGAAGGCCAGCACCGTGATCCTGAAGGACCGCTGCACGCCGGCCCCGTCTATGTAGGGCCCCACGGCGAGCACCGCGATGGCGGCGGCCACCAGTTCCACCGTGACCACCCAGGGAAGCAGCGCCACCCGACCGAGGTCGTCGCCGATGGCGGGGAGGGCGGCGGTGGCCGACAGGTTGTTGTAGGAGGCCATGGCCACGGCCGACATCAGGGCCAGCGATGCTGCCCGATACTTGGGGCCGAGCAGGCCGGGA
>JAPOQG010000371.1 GCA_026710865.1 Acidimicrobiaceae bacterium
CCGCCAAGACCAACACTGTGCTGACCATTCCCGAACCCCGCACCGCGGCCCTGGCCACCAAGCCGTACCCGGTGGCCGGGCCCGGGTTCGTGATCGTCGAGGTGGCGATAGCACCGGTGTGCAACGAGGGGCGCATCTACCGCGACCACCAGTTCGAGTGGCACGACAGCCCCGAGCACCTCGGCCACGAGGGGGTCGGCACGATCGTCGAGACATCGCCGGGGTCGCGCTTCGAGGTCGGTGACCGGGTGGTGGTGTTCCAGGGCAACAGCTGCCGGGAGTGCTTCGTGTGCACCCAGGGGCTGTCACCCACCCACTGCCTGGGCATTCCCTACGAGGGCTACGACGACGGCATGGCCCCCCAGGATGTGACCGCGGGCCTGCTCGGCATCGAGAAGGTCAATGGCAGCGCCTCGGGCGGTTTCGGCATGGCCCGCTACCGCCTGGCGCCCGAGCACATGGTCGTGCGGCTGCCCGACGGCTTGTCGTTCCATCACGCGGCCGCCGCCAACTGCACGCTGGGCTGCACCTACACCGCCGCCGAGGAGGCCGGCGTCAAGGCGGGAGACGTGGTCCTGGTGGGCGGGGTGGGCTTCATCGGGCTGGGCGCGGTGGCCAATGCCCTGCACCGGGGGGCCTCGGTGGTGGTGCTGGGCCGCAATCCGTACCGGATGGAACTGTGCCGCCGCCTCGGAGCCACCGCCGTGATCGACCCCGATGCCCCCGATTGGCTCGAGCAGCTCCAGGCGGTGACCGGCAGCCGTCGGGGCGCGGATGCGGCCTTCGAGTGCTCGGGAGCGCCCTACTACCTGGACCGCTGCATGGCCGGCCTGCGCCGCTACGGAACCCTGTTCTCGATGGGCTTCACCGGGTCGGGGGGCTACTCGGTGAGCATCCTCAACGACGTGATGGACCGCCACATCAACTGGACCGGCGGCCACGACGTGCGCTTCCGCGACCGCGACGGGCTGCTGCGGATGCTGTGTGACCCCATCGTGCAGCGCCACGTCGACACCATCGTCACCCACACGTTCGGCATGAGCCGGGCCGCTGAAGCCTTCGAGGTCGCCCTCACCAAGGACTGCGGCAAGATCTACCTGCTGGCCCAGGAGTGACGGTCCGCCGGCTACCGGGCACCACGCAAGACATGACATCGACGACGTACCCGCACCTCTTCAGCCCGATCCGGATCGGTCCCGTCGAGGTCGCCAACCGTGTCGCCGTCAGCGCGCACCACAACAACTTCGACATCAACGGGCTGTGGAGCGAGCGCACCATCAAGTACCTGCAGGCTCGCGCCGCGGGAGGCGCAGGGCTGATCATCGCCGGTGCCATCCGGGTGCATCCCCGCAACCCCGAATCGATCTGCTGGCCCCGCTCGGACTGGGCCTTCGCCCCCGGTCAGCCCGACATGTTCCGGGCCGGCACGGATGCCGTCAAGGCCCACGGCACGGCAATCTTCGCCCAGCTCGCCCACGGCGGGCGCCAGTACTGGGACAGCGGCGAGGACATGGAGCCGCTGCTGGCGCCTTCGGCCATCGCTTGCCCGGCCATCGCCGAGACTCCCAAGGAGATGGAGCCCGAAGACCTCGCCGAGGTCGCCGAGTCGTTTGCCGAGGCCGCCGCCATCTGCGCCGAGGCGGGCTTCGACGGCATCGAGGTGCACGCCGCCTACGGCTACCTGCTGTCGTCCTTCATAACGCCCACCACCAACCGCCGCGACGACGGCTACGGAGGCGATCTCTCCGCTCGGATGCGCTATCCGCTGGAGGTGGTCGCCCGGGTGCGGGAGGTGGTCGGGCCCGATATGGCTGTCGGTGTTCGGATGGTTGCCGACGAGCGCCTGGAGGGCGGCCTCGCTCCCGCCGACGCTCCGCTGGTGGCCGCCGCGTTCGAGGCGTCAGGTCTAGTCGACTATCTCAGCGTGGTCAGCGGCACCTACGCGAGCGAAGGAGTGCTGGACCCGCCGCTGTACGTCGCGCCGGGATGCGACGTGCATCTCGCCGCCGCCGTCAGAGGGGCGGTGCAGGCGCCGGTTCTGGTGGCTGGGCGGGTCAAGGATCCCGCCATGGCCGAGAACATCGTCGCGGAGGGCCAAGCCGATCTTGTGGCGATGACGCGGGCCACGATCTGTGACCCCGACATGCCCCGCAAGGCCCGTACCGGGCGCATCGACGAGATTCGCTGGTGCATCGGCTGCAACCAGCGCTGCATCGGCAACCTTGCCCACCACCTGCCGATCACCTGCATCCAGAACCCGGTCTCCGGGCGCGAGTTCGATCCCTTCTGGGCGCGGCTGCAGCCCGCGCCGGCGCCCAGGGCGGTGATGGTGATCGGCGCGGGTCCCGCCGGTTGCGAGGCGGCTCGAGTGCTGGCCGAACGCGGCCATCGGGTGACGCTGCTCGACCGGGCCGAGCAAATCGGCGGGCAGATCCGCATCATCGAACGCGGCAGCGGTCGGGGCGAGTGGCGAGACGTTCACCGCTACTACTCCAATCGCCTCGACGCGCTCGGAGTGGATCTACGCCTCGGAACCGCGGTGTCGGCGGCCGATGTGCAGGCGCAGCGTCCCGACGCGGTGGTCGTCGCCACTGGATCGGTGGCCCGCACCCTGCCGTTCGAGCACCTGCCGGGGCTCGACGGCGTGGACGCCTCCGTCGATGTGCGCTCGGTGCTCAGCTCGGACGCGGAGCTGGGGCAACGGGTCGTGGTGTACGCGGGGGACAACTACATGCAGGGGCTGACCGCCGCCGACACGCTGCTGGACCGCGGCCACCGCGTCCATCTGGTGGTGCCCGCGGCGTCGCCGGGCGCAAAGGCCGAGGCTCAGACCGTGCAGACGGTCTTGTCGCGGATCGTCTCGAAGGGCGTGGCCTCCATGCACACGATGAGCGCCCTGACCCGCTTCTCGCAGGGCCGTGTCGACGGTGTGGACATGCTGACCGGCGCGTCCTTCGCGCTCGAGTGCGACACGCTGGTGAGCTGCTTCGGAGGCGTCGCCGACGACAGCCTCTACCACAGGCTCAAGGGCAGCGGCGCGGACCTGCACCGCATCGGCGACTGTGTGGCGCCGCGCACCACCGACGCAGCCATCTTCGAGGGGGGCCGCATCGGCCGCCTCATCTGATGCAGGCGCGTTCTGGGCGCGGGTTGAGTCGTCCTATAGTGGGTAGCGACCCACTATGAGGCGCCGCTGAATCGTGCAGTGACGGCCAGCGCCAGAGAGTCCGAGATCGAGTTATGAACATTGAGGAGTTGCGCAAGTCCCAGTCGCTGGAGGGAAAGGTGGCCATCGTCACCGGAGCGTCCCGGCCCAACGGCCAGGGCCGGGCCATCTCCAAGGCCCTGGCAGTGCGGGGCGCCAAGCTTGTGATGACCGACCTCGAGGGCGACGATCCCCGCTACAACTACGAGGGGCTCGGCGTCGGGTCGGCCGAAGAGCTCGCAGATGCTGTCGAGGCAGTCAAGGCGCTCGGCACCGAAGCCATAGGGGTTACCGCCGACGTCACCGACAAGGCCCAGATCCAAGAGGTCGTCGACGCCGCGGTCGGCGCCTTCGGCGGGATCGACATCCTCGTCAACAACGCCGGATCGCTGCACGGCGACTTCATCGCCGACCTCACCGACGACGTCTGGGACGCCTCCTACCGGGTCAACCTGAAGGCGCCGGTCGACTTCGCCGCGGCCGTCGTGCCCCACATGCGCGAGCGGGGCGGCGGCTCGATCGTGCAGAACACCTCGGTAGCCGGCATCGTCGCCTTCGCCGGCGGCGGCTGCTACAGCGGCACCAAGCACGGCGCAGTCGGCATGATGAAGGTGATGGCCGCGGAGTTCGGCCCCGACAACATCCGGGTGAACGCCGTCTGCCCGGGAAATGTGTGGACCGACATCAGCCAGCGCGAGGCGGAGCTGTTCACCGAGCGGGGCTTCGCCGAGAGCCCCGAGCAGTTCATCCAGACCTTGAAGGACATGTCCAGCCTTCCAGGCCGTTACGCGACCCCTGAAGACATCGCCGAGGCAGTCGCCTTCCTCTGCACTCCCGGGGCGAAGTTCATCACCGGAACCACGTTGCGAGTGGACGGCGGTATCAGCATCGTCGGAGCCTGACCTCATCACGGCCCGACCGTCGGTCCGCTTGAGCAATGTGGGGCCGTTGGGTCATCTGTAGGCGTCTCGTCGCGGGCGGATGGCGGTGACTCGCACGGTCCCGGCCGTGGACGTGGATGTGTAGATGATGCGGTGGGATCGGCCTAGCCGCACCGAACGGCTGCCGGCCAGTCTGCCCTTCAGCTTCTTGCCGAGCGCCGGCTCGACGTCCAGGCGCCGGATGATCTCCGTTGCCCGACGGCGCAGCGGCTCCGGAAGGGCCCGCAGCGACTTCAGCGCGCTTGCCGATATCTCGGGCATCGCTCGAGCGGCCGGGAATCTAGGTCTGGTCGATGCGCAGGAAGTTCCCGGCCGCGAAATCGGCCTCACTCTCCGCGATAGCGGCCATGGTGTCATCGTCGGAGAGGATGTTGACAGTCTCGATCAGCGACTCGTACTCGTCGAAGGCGAGCAGCACCGCGACTGGCCTGCCGTGCCTAGTGATGATGACCTCGCCGCCGGTGCGGACGATCCCGTCGACGACCTCGCGCAAGTTGCCTCGCACATCAGTCAGCGACAATGTGGACGGCGGTGCACTGTCTATTGCCACGACCATAATGTACAGAACTCCGTTCGTATATGGGACCTAGAGGCGTGCAGCCCTGAGCCCCTCCGATCATTGTATCTGTGGCAATATATAGCAATGATGGAAAGATACCGATCTAGCAAGAGAAAACAGATCAGCTTTGCGGCCAGCGTAGGTTCAGCGGTAGGCGTGCTGCACGACCGTTCCTGTCAGCTGCATCGCCCGTAGGACCGGCTTGCCCGACGCCTCGGCCACAACCGCCCGGTGGTGCTCGGTGTAGGCCATGCAGTCCATCACGATCACGTCGACGTCCTGGGCGGCCAGCGACCGGGCCACCTCGGCGTACTGGTCGTCGCTGAACACCACATCCTCGCCCGGCACCTGCGGGGCCGCGTAGCGGGCGTGGATCACCAGCCCACGGCGTTCGCCCAAGGCCAGCCAATGTTTGAGTTCCTCCTCCATGGCTGCCTCGACCGGCTGCATCACCCCGACGGCGCCGCCCTCACCGGCGATGGTGGCCGCGGTGTCCTCGAGGATCGTGTAGGGGGTCACCACATCCTGCATGGCGTCGAGCTCCTCCCAGGGGAGGGTGCAGCAGATGATCACTGCGCTGCAGCCGTCGTCGAGCAGGCTCCGCGCCTGCCGCTGGAGTCCCTCCAGCACGACATCGCGGGTGATGTTGACCGTCGACCCGTCCTCGAGGATCTCGGCGTACGAGTTCGGCTCCACCCCCTCGGACAGGGCCCGTAACTCCTCGTCGGTCATGCCGTCCTGAGAGCCCCGCACCACGAGGTCCGCCGCCAGGTCGAGGTGCTCCTTCACGAAGGCGATCATCTCGGGGTCGGACCGGTACGGGACCAGCGCTCCGATTCTCGTCATGGCCTTGCTCCTTGTGTGGTCGGATTTTGTGACTAGAGCCCGGGAGCCATCCCGCCCGCGATGGGGATGCTCACCCCGGTCAGGTAGCGGCCTTCGGGCCCGACCAGGAAGGCCACCACGCCGGCCACCTCCTCGGGCTCGCACGAGTAACCCAGCGGGATCGTGCTGACCTCGAAGTCCTCGGCCTCCTCGTACGACAACCCGTGCGTGGCCATGTGCATCTCCATGACCCGGGCGTGCAGCTGCGTCTTGACCGATCCCGGGCAGATGGCCACACAGCGGATGTTGTCGGGGCCGAACTCCACCGCGATAGCCCTGGTCAGCCCGATCACCGCATGCTTGCTGGCGGTGTAGGGGGCCGGTATGCCGGCGATGGCGCCCAGCCCGGACATCGAGGAGTTGTTGACGATCACCCCGCCGCCGGCCGCCTGCATGTGGGGGATGACCGCGCAGCTGAACCGGTTGACCCCCATGAGGTTGACGGCGAGGGTCTGCGACCAGATCTCCTCGGAGTTCTCCAGCAGCCGGTGGCTGCCGATCCCCACGCCCGCGTTGTTGACCAGGATCTCCGGCGGTCCCAGCTGTTCGGTGACCGCGGCCACGCAGGCATCTACCGAGTCACCGTCGGTGGCGTCGGCATGCACGGCCAGGGCCTGGCCGCCCGACGCCACGATGCCGGCCGCCCGCTCCGCCAGCGCGTCGGCGGTGTTCTCGAGGTCGACCAACCCCACTGCCGCGCCCAGAGAGGCGAGCTTGGCCGCTACCGCCGCGCCCATGCCCCTCGGGTGGGAGGCGCCGGTGACGATGGCGACCTTGCTGTCAAGACCCATGGGTGGCTCTCAGATCTCGATGCTGTCGAAGAGGTCTTCGCCGTCGAAGGTCACTGCGTCCCAGTGCTCGATGAAGCGTCCGTCGGCGGCCGTCCGGAAGAAGTCGGCCGAGCGGTAGGCGATGGTCTCGCCCGAAGTCGGGTCGATGCCCTCGACCCGCTGGAGGATCACCTCCATGTCGCCGTCGGCCATGGTGAGGATCGTCTCCCGCTTGGTGGAGGTCATGGCCCGCTTGATCGCCTCGATCTCCTCGATCAGCGCATCGACACTGGTCTCGTAGGGCTGGGTGTTGGAGTGGTAGTCCGGGTGCAGCAGGGTGCGGGCCTCGTCGTAGCGGCCGTCGGTCAAGCACTCGTACAGCCGCTCGACGGCTGGCTTCTGCTTCGGATCGGTCATCAGCGGGTTCCTTTCGTCGACGGCTGATCACGCCTGGGCTGGGTGTGGTGCGGACGAGAAGTCCATGTAGAGGAGGTACTCGGCGTAGGCGGTGGTGACCTCCCTATCATGGTGACGCTGGAGGAAGGTCACCGAGAAGGTGAGAAGGACGCTGCCGTTGGCCTTGTCCTCCACCGAGACCACCCCGACGGCGGCCCGCACCGGGAGGTCGAGTCGGGTCGGTGCTACGAAGCGCACCTTGTTGAAGCCGTAGTTGAGTGTGAAGCCCTGTGCCGGGTCGTCGTTGACGAAGGGGAGCGCGGTCAGCTTCTTCATCACCGACGGGATAAGAGCGATCATGTAAATTCCGTGCGCGATGGTGCCGCCCCACAGCGTGGCCCTCGCCCACTCGGGGTCGTTGTGCATGTGGTCCCAGTCGTCGGTGAGCGCGGAGAACACGTCGGCTTCGAGTTGCGTCACCGTGAACCACTCCGTCGTTCCCAGTTCGCGGCCAACCTTGGCCCGCAGCTCAGCGAGGACCTGCCCCGTGGCGGTGGTGGGTGCCTTGTCTTGTCCGGTAGTCATGGTTGGCCGTCCTGTGTAGAGGGTGGCTCCGGCAACGACAGCGCGATGTCGACCGCGGTTGCCCCGGCAGTGTGGACGATGAGCGGGTTGATCTCCGCGAACGAGATGCAATGGCGGGCCGCCCATGCGAACTCCGACATGGCCACCAGCGCCCGAGCGGCCGCATCCCGGTCGAAGGGTCCAGCACCGCGGCAACCGTCAATGAGCTGGCCGATCCGGCCCGTCGACACGATCCGGGCGGCGGTGGCCTCGCTGATCGGGGCCCCGTAGATGCTGGCCTCGTCGATCACGTCGACGAGCACGCCGCCTGGACCGACCACCAGCATCGGGCCGAACCCCGGCTGGTTGCGTACGCCGACGATGAGTTCCAGCCCGTCGCCGACCATCGGCTGGGCCACGACATGCGCGCCCGGCAAGTCCAGTTCTCCAAGGGCCGCGACGATGCCGTCGAAGGCTGCTTCGATGGTGGCAACCCCCGCCAGGCCGGTCTTGACCAGACCGTGCTCGGTCTTGTGGACCAGGTCGGGCGCGCACCCCTTGAGGACAATCGGGCGGCCCCACCGGTGCAGCGCGGCCACGGCCTCGGCTCGGTCGCCGACCAGCCGGCACTCCACCATCGGTATCCCGGCTCGGTTTATCACCTCGAAGCGCGCCGCCTCATCCAACTCGTTCCAGCTGGCCAGCCCGGCCGGGGTGGCCGTATCGGCCGGCCTCGGCACCGCTGTGAGGGGACCAGGGTCCCCGCACTTGGAGATCACTTCGATTCCGGCGCGCAGGCCGTGAAGCATCACGCCATCCAGCCTGCGGGCCCGCTGCTCGAGCTGCGCATTCCGCCCCAGGGCAGCCACCGTGTTGACGAAGATCAGCCTGGTGTCGTTGTCCGGCTTGGTCAGCAAGCCGTCCTGCATGACGTCGAGCACGAAGGCGTCGTCGTGGCCACCAATGGCGGGAGCGCCGAAGACCATGGCCACCGTGCCGAAGGCGGTGTCGCAGGCCATGGCGTCGCAGACGGTGCGCACACCCTCGGCGTCGAAACCCAGGGTTATGCCATCCATCGGGTTGTGGGGCGAACGGAAGTCAGGCAGCAGCTCGTTCAGGCGGGCGGCGCCCTCATCGGAGAATGGCGGCAGCTCGAGCCCGGTGTCGCTGGCCAGATCGGCGGCCAGACCGGCCTCGCCGCCCGAGAGCGTCATGACGCCCAACCCGCCTCGGGCGGGCGGATCTCTGAAGGCGAGCAGGTAGGCCCCGGCCTCCAGCAGGGTGTCGATGTCGTTGAAGCGTGGGATTCCGAGCTCCTCGAAGAAGGCCGAGTACACGGCGTCGTCACCGGCGAGCCCGCCGGTATGTCCGGCGATGGTGGCCGACGCGGTCTCGCTGCGTCCGTTGCGTAGCACGGCCAGGCGCTTGCCGTTGGCTCGGGCCCGCCGAACCGCTGTCGCGAAGTCGGCTGGGTCGCGGATCGTCTCGATGAACAGCAAGATCACTTCGGTCTCGGGATCGTCGGCCAGATAGTCCAACGCATGGGCGGAGGTGACCACCGCTTCGTTGCCGGTGGACAGGATGCTGGCGATCCCCAGGCCTCGATCGTCGATGGACAGCATCTGGGCCACCGATCCGCTCTGGGCGATTATCGACACCGGCCCTGGGGCTCCCAGCCGCTTCATGTAGGTGCCCCAGAGGGTTGCCCTGGCGTGGCGGTTCATGGTTCCCAGACAGTTGGGGCCGACCACCGCGATCCCGGCATTGTTGGCGATGCAGGCCAGCTCCGCCTCCTGGGCCTTGCCCTCGGCCCCCCCGTCGCCGAAGCCGGAAGCGAACACGATGGCGCTGCCAGCCTCGACCGCGATGGCTTGCTTGAGGGCGTCGAGGACGCGACCGGCACCGACAGCCAGCACCACGGCGTCAAGTCGGCCTGGGAAGGCGTCGAGGCTTTCTATGCACTCCACCCCTCTCACCTCGGTATGCCTGGGGTGCACCGCCACCAACTCGTGCGGGTAGCCGTGGGCCCGCAGGTTGTCGAGACACTCGCCGCCGAACGACCCCACGCGGTCGGAGGCTCCGACGACAGCCACCGACCGGGGGTCGAGCAGTGCTCTGATGCCGCTTCGCATCCAGTGACTGTCGTTCATCTCTAGGTCTTCCGGTCCCCCTCGGGAGAGAATTCGTGCTCCAGGATCCGCACCATGCCCTCCACGCAGGCGTCGAAGACCTCCCGGCCGAGGGCTGCGCTGGCCCGATGAGGATCCGACAGCGCACCCGTTGCCGGCACCCAGTCATCGTGGGGAGGGTGGCAGTCGTAGCTGGGGAACTCCTTGAAGGCCTGTCGGGGAGCGACATCCATGTCGACCAGGTCTCCGAACAAGTGCAGGAACAGCGAGGTCTCGAATATCCCGGCGTGCTCGTAGGCAAGGTCCAGGGGCGGGTCGCCGACGTGGCGCTCGAGGATGGCCTCGTCGAACTGCTCGAAGTAGCGGGCCTGCACGATCTTGACTCCATCCTGCCCGCTCTGGCGGAACTCCCGGATCGCGAGGTCGCACGCCTCGGTGAGGAACATCTGGTTCTCGTAGTGCCCGTCGACGATGGCCAGCCTCTTGACCCCGCCGCGGGCGAGGCCGCGCAGCACATCGGTCATCGCGCTCGACAGTGAGTGGCCGTCCAGGCCGACAGTGCCGGGGAACTGGGGCCCGCCGCCGGTGCGCAACTGCGACTTGTAGCCGTAGACGAACGGCGGGGCGACCACGGCATCGACGTGCTCGGCGGTCTGCAGCGCCACCGCCTCGGCCAGCATGTAGTCCACGCCGAGGGGCAGGTGGCGGCCGTGCTGTTCCAGCGCCCCCACCGGGATCAGCACCACCGCGCCGTTGCTGATTCGCTCGGCGTACGCCGGCCACGGCAGGTGGGCCATCAAGTTGGCTCCCCTGGAGGTCGGGCGTCCGGTCACCCGTTCGCTTCGCGGACGCGGACGCCGGCCATGATGCCGCCGTCGATCACGAAGTCGGCGCCGGTGGCGTAGCTCGACTGGTCCGAGGCGAGGAACAGGACGGTGTTGGCGATCTCGTGGGGCTGGCCGACGCGTTCGAGGGTGGTGATCTTGTGGGTGTAGGACTCCTCCTCCTCGATCATCATCGCAGTGTTGATCATGCCGGGGCAGACGCTGTTGGCGCGGATGCCGTAGCGGCCCCATTCGAAGGCCGCGCTCCGGGTGAGGCCCCGCACCGCGAACTTGCTGGTGACGTAGGCGCCGACCTCGTCGGACGCGATGAACCCGTTCGCTGATGAGATGTTGACGATCGAGCCGCCGCCGTTGCGTCGCATGGGCTCGAACACCGCCCGCATCCCGAGGAACACTCCGGTCGTGTTGACCGCCATCGTCTGCTCGAACATCTCCAGGGACGTGCTCTCGAGCGGCGAGAACCGCGCGATCCCGGCGTTGTTGACCAGGATGTCAACAGGGCCGAAGGTGTCCTGGCAGTAGCGGACCGCAGTGGCCCACTGGTCCTCGTCGGTCACGTCGAGCTCGAAGGCGTCGGCTGCGGATCCAATCTCGGCAGCCACCGCCCGGCACGTCTCGGCGTTGATGTCACACAGCAGGACTCTGGCCCCGTGCCGGGCCAGAGTCCTTGCCGACTCGGCGCCCAAGCCTTGGGCGGCCCCGGTGACGATGGCGATCTTGCCCTCGACTAGGGTCACTCGTCTTCCTCTCCTGCCGGGCTCTCGGCGGATCCCGTCGGCAGTGTGGTCGCGCCGGCGCTGCTACGCCGAGGCCGGCTCGGGCGTGTGCACCTGCTGGCGAAGTCGACGGACATACCACCGCTGGAACTCTCCGATGAAGCTCTCCTGGGGAGCGAGGCGACCGGGACGGTAGGCGCGCGAGGTGGCACCCTGGTAGGTCCACTCCCAGATGGGGAAGTCCTCCTCGTTCACCTCGTTGTAGAACTCGCACACCTCGTCGATGTCGTAGTCCTGCCCCTCTTGCGCGTCCCTGTCGACCAGCCAGATCGTCTCCCAGTAGATCTGGTCGTGGGCCAGGGGCCTGATGTTGAAGATGGTGGCGTGGTCCGGCGACATGAACAGCGAGTCGAGGGGGTTGAGGTTGGAGAACACCGACGCCTCGTCGGACTCGGTGAACCGGCCCATCAGGGGCGCCACGCGCTTGCCGCCGATCGTCTCTGACTGGAAGCCGGGGGTCAGCGGACCGCGCACCAGCCAACGGAAATGCTCGTCGTGCTCGCCGTCCTGGACGACCACGCCGGTCACGTTGGGGAGCTGGGTCAGGGCGGCCTCCCATTCCTTCATCTCCTGCTCTGCCTGGGTTGCAGCCGCGATCACATCTGCGGTTCGGGTAGATGCGGCCGCTTGCCAGTAGGCCGGGGTGCGGGTCTTGGTGAAGTTGGGGTGGACGACGGGCACGTGATACGGGTCGATGGTGTTCTCGACCAGGGTCTTCCAGTTGGCGGTGGCCGTGAACCCGTGAACCCGGATCACCTTGGCGGCGGCCAACCCGTAGAACCGGAGAAGCTCCTCGAAGGGCTGGTAGGCCGCGTCGAAGTCGGTGGGGGTGTCTGACACCGACAGGAGGATCAGACCCTCGAGGATGCGCAGGTGGCACGGGCGAAGGTTGTGGGCGTCCGGGTCGAAGCTGGCGTCGTAGATGACTTCGAGACGTTTCGACTTGACCTTGCCCTCGAGGCTGTAGCTCCAGTTGTGGTACGGGCAGGTGAACTGGCGCAGGCCCTTGGCGCTCTCGTCGCAGATACGGGACGCCCGGTGGCTGCAGACGTTGTAGAAGGCGCGGACCAAGCCGTCGCTGCCCCGCACGACGATCACCGACTCGCCGAACAGCGACACGACCTTGGTGTCTCCAGGGTCGGGAATCTGAGAGGTGTGGCCCACGATGTACCACAACGGCGTCAGCACATCGATGTCGGCGGCCAATATCTCCGGGTCGGTATAGAAGCCGGCCGGAAGCCCGTAGCCCGGCCGGTACTGCTCGATGAGTGAATTGATCCGTTCCGACCTCACACGCCCTCCTTGCCTCTGCTAATATGGGTCAAGACCCATATTAGCAGACCCGTAGCCCCTGCGTGCCAAACGAAGGGGCTACGGGCACGACCGATTGCTCGCAGGCCGGCAGCTCGTGCCGGAACTGCGAGCAAAGGGGGGACCATCCAGATGAGAGACCCGTCCAAGAAGCTGCTTCGGTTGTCAGCGATCCTGTGCGCGCTCGTGCTTGTTGCGGCCGCCTGCGGCGACGACGAGGACGAGGCGCCGGCACCGGCGGCCGAGCCGGCCGAATCGACTGAGGTGCCCGCCGACGCTGACGATGACATGGCCAGCGATGCGGTTGACGATGACATGGCCGTCGACGCTGACGATGACATGGCCGACGACATGGCCGACGATGCGGTTGACGATGACATGGCCGACGATATGGCCGGCGGTGCGGCTGCCGATGAGTCGCTCCCGCCGGTGAGGATCGGCATGATTGCTCAGGAGGAGGAGCTCATCGCCTTCCCAGAGATGCGGGCCGCGGCCGAGGCGGTGGTGGCGTACTTCAATGCTGAGCTCGGAGGCATCGACGGACACCCGGTGGAGATCGACATCTGCGGCGCCGGCGACGGGCCAGAGAGCCATTTGGCCTGCGCCCAGCGGTTCGTCAATGACGATGACATCCACATCGTTGTGAACGGAGGTATCGGCTCCAACACCGCGGCCTCGGGTGCGGTCATGGCCGAAGCCGGTTTGGCATCGATGCCCCTCGGCAACGACTTCGCGGAGTATCTCACCCCGGGCGTGTACACCTTCGAGCCCGGCATACCCGGCCTGTCGCAGGTGTTGTTCGTGTACTCGGCCGGTCGTGGAGCGACCAGCGCGACCCTGTTCCTGTACGACGACCCCAGCGTCGAGGTGTTCGTGCCTGCGTTCGAGGCCATCGCGGCCGACAACGGGATCGACATGAACCAGCACATTCCGGTCGGGTTCGAGCCGGATCTCACCGGCCCGATCTCTGCGGCCGACATGTCCAACGACGTGTGGATGTTCGTTCTCGCGGATGGAGCCCAGTGCCAGGCCGCGGCCAACGCGGCCAAGGCGATCGGCTACGACGGCCCCATCCTGACCCTGGACTCGTGCATGCAGGTCGACGTGCTCGGCACCGGAGACCTCGATGGCTGGGTCGCGCCGATGGTCTCGTCGGCGCCGACCATCGACGGCGGGACCGATGTCGAGGTGATCAACCACATCTTCGACACGTACGGCTCGGCAGACGCGCATGGAGCCGGGCTCGGCGGTTGGGCCCTAGGCAACGTGATGATCGCCCGCGAGGTCCTGATCGCCGCGGGCGGCGCCGATGCCACCGACGAGTCGGTGATCGCCACGTTCGACGGCGGCTTCACCAGCAACACGATCCTGGGCTTCCCGGAGGTGTCCTGCCCCGGACCGGATCCCTGGATCGGCGCCTGCAACACCGCGCCGCTGATCGTGACGGTTGACGGCACCGATCTGACCGCGCCCGACGGGTTCTTCCCGCTCGACTTCACCGAGTTGAACTTCCTGCTCGAGGGATGACGCTCGCGTGACC
>JAPOQG010000141.1 GCA_026710865.1 Acidimicrobiaceae bacterium
CCGGCAGCCTCCAGTGGAACGCCCTGGTCAGCGTCGACGGCGAGGCGGCCGCGGAAGCGCCCGGGCTGGTGTCGTTGATGGCTATGGCCCCCTTCGAGGGCATAGACGTCGGCATCGACCGCCGCTCCCCGGTGAGCTGGGACATCTACGAACGCCACGGCCCGTTCCCGTACTCGGGCCGGCTCGAGGCGGCGACCTACCGACCCGGCGAGCCGGCCCCCGACGCCGGCTCGCTGTGGCTCGACTACATCAAAGCCAACGGAACCCGCTACGAATAGGCCCGAGGCGAGGACACGGACGATGCACATCGGGTACACGGCTGAGCAGGAGGCTTTGCGGGACGAGCTGCGGGCCTACTACGACGAGCTGCTCACCGACGACGTGCGGGCTGAGCTGGGGGCTGAGGACGGCACCGGGCCGGTTCATCGCCGGATCGTTCGCCAGATGGGAGCCGACGGCTGGCTGGCGGTGGGGTGGCCGGAGGAGTACGGCGGGCGGGGCCTCTCCGCGGTGGAGCAGTTCATCGTGTTCGACGAGTCGGTGGCGCTGGGCGCGCCCATCCCGATGCTCACCATCAACACCGTCGGGCCGACGATCATGCAGTTCGGCACCGACGAGCAGAGGGACTCCTTCCTGCCCCGCATCGCCGGCGGCGAGCTCACGTTCTGCATCGGCTACTCCGAGCCCGACGCCGGCACCGACCTGGCGTCGCTGACCACCCGGGCGGTGCGCGACGGCGACACCTACGTGATCGACGGCCAGAAGACGTGGACGTCGCTGGCCGCCGGCGCCGACTACATCTGGCTGGCGGCCCGCACCGACCCCGAGGTCCCCAAGCACAAGGGCATCTCGCTGTTCTGCATCCCGATGGACACGCCCGGCATCAGCATCGAGCCCCTCGACCTGCTGTCGTCCCACAACATCAACCACACCTTCTTCGACGACTGCCGGGTGCCGGCGTCGACCCTCATCGGCGAGGAGAACCGGGGCTGGGGCCTGATCACCAGCCAGCTCAACCGGGAGCGGGTGACGATCTGCTCGTCGGGGATGGTCACCAAGCGCTTCGAGGAGTGCGTCGAGTGGGCCAAGTCGGCCAAGCGGGCCGACGGGTCCTACGTGATCGACGAGCCGTGGGTGCAGCGCAACCTGGCCGAGGTGGCCGCCCGGCTCGAGTTCCTGCGCCTGGCCAACTGGAAGGTGGCCTGGACGGTCGCCAACAAGATCGACGGCGCCGAGCCCGACATGGCCACCATCGCCGGGTTCGTGGCCGACTCCTCGGCGGTGAAGGTGTCGGGCACCGAGTTCTACGTCGATGCCTACCGCAAGCTGATGCAGGTCTACGGACAGCGCTCCTATGTGGTCGAGGGCTCGCCCGGATACATGAGCCGCCTGGAGATGATGTACCGCTCCACCGTCATCCTCACCTTCGGCGGCGGCACCAACGAGATGCAGCGCGACCTGA
Source organism: Acidimicrobiaceae bacterium (assembly GCA_026710865.1). Lineage (GTDB taxonomy): Bacteria > Actinomycetota > Acidimicrobiia > Acidimicrobiales > Aldehydirespiratoraceae > Aldehydirespirator. Next base: position 1,463 of record JAPOQG010000141.1, read on the forward strand.
TCTCGCAGTTCGGCCTCGGCTACCCCCGAGCCTCCCGCTAGTGATGCGGCTCGCCTCGCTCTCGTCGTACTTTTCTGGGATTATCCCAGGGAACCGCTACGAGAGCGCCGCGGGGCGGTAGATCCGGTGGACTTCGAGCTGGGCGAGGAGGAGCAGGCCGTACGGGACCTGACCGCGCAGGTCCTCGACGACATGTCCTCCCACGAGCGCCTCAAGGCCTTGGCCGCCGACGGCGACCACGTGGACCGCAAAGCCTGGGCCGCGCTGGCGTCCACCGGCGTGGTCGGCGCGTCGGTGCCCGAGGCTCACGGCGGCCTCGGTCTGGGCTTTCTAGCCACCGCGATCGCGCTGGAAGAGGTCGGCCGCCGGGCCTCGCCCGTGCCGCTCCTGACGACCGCGGTGATGGCCGCGGTGCCGATAGCCGCTTTCGGCACAGAGGCCCAGCGCGAGGCCTGGCTGCCCGCGATCGCCGACGGCACGGTGCTCGCCTGCGCAGCCCTCGCTGAGGACGGCGCCGCTCCAGCCGAGCCGTCCACGGCGGCTCGGCCCCTGTCCGGCACCGCCTCGGCCGGCGTGGGCGGCGCTCGTGCCGGTCCGGCGTCGACGGCTCGCGCCGCCGCCGGCGGGGGTGCGGACCGTTCGGGCGGCGGCTTCGTGCTCGACGGCACCAAAGTGCTGGTCGCGGGCGGGCTCGATGCCGATGTGGCCCTGGTGCCGGCCCGTATGGACGACGGCGGCGTCGGCGTGTTCCTGGTGCCTGCCGACGCCGAGGGGCTCGAACGGCTCCCGGTCGAAGTGACGACCGGCCGCCCCGAGGCCCGCTTCGAGCTGTCGGGCGTGCGGGTCGGAGCCGACGCCCTGCTCGGAGGCGGTGCATCCGACGGGACGGAGATCGTCCGCTTCATCGAGCGCCACACCAATGTGGGGCTGTGCATGATGATGGCCGGGGCGGCCCGAGCCTCCATCGAGATGGCCGCCGACTACACCAAGCAGCGCCACCAGTTCGACCGGCCCATCGCCACCTTCCAGGCGGTGACCCAGCGGGCCGGCGACTCCTACATCGACGCCGAGGCCGTCGGGCTGACCGCCTACCAGGCCGCCTGGCGCCTGTCGGCCGGTCTGCCCGCCGACCGCGAGATCGCCATAGCCAAGTACTGGGCCTGCGAGGGCGGTTACCGGGTGGTCCACGCCGCGGTCCACGTCCACGGCGGGGTGGGCGTCGACCGGGACTACCCCCTGCACCGCCACTTCCTGGCCGCCCGCCACATCGAGCTCACCCTCGGCCACGCCGAAGAGCAGCTGGCCGACCTAGGCCGCCAGATCGCCGCTCCCTAGATGAGTAGTTCCAAGGGTATGAGCGAGGATCTGCAATGAAACTGACTGAAAGGCTCGATAAGGCATTTGTGGAGGTCTCGTGGCTGGCGTGCGAGCGGACGTTCGCGGCGAATGCTGCGGAGAGCCTCCTAACATCTGCAGCGCACAGGAACATTGATCCCGGCGTCGGCACCACGACCCCTGATGTCTTTTGGCAATGCTCGGCCACATCCAGGGCCGATTTCCGGCCGCACCCCTTGGAACTAACCGTCTAGAGGGCTATTGGTTGAGCAGCGATCGGGCGATGAGGGCTGCGCCCAGCAGTCCGGAGTCGTCTCCCAGAGCGGGGGCAG
>JAPOQG010000393.1 GCA_026710865.1 Acidimicrobiaceae bacterium
GAGAATTCCGCACCGACCCGGCAGCGCTCTAGCCTTTGCCGTCATGCCCGCGCCCGTACCGGACGGCGACACGCCCCCGCACCGCTACAACGCGGCGCTCGCGGCGGGGATCGAAGCCCGCTGGCAGGCCCGCTGGGACGCTGACGGCATCTACGAGACCCCCAACCCGTCGGGGCAGCTCGCGTCGGGCCGCGGCCTGGCCGGTCCGAAGCTCTTCATCATGGACATGTTCCCGTACCCGTCGGGCTCGGGACTGCATGTCGGGCATCCCCTGGGCTACATCGCCACTGACGTCTACGTCCGTTTCAAGCGGATGTCCGGCTCCAACGTGCTCTACACGATGGGATTCGACGCGTTCGGCCTTCCGGCCGAGGAGCACGCCCGCCAGACCGGCCAGCACCCCCGGATCAACACCGAGGCCAACATCGACAACATGCGCCGCCAGCTCGATCGGCTCGGCCTCGGCCATGACAAGCGGCGGGGCATCGCCACCACCGACGTCGACTACTACCGCTGGACCCAGTGGATATTCCTGCAGATCTTCAACTCGTGGCTGGATCCCGAGACCCGCCGGGCCCGCCCGATCGCCGAGCTGATGGACGAGCTCTCCTCCGGAGCGAGGCGCACACCCGACGGCCGGGCCTGGGCTGATCTCAGCGAGGCCGAGCAGCGGGAGCTGGTCGACGGGCACCGCCTGGCGTATGTGGCCGACGCTCCGGTCAACTGGTGCCCGGCGTTGGGGACGGTGCTGGCCAACGAGGAGGTCACCGCCCAGGGACGGTCCGAGCGGGGCAACCACGAGGTGTTCAAGCGCCCGCTCAAGCAATGGATGATGCGGATCACCGCCTACGCCGACCGCCTGCTGGAGGACCTCGACCTCCTTGACTGGCCGGAGTCGGTCAAGACCATGCAGCGCAACTGGATCGGTCGCTCCGAGGGGGCGTCGATCTCATTCTCAGCGGCCACATCGCGGGACGGGCCGATGAGCGACATCGAGGTGTTCACCACCAGGCCCGACACCCTGTTCGGCACCACGTACATGGTGCTGGCGCCCGAGCATCCGCTGGTTGAGGAGCTGACCGCTGACGCCTGGCCTTCGGGCACACCCGACTCCTGGACCGGCGGGGCGGCGACACCCGCGGGGGCGGTGGCCGCCTACCGGGCCCGCGCCACCGAGATGAGCGACGCCGAGCGCAGCGACTCCAAGTCGGGGGTCTTCCTGGGCGCTCGGGCCCTGGTCCCGTTCACCGACAGCCGGGTTCCGGTGTTCGTGGCCGACTACGTGCTGATGGGGTACGGCACCGGTGCGGTGATGGGCGTTCCCGGCGAGGATCAGCGCGACCGCGAGTTCGCCGAAGCCTTCGGATTGCCGGTCGTCCGCACGGTGCAGCCGCCACCTGACCATCCCGACGAGCTGGCCTACACCGGCGACGGCCCCTCCATCAGCTCCCAGTTCCTGGACGGACTCGATGTCGAGGCCTCCAAGGCCCTGATCCTGGAGAGGCTCCAAGAGGCCGGGTCCGGGCGTCCCACCGTCAACTACAGGATGAGGGACTGGCTGTTCAGCCGCCAGCGCTACTGGGGCGAGCCGATCCCCATCGTGCATGACGAGCACGGCCCGGTCGCACTGCCCGAGGATCGGCTGCCGGTGGAGCTGCCCGAGCTGGTCGATTGGGCGCCGCGAGCTCTGGCCCGGGACTCCGAGCCTGAGCCCCCGCTGGGCCGGGTGGCCGATTGGTGCGAGGCCGACCTGGACCTGGGCGGAGGCGTGCGCCGCTACCGGCGCGAGCTCAACACGATGCCCCAGTGGGCCGGGTCGTGCTGGTACTACCTGCGCTACCTGGATCCCCGCAACGACGAGCACCTGGTGGATCCCGACGTCGAGCGCTACTGGATGGAAGACCCCGAACC
>JAPOQG010000068.1 GCA_026710865.1 Acidimicrobiaceae bacterium
CATGCTGGGGCGACAACGGCGCCGGGCAGGCCGACGCGCCCTCAGGCGCCTACAGCGCGGTCACCGCCGGCGGGGGGCATTCGTGCGGGCTGCGCACCGACGCCACCATCACATGCTGGGGCAACAACGGCTCCGGGCAGGCCGACGCGCCCTCAGGCACCTACACCGCGGTCACCGCCGGCGGTAGCCATTCGTGCGGGCTGCGCACCGACGCCACCATCACATGCTGGGGCTGGAACGAATACGGGCAGGCCGACGCGCCCTCAGGCGCCTACAGCGCGGTCACCGCCGGCGGGGACCATTCGTGCGGGCTGCGCACCGACGGTGTGGTTGTCTGTTGGGGTGATCTCACCATCCCGTAATGCCGTCGCCGATGCGTGCCCTGCCTCCGCGCATCCGTCCGCTCGGACGTGCTAGCTCAAGCTGGCGTGCACGACTCGGGCCAGAGCGGCGATGCCCTCGGCGATGGCGTCGGGTCCGAGGTGGCCGAAGCACAGCCGCATCCGGCGGGCGCCGTAGGCCGGATCCACGCACCACCCGGCTCCGGGGTTGAACTCCACACCCACCGCAGCCGCGGGCGCGACCAGCTCGGCGGTGTCGATTGCCTCCGGAAGGGCCAACCACAGGTAGATCCCGCCTCGGGGCGGGGCGAATTCCGCCACGCCGGCCAGGTGCTCGCGCAGCGCCGCGGCCAGGGCCTGGCACTTCGCGTCGAGCACCCCGGTCAGCTGGGCCACGTGCGCGTCGAAGTGGGCGTTGGCGTACTCCGCAATGACGATCTGCTCCAGCGCTCCCGAGCCGGCGTCGGTCTTGAGGGCCAGGAGCCTGCCCATCAAGGGCCAGCCGGCCACGATGTAGCCCACCCGCAGCGCCGGGGCCAGCGTCTTTGAGAACGACCCGCAGTAGACGACCTGCCCTCCTCCTGCGTCGAGGGAGCGGATGGTGGGAGGGCGGCTCCCGTCGAAGACCAGGTCGGCGTAGCAGTCGTCCTCGAAGATGGCCACGCCGTGGCGGCGGGTCACCTCCAGAAGTTGGTGGCGCCGCTCGAGGGGCATGACCGTGCCGGTCGGGTTCTGGACGGTGGGGATGGTGTAGACGAACTTCGGCCGGCGCCCCCGCGCCGCGAGGTTCCCGAGGATCTCATCGAGGTGGTCGATGCGGATGCCGTCGCGGTCCAGGCCCACCCCGTGCACCTCTGCGCCCCGCTCGGCCAGCCGGCTCAACGTCCCGGCATAGGTGGCCTCCTCCACCACCACCGCGTCGCCGGGGGCCAGCAGCGCGGCGTTGACGAGGTCGAGCGCCTGCAGCGAACCGGAGGTGACCAGGACCTCCGACGGGTCCGTCGGCATCCGTGCCCGACGGTCGAGGGCGGCCGCGATGAACTCCCGCAGGGGCAGATGACCCTGGGGGCTGCCCCCGAGGTTGTAGCGGGCCAGAGCCGGCCCGTGGCGGGCCAGCGCGACGGCGGCCGCCTCAGCGAACCCGCCGAAGGGAACGCTGGCGGGATCGTTGTGCCCGCCCACGAAATTGAACGGCGGATCGCCGCTCCACCGGGCCTCGCCGCCGGGGAGATCCGGCCGCAGCAGAGCCGTCATGTCGAAGCTCACGGCCGCGAACCTAAGCGCGACCAGGCCACGGCCAGCAAGCGCGGGCCAGGATCCGGCCGCGGGGTCTAGATCGCGGCCAGGCCGAGACCGGCTGCCGCGCCGGGGGTGACCACGCCGCTGCCATTCGAACCGGGGCCGTCTACAACGCGGCCAGGCCGAGACCGGCTACTGCGCCGGTCGGGCGGATGGCCAGCACCACGCCCTCGACGACGTCCACCGTCGGCGGCGTCGCCACGATCACGTTGGATGTGCCGCGTCCGGAGGTCGGGCTCAGCGCCTCCTCGGCCAGCGGGAAGAGCAGACCGGAGGTGGACGCCACCAGCGCCGGACCGCCCACGGCCAGCAGCGACAGGAGCTCGCCCACTTCGCCGCGCAGGCGGCGCCGGCCGCGCACCACCGTCACATGGGCCTCACCCACCGTGGCCGACACCTCCAGGGCCGCCCATCGCGGCGAGGCCAGCACGGCCAGGTTGGTCACCGCATGGTCGAGTCGCCCTCCGGGGGGCAGCACGACGTGCACGGCGTCGACTTGCTCCAGCACCCGGGCCATGGCCAGTTCCAGATCGGTCATGTCCTTGTCGGCCGGATGGGCGTCGACAGTTGCGCCGCAGCGCTTGGCCCAGTCCATTGCGGCCTCGCTGGCGGAGTCCAGATCGCCCACCACGGCATCGACGCGCAGTCGCCACCGGCGGGCCGCGTCCAGCCCGCCGTCGGCCGCGATCACGAGGTCGGGGGATCCCGTGGCAGGCGCCTCGCCGTGCTGGTCGCCCGCCACCAGCAGTGCCCATGATCGACGCTTCACGAAGCCGCTTGCGCTGAGAGCGAGCGCGAGCAAGTACAGGACTGTCGCCTTGCGGCGGGGCGTTCCCCGCTCCCGTCCGGTGCGCTCACGGGCCGCCCGAACCACAGCCACGCTGCCCGCCGCCTCGCCGGCATGGCGCGCATTTGCGTGCCTGCTCGCTCGGCCTTCAGGCCCGACCCGCTCACGGGAGATACGGGGTGGGGTCCACCGCCCGGCCGTCGATGCGCAGCTCGAAGTGCAGGTGGGGGCCGGTGGACCAGCCGGTGGAGCCGACGGCCCCGATGCGGTCGCCGCTGGCGACATTCTGGCCCACCGACACCTCGATCCTGGAGAGGTGGGCGTACAGGGTGCTGTAGCCGAGGCCGTGGTAGAGGACGATGGTGTTGCCGAAGCCGGCGCGGTCCCCGGCCAGGATCACCTCGCCGGAGCGGGCCGCCCGGACCCGGTCGCCGGTGTCCCCGCCGAGGTCGATTCCGTTGTGCTGGCGCACCGTCCCGAAGATCGGGTGGACCCGCGGCCCGAAGCCGGAGGTCTTGTCCCCGTCGGCCGGCCATGCGACCAGCTGGAACGGGCCGTTCTCAGCCTCGTGGCGGCGGCGCTCCTCCTCGATGGCTCTGCGGCGCTCCTCCTCCTCCTGGCGGCGGCGCTCCTCCTCGGCCCGGCGGATCTCCTCCTCGATCCGGAAGATCTCCTGCTCCATCTCCTCGTCGGCCTGCTCGATCTCCGCCGAGACGACCTCCCACTCCTCGATGCGGGTCTGGATCTCGGCCCGCAGCTCGACCGCCGCCAGTCGAGCCTCCTCGTAGTCGGCCAGCCGCTGCTGCTGGGCCTGCCGCTCCCGGTCGGCCTCCTCGGCCCGGGCCACAGCCTGCCTGCGCACCACCTCGAGCTGGGCCTCGGCGGTCCGCAGCTCGTCCGCGATCTCCAGTTCGTTGCCGATGGCCAGATCGAGCAGGAACATGCGCACCGCGCCGTCGTTGAGCGTGTTGCTGGCCAGCTGATCGAAGCTGTCGGCCGACGGCTGCACGTAGGCGGAGATGGCTCGCTGGCGCAGCCG
>JAPOQG010000066.1 GCA_026710865.1 Acidimicrobiaceae bacterium
ATGGCGGAGGTGGACGGGAATCGAACCCGCCGGACGGGGATCGCCCGTCCCACCCGCTTTGAAGGCGGGGGAGCCCACCAGGCGCTCAGACACCTCCGCCGGGCAGGGTAACCGGCTCGCCCCCGCTCGGCCCCGCCGCGCCCGCGGAACCTCGTTGCGGTCGCGCGCCCGCCCACTACCCTTCGGCATGTGAAGACCTTCAAGAGACTCGTAATCCTGGGTGCACTGGTGGCTCTGGCCGTCGTGCTGGCCCGCAAGATCCGGGAGATCTGACCCCACCGGCTGATCCGTGCGCGCCACCGACCTGGCCGGCGTAGCTGAGGCTCTGGAGGTGGGGCGCCGGTCGCTGGTGTCCCTGGTCGGCGGCGGCGGCAAGACGACCCTGCTGTTCGCGCTGGGCCGCCGGTTGCCCGCCCCCACGCTGCTCACCACCACCACCCGCATGGGACGGGACCGCACCGGCGGGTTCCCGTGCATCGTCGGCCCGACCGACACCGACCTGGCTTCCGCACTCGCTCAGGACGGCGCCGTGCTGGCCTGGAGGACCACCGACGAGCGCAAAGCCCTCGGCTACCCCCCCGAGGAAGTGGACCGCTGGTTTGCGGACGAGGTTGCCGATCACATAGTTGTTGAGGCCGATGGAGCCCGCCGCCGCCCCTTCACCGCTCCCGCGCCGTGGGAGCCGCCCATCCCGGCCACCTCCACCCATGTGGTGGCCTGCATCGGCGCCGACGCGCTCGGCTACGTGATCGCCGACCGGGTCCACCGCCCGCTGCGAGTGGCCGCCGCGGCGGGCTGCTCGCCGGATGAGCGGCTCACGCCGGCACGGGCCGCCGCCGCGCTCACCAGCCCGGTGGGCATGACGAAGAACGTCCCCGAATCGGCCCGGTTCGTGGTGGCAGTTGCCGGTGCCGAGCCCGGCGACCCGCAGGTCACCGAACTGGTCGCGGAACTCGACCGACGGCAGACCGAGTCGCTGGTCGTGGTCCGCTCCAACGCCGGCACCGGCGGAGCGCGGCTGTGAGAGGTCTGGCCGTGGCCGAACAAGCCGGCACCGCCCTCGGCCGAGCCAAGCCGGGCCGTTGTGCCGGCACAGCCGGGACTGGGCTGTGAGCGATTCCGTTGTAGTCGCTGAGGCCGGTACCGAGCCGGGTCGCGCCGGCCCCGCCCGGCCGGGCCGTTGTGCCGGGACATCCGGGACTCCGCGGTGAGCAACGCCGCTGTCGTCGATGAGGCTGGCGCCGGGCGGGGTCGCGCCGACACCGGCCGCGACGTCGACGTCGTGGTGGTCGGGGGCGGGCACAACGGCCTCGTCTGCGCGGCCTACCTGGCCCGCGCCGGCGTCGCCACCATGCTGGTGGAAGCCCGCGATGAAGTGGGCGGTTGCGCCTCGACGGTCAGCGACCTGGACGCCCGCTTCAACATCTGCAGCTGCGACCACACCCTGGTGCGGGCCATGCCCTTCATGGAGGACCTCGACCTGGCCGCCCACGGCCTGCGCTACCTCGAAGCCGATCCCGCCACCGTCTACCTGGGCTACGACGGCCGACCGCCGTGGCTCTTCTTCAACGACAGCGAGCGCACCATCGAGTCCATCGGCCGCCACCGGCCCGCCCAGGCTGAGGCCTACCGCCGCTACCTCGCCGACGCCCGGCCGGTGGCCGAGCTCAGCCTGGAGATGAGCACCGGTCCCGCCTCGACGCCGAAGATGCTGGCCCGCCTGCTGGCCCGCCGGGGCAGGGGCGGCGTCCGGCTGCTGCAGTGGAGCCGGGCCAGCGCGCTCGACGTTATGCGGTCCTACTTCGACGACGAGGCCCTGATCATGCCGGCCATGTCCAACGGCCCCACCATCTGGGGTGCGCCCCCGGACGCTGCAGGCACCGGCATGGCCGGGATGCTCTACGCCATGCGCCACATGGTCAAGACGGGCCGGCCCGTCGGCGGCAGCGGCGCCCTGACCGACGCGCTGGCCGCCTCGTTCACCGCGGCCGGAGGCCGTCTGAGTTGCGGCACGCCGGTGGCCGGACTGCTGGGGGACGGCCGCGGCGTGCGGGGCGTGCGCCTGGCCGACGGCACCGAGATCGCCGCGGGAGCGGTGGTGGCGACGTGCGACCCGGTCCCGGTGGCGAGCCACTGGCTGGCAGAGCCCCACGGCGCCAGGGTGCGCCGTTTCGTGGGCCGGGCCCGCTCGCAGGCGCCCGGCGACGGGTACCAGTCCAAGATCGACGCGGTGATCACCGACATCCCCCGCTACCCGGCGCTGGAGGACTCGAAGCTGCTCGACCTGTTCGAGGGCCGCGACACCGCCCAGTCGAACTACGTGATGTCGCCCTCGATCGAAGAGCTGATCGAGGCCCACCGGCTGCGGCCCCTGGGGCGGGTGGCGGAGCATCCGACGATGATGGCCAACGTGCCGTCGGTGCTGGACCCGTCGATGCGCAGCCGCGACGGCCACCACGTGCTGAGCCTGGAGGCGCTGTTCACCCCCTACAACCTCGAGGGCGGCTGGGACGGATCACCCGAGCCGGCCCGGTGGCTGAAGGTCTGGTCGAGTCTGCTGCAGCCGGGCTTCCTGGAGTCGGTGGACCGCTACCGGACCATGACACCGGACCGCTACGAGCAGGAACTCTTCCTGGGCCGGGGATACACGCCCTCCTACGCGGGATCGCCGCTGTCGTCGCTGTTCGGGCGGCGCCGGGAGCTGAGCCGCTACCGGGCGCCGGTGCCGGGGCTGTTCCTGTCGGGCGCGGCCACCTACCCCGGCGCGGGCATCTGGGGCGCCTCCGGCCGCAACGCCGCCCAGGTGGTTATGCGAACCCTGCAGTAGCGCAACAGATATACCGGGCACCCGGCTGGGAATCGTGACCCGTGAGGCCGGGGGGTGGCACGGGGGCAAGCAATGGCGGCGCTCGCGCCGCCAGGGCGCGCCCGTGACAGGACCCGCCGGCCGGGGGAACAGGGTGGGCCGGTGCCTACTCGCCCCAGCGGGGGATGCCGCCGACCTCGACGCCGAGATGCTCCAGGGACCGCGCCACCGTGTGGTCCACCAGGTCCTCGATCGACTCCGGCCGGGTGTAGAAGGCCGGCACCGGCGGGTAGACCACCGCGCCGATCTCCGCGGCCTGGGCCATCAGCCGCAGATGCCCCAGGTGCAGCGGCGTCTCGCGCACCATCAGCACCAGCGGCCGGCGCTCCTTCAACGTCACGTCCGCGGCCCGCGACACCAGGTCGGCACAGAACGAGTTGGCCACCGCCGAGAGCATCTTGATCGAGCACGGGGCGATGATCATCCCCGCAGTGGCGTACGAGCCCGACGACAGCGGCGCGGCAATGTCGCGTGAGCCGTGGACCACGTCGGCGAGAGCCTCCACATCGGCCGGGGCCAGATCGGTCTCGTAGGCCAGCGTCTGGCGACCCGGCCCCGTCATCACCAGATGCGTCTCCACATCCTCGACGGCCCTCATCAACTCGAGCGCCCGGATGCCGTACACCACCCCGGTGGCCCCGCTGATGGCCACCACCACCCGCCGCGGCCCGCTCACGACAGCTGCCTGCCCGTCTGATCGCCGAAGCGTCGCCGCGGCCCGCTCACGACAGGCCCGCTCACGACAGCTGCCTGCCCGTCTGATCGCCGAAGCGTCGCCGCGGCCCGCTCACGCCAGGCCCGCTGCGAAGAACGAGGACCCGCTCACGACAGGTACTTCTGCAGGTCGACTGGGGCGTAGGCGACCCGCTCGCCGTACTCGCGGCGCTCCCGCTTGTAGGTGGCGTCGATGCCCACCTTGGTGCCGACGCCCCGGTTGTCGGCGGTGGGATCCATCTCGTGGCCCTGGGCATCGCCCGCGGTGAACACGTCGTCGAGCCAGTGGACCCGGTTGGTGAGTGCCCAGTGCAGCTCCGACGGCTGGCTGACGTCGATGTCGCGGTCCACCACGATCACGTTGCGGATGTTGATGTGGGCCGCCATCGCCGCCATGGCCAGGTTCTTGGGCGTGCCCGGATTGTCCCGTTCGATCTGGATGACGGCCAGGAACCCGTTGCCGTAGGGCGGGATGTGCACGTCGGCACCGGGGTCGATGTGGCGCACGAAGCGGCGCAGCAGCGGCTCCCGGGGCAGCACGTTGCCGATGAACACATGCTCGTACCAGCCCGGGATGATCGTCTGGTAGACGGGTGAGTGGCGCCACGAGATGGCGGTCACCTCGACGGTGGGGCTGGGCCACATCTCGCCGTGGTAGCCGTGGAACTCGGCCAGCGGCCCCTCGTCGGCGCGCTGGCTGGGGCGGATCCGGCCCTCGACCACCACCTCGGCACGAGCCGGCACGTCCACGTCGACGGTGACGCCCCGGCAGACCTCCACCGGGCGCCCACGCAGCGCCCCGGCGATCAGGAGCTCGTCGACCGGGGTGCGCACTCCCGCGGCGATCATCACCGCGGGGTCGAGCCCGATGGCCAGGGCCACGTCGAAGGGAGCCTCCGGATCGGGCCGGCTGCGCATGAAGGTCCCGACGTCGCGCCACTCGTTGACGTTGAACCCCAGGATGTTGCGGTCCAGCATCAGCATCCGGTTGTACGACAGGTTGCCCCGGCCGCCGACCGGGTCCTTGGTCACGCTCACCGCGCCGGTGATGAAGGCCCCGCCGTCGCCCCGGGAGTGCGTGGGGATAGGGATGGCGCCCAGGTCCACGTCGTCGCCGGTCACGCAGTTGTCGTGCCAGGCGGCCGACTCCACCCGGACGGTCGCCACCCCGTTGGCGGGGTCCAAGGCGTCGCCCATGCGGTCCACCACCTCGCCGGGCTCGCATCCCAGGGCCAGCGCCGCGGTGCGACGGCTCGACACCGAGCCCGAGAAGATCGGCCACGGGGAGTCCTTGGGCGCCTCGAACAGCACCGGCCCCGCGTCGGATCGCTCCAGGGCGGCGGCCACGTCGGCCAGCTCGTGCTCGAGGCTCACGGGCGCAGATATGCGGTTGAGCATCCCCGCGGCCTCGGCGACGGCCATGTAGCTGCGCAGGTCGCAGACACTCTCGGTCATGCATCCACCCTACGCGCCCGGCCGTCCGACACCGAAGCCGCCCGCCGCCTTCCCGGTCTCTTGCGCTTCCCCAGGGCCTGGGCCCTGTCTCTGCCGATCCGGCTGCCTTCCCAGCCCTTCGGGCCTCCCCAGGCGGTGGGCCCTTGCCTGTGCTGATTCCGCCGCCTCGCCCCACGCCGGCTGCCGTCCTACTCTTCACCTCGATGGTGATCGAGTTCCTGACCTTCGAAGTCGACCCGGCCGAACGGGACCGGTGGCTGGCCGAGGAGGAACGCCACTGGAGCCGCTACCTGGAGACCCGGCCCGGGTTCGCGGGCAAGGAGATGTGGGTGGACGACGACGACCCCGGCCGGGTGCACGCCGTGATCCGGTGGGAATCGCAGCAGGCATGGGACGACGTGCCCCGCGCCGACGTCGAAGCGGTCGACGAGGCCATGGGCGAGTGGTGCCGGGACGCCGCCATGCGGTCCTTCCGGGTGGTCCGCGACTGCTAGCTAGCGGCCCAACCCGCGGCGGTCAGACGATGGGGGCCCGGGTGGTCAAGCGCTCCTCATGCGCTCGGCCTCCGGGCCGGGCCGGTTCGTGAAATTGGAACCCGGCGGGTGGGATGGTGCCTCCGGCTTGCGACACTGCTCGGCGTGGCCGACTTCAGCCAGACCGGCGGGGTGCCCACCCTGCACGACCTCCTGCACCGCAGCGTGTCGGACCTCGAACGGGACCTGCGCACATGGGCCGTGAAGCGGCCCACGGCGTTGATCATCCCCTGCCTCGCCTCAGAGATCAGCTCGGACACGTTCCACACGATGCTTGGCGAGATGGCGTCGGCCGACTGGTTGACCCGGGTCGTGGTGGGGCTTGACCAGGCCGACGACATCGACTTCCGCAACGCCCGCCGCCTTCTTGAGGTCCTTCCCCAGCGGGTTGATGTCGTGTGGAACGACAGCGAAGCCGTCGTTCGCATCGAGGAGGGTCTGGCCGGCCGGGGGCTCGCGCCCCGCAGCCGCGGCAAGGGTCGCAACGTCTGGTACTGCCTGGGCGCGGTGCTGGCCGGCGGGACCGAGCCGGTGATCGCCATGCACGATGCCGACATCGTGGACTACGACCGGGAGTTGCTGGCCCGGCTGGTGTATCCGGTGGCCCACCCTGGCTTCGGCTATTGCTTCGCCAAGGGCTACTACCACCGGGTCACCGAGGGCCGTTTCGGGGGTCGGGTCACCCGGCTGCTGGTCGCTCCGCTGTTGCGGGCCCTGCGGGCCGAGGCGGGCGAGCACAGCTACCTGCGCTTCCTGGAGGCGTTCCGCTACCCGTTGGCGGGAGAGACGGCCATGGAGTCTTGGCTTGCGGCCGGCCTTCGCCTCCCCGGGCACTGGGGCATGGACATCGGCATCCTCTCCGATGTGTACGCCCAGTGCGAGCCCTCGGCCCTCTGCCAGGTGTCGGTGGCGAACGCCTACGACCACAAGCACCAGGACCTGTCCGCGCACGAGGCCACCGCCGGGCTGCGCCGGATGAGCATCGACGTGTCCACCACCATCATCCGGCGCCTGGGACCCGAGTCTCTCGACGGAGCCTCCGGGCTCTGCGACGCCTACCTGGTCGAGGCCCGGGACTTGATCCGCCATTACGCCAACGACGCCGAGATCAACGGCTACTTCGTGGACCGGGTTGCTGAGGAGGCCACCGTCGAGGTGTTCGCCCGCAGCGTGGCCGACGCCGTCGAGGTGTGCCGGGCCCACCCCGGCGAGGACGAGCTGAATCCGTCGTGGCGACTGGTGTTGGAGCACGCCCCCGAGGTGGCTCCGATGCTCCTCGAGGCCCTCGACCCCCTGACCGTCCCGGGTTAGAGAGCGGGTGGGCGAGCGAGTTCGGTCCATACGGGCGAGGCCGTGGCCCGAGCGGCCGGTGAGCGAGGCGAACACGAGCGGGCATGAACCAGCCCACCGGTGGATTCAGGCTTAGAGTACGACCCATGCGCACGGGGGTGTTCCTGTTCGGCGGGGTGGAGTTCTCCGACGCAGGCCCCGGCCCGCCTGCTCCCACCGATCGCCGGTTCGGCGCCAAGGAGACGTGGCGGGCCACCGAGCGAATCATCGACATGGGCGTGGTGTGCGACCGCCTGGGATTCGACTCGTACTGGCTGACCGAGCACCACTTCCAGTACGAGGGCTACGAAGTGATCCCCAACGGCATCCTCGTCGGCACGATCCTGGCCGAGCGCACCGAGAACATCCGCATCGGCATGGCCTTCAACATCGTGCCCCAGTGGCATCCCCTGCGGCTGGCCGAGGACTTCGCCACCATGCACAACATCTCCGGGGGGCGCGGCATCCTGGGCGTGGGCCGGGGAACGGTGCCGCGCGAGGCCGAGACGCTGGGCACCAGGATCGGCAGCTTCGACAACCCCGACAAGGCGGCGGCCGACGAGCTGAACCGCAAGCAGTTCGACGAGGCCATGCAGGTGATCCGGCTGGCGCTCGACAACGAGTCCTTCAGCTTCCACGGCGAGGTCTACGACTTCCCGCCGCCGGGAATCCCCGACCGGGGCGGTTTCGTGACAGAGCTCTCGCTGGTGCCCCGACCCCTCTACCCCTACGAGATCTGGCAGGCCATCACCTCGCCCCCCACCCTCGAGCAGGTGCCCCGCTGGGGCTGGGGCGGGGTGTTCTGGAACAACCACCACTCGTTCGTGAAGATGCGCTGGGAGAGGTTCGCCGAGATCTACGCGGCCAGCCACGGCCGCGAGCTCGAGCGGGGCGAGCACCGCCTGCTGGTGATGAACGTGAGGGTGGACGACACCTACGAGGCCGCCGAGGCGTCGTTCCGCGACGGCCACGACGAGTTCTGGAAGTTCCTCGGCCCCTACGGCTGGAGCAAGGGGTACATGGGCCCTGACGGCCGACCGGCCAAGCCGGGGCTGATCCCCACGCTGGAGGAGTCCATCGACCAGAGGACCTGCGCGGTGGGCACGGGCGAGCAGGTGGCCGAGTTCATCAACTCCTACGACGAGCAGATCGGCCTGGAGAACCTGCTGCTGTTCCCGGCCATGCCCGGCGACCCCTACGAGAAGGTCGAGGAGCAACTCCACCGCATCGGTGAGGAAGTCCTGCCGCTGCTGCCCGGATCCTGACTGGGCTGTCCCGGCCGGCGGCTTCGGTTGCTACCAGCGGCTCAGGGCTTTGCGGATCCTGGCGACGCCCTCGTCATCGGCTGGTGAGGGCACCGAGACGAAGGTGGTGCGGCAGCGCTTGTGGGCGCTGAGGCGCAGCGTCCGGGCGGTGGTCCGCTTGCCGGCGTCGCGGGCCCGCATCCTCGCCATCCGGCTGTGGGGGCTGGTGGTGACCGCCCCTATCCGGCGGATGTTCTGCATGCCGGGACGCACCCGGTGCGCTTCGTCGAACACGAACGCCACGCCGGGCACCATCACCCGCTCCAGCCAGCCCTTCAGGGTGGCGGGCACGTTGAACGCCAGAGTCGGGTAGCAGAACAGCAGCGCCTCGGCGGCCTGCAGCCTCTGCGCCGAGTCGCGCACGTCCTCGGAGATCACCGGCTGGTCGCTGTGGTAGGCGACCCGCTCGGCCGCGGACATCACCGGATTGAAGTCATGGACAGCCAGCAGGTCCACCTCGTGACGCCCGGCCTCCAGTTCCTCGACGGCCTCGTCCACCACGCGGCGGCTCACGTCGTCTGGGTCGTATCCGTCCAGTAGGAGTATTCGCATGGCTCACCGGTCTGGTAACTGTCGGCCCGCGGTACTGTATGGTCGCCGCTGCGATCGGCAACCGCTCGCTCTATTCGCCACACGGGGAGACGGATCTGGTGACGACCGTGACGATGAACGGTGCCCTGTCATTCGACGGGATAGGCATGACCTTCCCCGACGGCACCGAGGCGCTTCGAGACATTTCGTTCTCGATCGACAAGGGTGAGTTCATCACCGTTGTCGGGCCCTCGGGTTGCGGCAAGTCGACCCTGCTGCGGATCGCCTCGGGCCTGCTCGAGCCGACTGCGGGCAGCGTGGAGGTCGACCGCGACCGCCTCGGCTACGTGTTCCAGGACGCCACTCTGCTGCCCTGGCGCACGGTGCGCCAGAATGTCGAGCTGCTGGCCGAACTCCACGGATTCGAGTCCAACGAGCGCAGGCGACTCTCGACCGCTGCGATCGACCTGGTCGGTCTTCAAGGATTCGAGAACCACTATCCGAAGTCGCTGTCGGGCGGGATGAGGATGCGGACCTCGCTGGCCCGCACCCTGACCCTGAAGCCGCCCGTGTTCCTGTTCGACGAGCCCTTCGGCGCAGTCGACGAGATCACCCGCGAGCACCTCAACGAGGAGACCCAGCGGCTGTTCCAGTCGGAGGGCTTCGCCGGTCTGTTCATCACCCACTCGATCGGCGAGGCAGTGTTCATGAGCACCAAAGTGCTCGTCATGTCGGCCAGGCCGGGCCGGATCATCGCCGGCTTCGACGTGCCGTTCAGCTACCCGCGCCAGCCCCAGTTGCGATTCGACCCGGAGTTCGCGCTGCTCAGCGGCGAGGTCTCCCTGGCCCTGCGAGGTACATCATGACGACCATCCCCGACGTGGCCCGCCCGGCCTCAGCAG
The DNA here is from genome assembly GCA_026710865.1 of Acidimicrobiaceae bacterium. Lineage (GTDB taxonomy): Bacteria > Actinomycetota > Acidimicrobiia > Acidimicrobiales > Aldehydirespiratoraceae > Aldehydirespirator. Next base: position 9,635 of record JAPOQG010000066.1, read on the forward strand.
ACGTCGATGGGCAGACCGGCTCGCCTGCCGCGGACGTCTCGCTGGAAGCCGACGCCCTGGTTCACGCACCCGGGCCGCCGCCGGGTGACTCGCGGTCCAAGAGTCTGGTCCGGGCGGCCTTCCCGCCGTTGGTGCTCGGATCAGCCCTGATCGGCCTGTGGTACCTGATCTCCTACGTGGTATTGGATCCCGGGCGCCGGTTCCTGTTGCAGCCGCCCCATCGGGTGCTGGAGGTCGGCTTCCTGGAGTGGGCGAACTTCTCGCGGATCCTCGAGGCGCTGTGGAACAGCACCCAGGTGGCCCTGATCGGCTTGGGCATCGCCATCAGCATCGGATTGTTCCTCGCCACCATGATGAGCCAGGCCAAGATGGTGGAGCGGGCCGTCTTCCCGTTCGCGGTGACCCTGCAGGCCATACCCATCCTGGCCATCGTGCCGATGATCGGCTTCTGGTTCGGTTACGGCACGACGGCGCGGGTGATCGTCTGCATCATCATCTCGCTGTTCCCGATCATCATGAACACCCTCTTCGGTCTGCAGTCGGCCGAGCGGGGAATGCACGACCTGTTCACGCTGCACCGGGCCAGCCGTCTGACCCGGCTCCGGAAGCTGATGTTCCCGGCCGCCTTGCCGGCCGTGTTCGCCGGTCTTCGCATCTCGGCCGGGTTGTCGGTCATCGGCGCCATCGTCGGCGACTTCTTCTTCGGCCAGGGCGAGGCCGGCATCGGCCAGCTCCTGCGCCGCTACGCCAGCCAGCTGGACGGCGAGGCGCTGCTGACCTCGGTCATCATGTCGTCGGCTCTGGGCGTCGTCGTGTTCTGGACCTTCGGCTGGATCCAGAAGCTGGTGATCGGCAAGTGGCACGAGACCGAGGTCCTCGGCTGACACGTCGAGCGGCCCCCAGGTCGCAGCGAAGGTGAGCGGGAGGCCCCCCGTCGCAACATGATTCGGTTGCGCCTACCAGTGCACGTGCTGGGCGATTCGGGGAGACTCCTCGTCTCGTATACCAGCCGGAGCTTCTGGTAGCGTCTCCCGGATTGGTGCCGTGCGCGGCCCAAGCCGTCCATGTCCCCTAAGGAGGATTGCAACGTGAACAAGAGAACCTGGATGCGCCTAGCCGCCGTTGTGCTGGCCTTCGGGCTGGTAGCCGCGGCCTGCGGCGGCGACGACGACGCGTCGGCGCCTGACGCGGACACCGCGCCGGCAACGACGGCCGCGCCGTCTGAGGCTCCGGCTCCGGATGAGCCGGAGGCACCGGTGGTCGAGGGCGACTTGGCCGGTGTGTGTCCGTCGCCGTTGGTGGTTCAGACAGACTGGTTCCCGGAGTCTGAGCATGGTGCGATGTATGAGTTGTTGGGCGATGATTATGTCGTTGATGCGGACAACAAGGTTGTTCGGGGCTCGATGGTGCTTGGCGGCAGCGATCTGGGCATCGAGTGGGAGGTCCGCACGGGCGGTCCGGCTATCGGGTTCTCGCCGGTGTCGCAGCACATGGCTGTGGATGAGGGGATCCATCTGGGCTACGCCTCGACGGATCAGCAGATCAACCATTGGGATGTGGCTCCGCTGGTGTCGGTGGTGGCTCCGTTGGAGCGCAACCCGCAGATGATCATGTGGGATCCTGAGACTTATCCCGATGTGGACAGCATCGCTGATCTCGGC
>JAPOQG010000207.1 GCA_026710865.1 Acidimicrobiaceae bacterium
ATGCTCCCGGCCGACGGGATGGAGGGCCGGATCGCGGCCGCCCCGCTGGGCCGCGACGGCGACCTCTACCATCGCGTGCTCCACGAATGGACGGACCTGGTCCGGCTCGCCGACGACCTCGGCGTGTGGGGCATCAGCACCATCGAGCACCACCTGCACTCCGAGGGTTATGAGGTGGGGCCCAACCCGGGCGTTCTCAACGGCTACTGGGCCGCCATCGTCAAGAACGCCTACATCGGCTCGCTCGGCTACGTCATGGCCACCCAGGATCCCATCCGGGTGGCCGAGGAGACCGCCATCCTCGACCACCTCACCCGCGGCAAGTTCTTCGTGGGGCTGGCCAGGGGCTACCAGTCGCGCTGGACCAACATCCTGGGCCAGCACGGCGGAGCGGTGGCGACCCTGGGCGACAAGAGCGACGAGGACCACCGCAACCGGGCCCTCTTCTCCGAGCGCACCGAGATGCTGATCAAGTGCTGGACCGAGGAGTCGCTGGAATTCAAGGGAGCCTCCTACGAGGTGCCGTTCCCCCATGAGACCGGGATCGCCGGCTACCCGGCCAGCCCCATCGCCTCGGTGGCCGGCACCGAGGGCGAGGTCGACGGCACCGGCTCGGTGCGGCGGGTCAGCGTGGTGCCCAAGCCCTACACGCTGCCTCACCCTCCGGTGTTCGTGGCCACCAGCAAGAGCCCAGAGACCATCGTGTACTGCGCCGAGCGGGGCTTCATCCCGACCTACTTCATGCCCACCGCGGCCGTGGCCGAGCACTCGCACCTGTACGTGGAGGCCGCCGCGGCTGCGGGGATCGACCGCCTCCACGGGGAGCGCCAGAACATCGTCCGCTGGCCCCACATCACCCCGACCGCGGCCGAGTACGACCGGCGGCTGCACGACTACGACCTCGACATCTACCAGAACTTCTACGGCCCGTTCTTCCCGCAGTTCCCCAACGACCCGGACGCCGACCACATCGCCGCCATGAAGGAGTCCGACATCTTCATCGGCGGCACCGTCGAGCAGTCCATCGAGGCCTGGCAGCAGCTGGTGAGCCAGGTTCCGGCAGAGTACATCACCCTCATCTGGCACTATGCGCAGATACCCAAGGACGAGGTGGCCGAGGAGTTGACGCTGTTCATGGAGGAGGTCCTCCCCCGCCTCGACGTTCCCGACTTCGACGCGGCGTCCGCCGCCACTGCGCAGAACGCGTCCTGACCATGGCCCAGAACCCGATCGACGGCTTCGAGGTGGACCCGGCCGGGATCGGCTACGTCGGCGAGGGCCTGCAACGGCCCGAGTGCATCCTGGCCGAGCGTGACGGCACCCTGTGGTCCGCCGACGCCCGGGGCGGCGTGGTGCGCATCGACCCGGCGACCGGCAGACAGGAGTTGATCCACCAGCAGAGCGACAGCCGCTTCGCGGATGCCGCCGACGACGCTGAGCGCTTCACCAGCGGCACCCTGCCCAACGGCTTGGCCTTCGCGTCCAACGGCGACATCCTGATCTCCAATTTCGGCACCGACCGCCTCGAGTGCATGACCCGCAGCGGCGAGTCCAGGGTCATGTACGACTCGGTCGCCGGCGAGCCGATCGGCAAGGTCAACTTCGTGATCCGCGACTCCCGGGACCGGATCTACATGACGATCTCCACCATGATCGTCAACTGGATGGAGGCGATCAGCCCCAACGTCGCCGACGGCCGGATCGTGCTGGTCGACGAGCGGGGCATCCGGGTGGTGGCCGACGGGCTGGCCTTCACCAACGAGATCCGCCTCGACGCCGCCGAGGAGTGGATGTACATCGCCGAGACCTGCGGCAAGCGGGTCAGCCGGATGCGGGTGCAGCCCGACGGCTCGCTGAGCGACTACGAGGTGTTCGGGCCGAGCGACACGGGCGCGCTGATCGACGGCATCGCCTTCGACTCGTTCGGCAACCTGTGGGGGACCCACGTCTTCAACGACCACATCTTCGCCATCACCCCCGACGGCGACCTGCGCATCCTCCTCGACGACGACCGGGGGTCCGCGGCCGGCCGGGCGTTCCTCGACGCCTTCCACCGCGACGAGGCCACCCCCGAGCTGATGCTGGCCGCGGGCGGGACCATCGCCCCGTGGACCGCCAGCGTCACCTTTGGCGGACCCGACCTGCGCACCGTGTATGTGGGCAGCCTGCGAGGCACGAGGATCCCGTTCTTCCGCAGCCCGGTGGCGGGCCTGCCGATGGTCCACTGGTAGGCGGCCGCCCGACCGGCTGTAATGTTCGTCGCCGATCCGACAGCAAGGAGTTGACCCATGACGATCAGGCTGTACCAGTTCTTGGACGTGTCGGCCGGCTTGCAGGCCGGCCAGTTCGGGATCGGGGGTCGAAGCGAGATCGACAGCCTCGATGACCTCGACCCCAGCTACAAGCGGCTGCTCGACGAGCAGGTCACCGCGGTGGTGTCGGTCATCGGCGCGGACGGCCGGCCCAGCCTGACCCCGATGTGGTTCGACTACGCCGGCGACAAGGTGCTGGTCAACGTGGCCGCGCACCGCAAGAAGACGGCCTGGATCCGCAGCAGCCCGGAGATCTCGCTGATCCTCATCAACCCGCAGAACCCGTACCACTGGGTGTCGATGAAGATCACCGTGGAGCGGGAGATATCCGAGGACGACGCCTCCGAGGGTGCCTGGGTCACCGAACAGCTCGACGGGATCTGGACCAAGTACACCGGCGCTGAGCCGCCCTACGGCCTGCGCGACCCGTCCATCGACGAGCGCCGGGTGCTTTTCGAGTGCCGGGTCGACAAGATCTCCACCTTCGGGCAGCCCTGATCGCCCGGCGCCGAGCCCTGCGGCTCGACTCAGCGCCGCTGCGTTAGCTCTAGCGCTCGACTGAGAACTCCCGGAGTGCCTCGGGGGTGAACTCCGCCCCGTGGCCCGGCGTGTCGGGGATCTCGATGGCACCGTCGACCACATCGAAGGGACTCCTCAGCGCGCCGTCGGGGATCAGCTCGGCGTACTCGCAGGCCCAGCCCGACGAGAATGCCCCCACCAGGCTGACCGACAGCTCGTGCCAGAGGTGGCTGCTCAACGCCAGGCCGGCGGCGTCGGCCAGCGCACCGACCTTGCGGAACTCGGTGACGCCGCCGCAGCGGCCGACATCGGGCTGCAGGAACGCTGCGGCCCGCTTCTCCACGAGCTCGCGGAAACCCCAGCGGAAGTACGCGTTCTCGCCGGCTGCGATGGGCGTGGGACTGCGGGCCGCCACGGCGGCGAGATCGTCGACGGAGTCGGCAACCACCGGCTCCTCGAGCCACGCCACGCCGTAGCCGGCGAGCATCTCGCCCACCGCCAGCGCCTCGCGCACGCTGTAGCACTGGTTGGCGTCGGCGAGCAGCACGAACTCGTCTCCCATGGCGTTGCGCAGCCGGGCAGTGCGGGCCTCGTCACGGGGTGTGCCGATCTTGTACTTGTAGGCCTTGATTCCCTGGGCCGCGAACTGTTGGCACTCCTGCACCAGCTCGTCGTCGGTGAGGGTGTGCCAGCCGCCGCTGCCGTAGACGGGCACGCGGTGGCGAAAGCCGCCCAGCATCGTGCACAGCGGCAGCCTGGCGTGACGGGCGAGCGCGTCCCATATGGCGGTATCGAGCGCGGAGAGCCCCCACGCCCCGATCCCGGCCCGCTGGCGGGCCTTGTTGGGCCCCCAGAGTCGGTGCCATAGCGCCTCCGGGGCCAGGATGCTCTGACCGATGGCCGCTGGCGCGAGCTCGTCTCTGACGTACAGAGCGACGGCCGCGCCGGCGGAGCCGCCGAGACAGGCGGTGAAGCCCTGGCCGCTCTCACCGTTGCGGGTGTGGACGTCCACGACGGTGCAGTCGACGTGCGTGTACCGGCCGAGCGCGCTGGCGATGGGCCTGTCCAGCGGCAGCCGCAGCGCAGCCGCTTCCACCCTCTCGATCGTCAGATCTTCCAACCGCTCGGCCTCTCAGTTGGAGGCTTCGGCGAAGTGTGATCGGCTCAGGCCGCGCTGGATCTCGAACAGGCCGAGCGCGGGTGCCACTGGAAGCGGCACCTTCACCGGGCACGGCGTCATCCGGGCATCGACCGAGGGCCGTCCCCGCAGGATCCGCTGGTCCCAGGCGGGCCAGTCCGAGGGCTGGTGTTGAGCCATCAGCGGCCAGGCGTCCGCGGCGGCGTAGCCCTGCAGCAGCAGCCTGCGCTGGCACCGGCTGCGGTTCGGGCCCGAGCCGTGCAGGAGCCGGACATGGTGGATGGAGATGTCTCCGGGCTCGAGCTCGATGTTCACTGCGTCCTGCGCATCGAAGCTGCCCACCGGCACCGCTCCCACGAACCGGCCGTTCTCGGTGTGGTTGAGGGCTGGGCCCATATGTGAGCCAGGAAGTACCTTGAGGCAACCGCTGGCCTCGGTGGAGGGATCGAGAGCGATGCTGATCTCAAGAAGGTCGTCGTTGGTGTGGGGGTAGTAGCCCCAGTCAGCGTGCCACTCCACATGTCCCGATCCACCCGGATGTTTGGCGTTGATCTTGGTGTGGTGCCAGCGGATGTCGGCTCCGATTAGCGCCTCCACCATGTCGAGCAGCGGCGGATGGGCCAGCATGGCCGCGAAGGCCTCGTGCTGGAGGTGGGGGCTCTTGATCCGCCGGATCCGAGGGGGGCCTCCGTTGAAGGCAGTGTCGTCCAGTTCGATGGCGTCGGTGTCGCCGTTCAGCCTCCGAGCCTGCTCCGCGAAGCTGTCAGCAGCCTCCCGGAGCCGTACGACATTCCGCTGGGACAGCGCGTTGCGCACGATGACGTAGCCGTGGGTTCGGTAGGCCTCGACCTGACCGGGAGTGAGGGGCATGCGCACCTCGCGGTTGCCTCTATTACCGTCGGCCCGGCGGACCGTTCGGGCCAGATCATATATCCTGCATGATCTGTGGTCCAGTCGGTCGCCCAGACCACGACCACAAGTCTGTCCGTTACGTAGGGGGCTGATGGCAAATGTCGCAGCGCAGCGGAGCCGAGACGCTGGCACTGATGCTCGAGCAGTACGGCGTCACCCATGTGTTCCAGGTGCCCGCGGTGCTGCGGCGCACGATGGTGGAGATCGAGAAGCACACCGGCATCAAGCGGGTCCGCCCCCATGGCGAGAAGCCGGCCGCCTACATGGCTGACGGCTACGCCCGGGCGTCGCGGCGACCTGGCGTCTGCATGGCCCAGGTGGTGGGCGCCCTGAACCTGTGCGCCGGTCTGCGCGACGCTGCTCTGGCCCATTCCCCGGTGATCGCCCTCACCGGCGGCCGCGACCCGTCCACCAAGTTCCGCCGGGTCTACCAGGAGGTCGACGACGTACCCGCCTTCGAGACCGTCACCAAATGGAACGCCACCATCGACGATCCCGAACGCATCCCGGACATGGTCCGCCAGGCCTTCAGGGTGGCGACCTCGGGCTCGCCGGGGCCGGTGCACTTGCAGTTCGCGGGCAGCGAGGGCCAACTCGACGCCGGCGAGATAGCGGCCGAAGCCCGCACCGAGTCGCGGTATGCATCCGTGCCGCCCCACCGGCCGGCCCCCTCCGAGGCGGCCGATGTGGCCCGGGCGGTGGAGTTGCTGCGCACGGCCCAGCGCCCGGTGCTGGTCGCCGGTGGGGGCGCCCGATGGTCGGGGGCGGGCCCCGCGCTGGTCGAGTTGGCCGAGCGCCTCGACATCCCGGTGGCGACCACCCTCAACGGCAAGGACTCCATCGCCGGCGGGCACCGGCTCTGCGTGGGGGTGGTGGGCACCTACTCGAGGGCGTCGGCCAACCGGATCGTGTCGGCCGCCGACCTGGTGTGCTACGTGGGCAGCGAGACCGGCAGCATGTCGACCCACTTCTGGCAGGTGCCGCCGCCGGGCACAGCCACCATCGGGATCGATCTGGACCCCGAGGCCATAGGACGCAACTATCCCCCTGCCGCCGGCATCTGCGGCGACGCGGCCACCGTTGTCGGCCTGATGCTGGCCCGCGCAGGTGAGCCGCTATCGCGCCCGGAGTGGACGGCCGCGGCCCGCGGGGCCGTCGCGGATTGGCGGGCCGAGCATCCCGAACTGCTGTCGGACGCCGTCCCGGTGCGGCCCGAGCGGATCTGTGCCGACCTGACCGAGCACACGCCCTCCGACGCCGTCGTCGTGGTCGACACCGGCCATGCCGGAATGTGGATGGGCGGGATGTTCGACGTCCAGCAGGGCCAGGACTACCTGCGCTCGGCCGGCCATCTCGGCTGGGCGTTCCCGGCCGCGCTGGGGGCCAAGTGCGCCCGGCCCGACCGCCCGGTGGTGTGCTTCACCGGGGACTCGGGTTTCTGGTACCACGTGGCCGAGATCGAGACCGCCGTCCGGTGGAACATCGCCGCGGTCACGGTGGTGAACAACAACGCCTCGGGGAACCAGTCCAAGCGGGGCTTCGACCGCGCCTACGGCGGAGTGCAGACGGAGCGGGGCGCCTCGGAGCTGTGGAAGTTCAAGATGGTCGACTTCGCGGCGCTGGCCGAGCAGATCGGGGCGCTGGGCCTGCGGGTGACCCGGCCCCGGGACTTCGTTCCGGCTCTGGCTCAGGCCCTGGAATCGGGCCGTCCCGCCGTGATCGACGTGGTCACCGACATCGACGCGTTGGCGCCCCTGGCCGTTGTGGGCTGATCCTGCGGCCGCGATCCGTGCATGCGGACAGTAGTCGCACTGCTTGGAGGGATTCTATTAATCTTCGTGTTGCGCCGTGTGTCCACAGTGCTATCCTGCTGGCTCACGGTGGGGTGGCCTCGTTGTGGCCGAGTCCGGTTGTACTTCTTCACGGGGCCACCCCACCCTCACTATGCGGCACTACTGTCCGGCACAGGCCAGGGCTCTTGAGGACAGGGCCACGCGGCGGCGGGCCGAGGCGAGGTCGTTGCGGTCGAGGCCGCTGGTGAGGTAGGCGAACGAGAGTCCCCGGGCGGGATCGGCCCAGGCGATCTGGCCCGCGGCGCCGCCGTGACCGAAGGCCTCGGCGGAGGCACCCTGCCCATGGCCGCGCATGCCGGCCTTGCCGTCGTTGCCGGCCAACACGAACGCGTGGGAGCGGTTGGCAGGCGTCCCTGTCCAGTCGGGATGGCTCTGGCGGACGACCATGGCGTCGGAGCGGGCTTCGGCATGCAGGAAGCCGTCGGGGTTGTGGAGCACGGCCTGGTACCACCGGGCCATCTCGGTGGCCCGGGCGATCCCCCCGCCGCCGGGAACCCCGGCCGCCCGCAGCCAGGGGCGGTTGAAGGCCATCAGCACCTCGGGGCCGACCCCGCCGGGCAGCTCGTCGAGACCGAGCGCGGCCAGCTCTTCCGCGGTCGGCTCCGAGCCCACGCCCACGACGTCGGCCACGTCGGACTGCTCGTCGACGCCGATGCCCAGCCACCGGGAGCATCCCGCGGGCTCCATCACCCGCTCGGCGATCACGTCGGCGTAGGGGCGCCCGGTCACCTCGGCGATGATGTCGGCCAGCACCCAGTGCGCGGAGAGGGCGTGGTACTCGAACCGGGTGCCGGGCTCCCAGTCGGTGCGCCAGGCCGCGTAGGCCTCCAGCCGGGCGGCGCGGTCGGTGGTCTCGGTGCGGCTCAGGGGCGCGTGCGGGAAGCCGCCCGCGTGGAGCATCACCTGCGACACGGTGATGGCGTCCTTGCCGTTGGCCCCGAACGTCTCCAGAACGTCGCGCACAGGCGCAGCGATGTCGAAGTGCCCCTCGGCGGCCAGCTCCATGGCGGTGAGGGCCACTGTGGGCTTCACCGCCGAGTAGGTGTGGAAGCGGGTGTCGGTCGTGCAGTCGCCCAGCGCCTCCGACACCACGATCTCGCCCTCGAGGGCCAGAGCGAGCTGGGCGGCAGGCAGCAGGCCGGAGTCCACTTCCCGCCGGGCCCGCTCCAGGAGCCCGGCGGCGGTCTTCGCATCGATAGCTGTCATGGTGCGACCGTATCGGCCACAGCCTCAGCCCCGTTCGTGGGTCCCCCAACGCCGGAACTGGCAGCGAACTGCACGGCATGCATGCATTCTGCTGCCAATTCCAGGACTCAGTTGACGGCCTTGGTCATGCTCTCCCAGTAGGGGGCCCGCAGCTTGAACTTCTGGAGCTTGCCGGTGGCGGTGCGGGCCAGCTCGTCGCGCATCTCCACCGACGTGGGGCACTTGTAGTGGGCGATGCGGTCGCGGCAGTGGGCGATCAGCTCCTCGGGTGTGGCCGAGGATCCGGGGGCCAGCACCACCAGGGCCTTGACCGTCTCGCCCCACTTCTCGTGGGGCACGCCGATCACGGCGACCTCGGCCACCGCCGGATGCGAGAACAGCGCGTCCTCCACCTCGATGGACGAGACGTTCTCGCCGCCGGAGATGATCACGTCCTTCTTGCGGTCGGTGATCATGTAGTACCCGTCCTCGTCATCGACGTACCCGCCGTCGCCGGTGTGGAACCAGCCGTCGACGATGGCCTCGGCGGTGGCTTCGGGCTGCTCCCAGTACCCCTCGAGCACATGGTTGCAGCGGGCCAGGAACTCGCCGGAGGCGTCCGCCTGCATGCGCACCCCCAGCGCGGGCGCGCCCTGGCGCGACAGCATGCGGGCCCGCTCGGCCGGCGACAGGTCGTCCCACTCGGCCCGTCTGCGGTTCATGGTCAGCAGCGGCGCGGTCTCGGTGAGGCCGTAGATGTGGATGAACTCCCAGCCCAGCTCGGTCTCGATCCGCTCGATGGTGCGGGTCGGCGGGGGCGCGCCGGCCACCACTATGCGGGTGCGCCCCGCGCCGGGGATCGGCCCGTGCCACTGCGAGGCCGCGTCGAGGATGGCCGCGGCCACCGCGGGCGCGCCGCACATGAGGGTGATGCCGTGGGCGTCCACCCGGCGCAGGATCTCGGCGCCGTCCACCTTGCGCAGCACCACCTGCTCAGCCCCCATGCCGACCAGCGCGTAGGGCATGCCCCAGCCGTTGCAGTGGAACATGGGCAGGGTGTGCAGGTAGGTGTCGCGGTCGCTGACCGAGGCCTGCCAGCCGAACATGGCCGCGTTGAGCCAGAGGCTGCGATGGGTCTGCTGCACGCCCTTGGGCCGGGCGGTGGTGCCCGACGTGTAGTTGATGACCGCGGTCTCGTCCTCGTCGGGCTCCCACGGCTGCGGGGCCTCGCCGAAGCGGAACAGGGCCTCGTCGGACTCGGCTCCGAGCACGAACTTGTGGCGGCACCGGATCGGGTCCAGCGTGTCGGCCAGCTCGGGATCGACGAGCAGGACGTCGGCTCCGCAGTGGTCGACGATGTAGGACACCTCGTCGAGGCTGAGCCGGAAGTTGACGGGCACGAAGATGCGCCCGTTGCCGCTGACCCCCCAGAAGCAGGTGAGCAGGCGACCGGCGTTGTGCGACACCATCGCCACCCGGCCCCCCATCGGCACGCCCAGGGCGTCGAGGCCGGCGCCGGTGACGTCGGACAGCTCGCCCAGGCGCGAGAAGGTCACTTCGCCCATCGAGGGAGCGGGCTGGTCGGGCTCGTCGACGAAGGCGACCCGGTCGGGGTAGACGACCAGGGCCCGGTCGATGTGGTCACGTACGGTGAGGGGAACCTTCATGGGTGCAATGATGGCAGCCGGTGCGACCCTCGCGCACCCTCGGACGGCCCAGCGACTCCGCCCGCGGTGCCGCGTACACGCATCCCGCGGCCGCTCGGAGCACGCGCGAGCACACCGCAGCTATGGCGCAAGTCGCAGCCGCAAGCGAGCTGCCCAGGAATCTCATGGGCGCGGATTCGACGAGCGGGCAGCGAACCGCGTCGGCGCGCCAGGCACGGCTACGGTCGGAGTGTGTCGAGGCTGAGGCAGTTGCTGTGGGTCCTGCTGCTCGCCTGGCTTCCGTCCGCGGTCGCTTGCAGCAGCGACTCGGGTGATCCGGCGAACTCGGACGGACCGGAGACCGTCTCGGGGGAGTTCGCGGGGACGATCCGGTTGGGGGCGGCGCTGAGCGAGACCGGGAGGTACTCGGTGGAGGGCAGGGACTCCCGGCAGGGCTACGACACCTGGCTGAGGTGGGTGAACGAGATGTACGGCGGCATCCGCGTCGGCGACCGGCGCTACCGGGCCGAGATCGTCTACTACGACGACGAGTCCGACGCCGACACCGCCGGCAACCTCACCCAGCGCCTGATCGACGACGACCGGGTCGACTTCCTGCTGGGCCCCTACTCGAGTGGTCTCACCACCGGCACCAGCGCCATCGCGGAGGCCAACAACGTGCTGATGGTGGAGGGCAACGGCACCTCCGACACCATGTTCGAGCGGGGGTTCCAGAACCTGTTCCTGGTGGCCACCATCGCCAGCGACTACACCCGCTCGGGCATCGAGGCGCTGGCCGCGGCGGGTGCCCGCAGCGCGGTGATCGCCCACGAGGACACCTCGTTCGCCACCGCGGTGGCCCAAGGGGCGGTCCGCCACCTGGAGGCCCAAGGCATCGAGGTGCTGGCTGTCGAGACCTACCCCAAGGACATCCAGGACACCTCCGCCATCATGACGAAGTTCCGCGACCTGGGCCCCGACCTGTTCGTGGGGGGCGGCCACTACAACGACGCGGTCCTGTTCGTGAACTCGGCCAAGGAGCTCGGATTCGAGCCCGACGGGATGCTGATCACCGTCGGGCCGTCCAACCCCAAGCTGGTCGCCGAGCTCGGCGCCGACGTGGACGGGGTGCTGGGGCCGACCCAGTGGGAGCCGTCCATGGAGTATGCGGGCCCCTACTTCGGCAGTGCCGCCGACTACGCCGGCTACTACGAGAGCCTCTGGGGCGAGCCGCCCGTCTACCAGGCCGCCAGCGCCACCGCCGCTGCGCTGGCGCTGCATCTCGCCATCGAGGCGGCCGGAACCGTCGGTACCGACGCGGTGCGCGCCGCGCTGCGAGGCCTGTCGGCGGACACCTTCTACGGACCCATCAGCTTCGACGACCGCGGCGTGAACGTGAGCAAGCCGATGGGCATGGTGCAGGTGCAGGACGGCGAGATCCTCGTGGTGGCGCCGCAGGCCGCCGCGACGGCGTCGCTGCGATACCCGCTGGGCGACGGGAGCGGGGGCGCAGGTCCGGGCCGAGGGTCGTCGGGGCTGGGGCAGCTGCCCCAAGCCATCGTCAACGGCATCGCGCTGGGCGGCATGTACGCCGTGCTGGTGCTGGGCTTCTCGGTGATCTGGGGGGTGATGGGCGTCATCAACTTCGCCCACGGCGAGTTCGTGATGGTGGGCGCCTACCTGGCCTGGCTGGGCAACGACGTGTGGGGCATCGACCCGTTCGTGTCGGTGCCGCTGGTGTTCGTGGTGATGACGGCGTTCGGGTACGGGGTGCAGCGGCTGCTGGTGGACCGCGTCATCGACCGTCCCCACCTGGTGTCGCTGCTGGTGATGTTCGGGGTGGCGATCATCCTGCAGAACGCCATGAAGCTGATCTTCTCGGCCGACTTCCGCCGGTCCAGCACCGCGCTGGACGGCAGCTGGCGGATCACCGAGGGCCTGACCGTGCCCGTCACCAAGTTCTGGATCCTGGTGGTGGCCCTGGGGGTGCTGGGCGGCCTGAGCCTTCTCTTGAGCCGGAGCCGTCTCGGCAAGGGCATCCGGGCCGCGGCCCAGAACCGCGAGGCGGCCCGCATAGTCGGCATCGACGTCTCCAAGGTGTACCTGATCGTCTTCGCACTGTGCATCGGCATCACCGGCGCCGCCGGCGCGCTCGTGAGTCCGGTGCTGGCCGTCCAGCCCTTCCAGGGGCCGCCGCTGACGCTGAAGGCGTTCGCCATCACCGCCATGGCCGGCCTCGGATCGATCCGGGGGGCGCTGGGCGGGGCGATGGTGCTGGGCCTCGTCGAGGCCGGGCTGGCCATCTACGTGGAGGGCGTGGGCACGAACCTGGCCGTGGTGGCGTCGTTCGTCATCCTGGTGGCCGCCCTGGTGCTGCGACCCCAGGGCCTCTTCGGCGGCCTCCGGCCCGTGGACGCGACAGCGGCATGAGTTCTCCCGCCCGCGGCGCACCCGACAGCAGCACGAGCCCTCCCGCCCCCGGCGCACCCGACAGCAGCACGAGCGGCCTGCACCGGTGGATCGCCGGTGGCCCGGGGCGGACCGCGGTGCGGGCAGTGGCCGCGGCCCTGCTGGCCTGGCTGGTGGTGCTGCCCCTGCTGGGCGCCACCGACTCGACCCTGTTCACCATGACGCTGATGCTGACCAGCGTGGCTGTGGCCGTCAACTGGAACCTCACCGGCGGGTTCACCGGCTACGTCGATTTCGGCCACGCGGTGTGGTTCGGCGTGGGCGCCTACGTGACCGCGATCCTGATGTCGCTGCAGGCCAACGCCCTGGGTATCGGGTGGCCGCCGGTCCCGGCAATCCTGCTCGGCGCGCTGGTGTCGGGGCTGCTCGCCGCGCTGATCGGCCGGGCCACCATGCGGCTGCGGGGGCCGTACTTCTCCATCGCCATGCTGGGCACTTTCGTGGCTGTGCGCGAGATCGTGCGCACCTGGGGCGGCCTGACTGGCGGCGGTGTGGGCCTGACCTTGCCGCCCTACCTCAACCGGACTCTGTTCTACTACGTGGAACTGGTGCTGGTCGTCGGGTTGGTGACGCTGGTGTGGTGGCTGCGCCGCTCCCGCTTCGGCGCGGCACTGGTGGCGATCAGGGAGGACGAGTTGGGCGCGGAGATGCGGGGCATCGCCACCACCCGCCTGAAGGTGGCTGTGTTCAGCTTCGCGGGCGCCTCCACCGGGCTGTTCGGGGGCCTCTGGGCGTACCAGAACACGTTCGTCGATCCCGACATCGCCTTCACCGAGGTCCGCACCATCGACGCCATCATGGGCACCCTGCTCGGGGGGCTGGGAACGGTGGCCGGACCGGTGTTGGGCTCGGTGGCGCTGTACTGGCTGCGCGAGGCGTTGTGGGCCAACCTCCTCGACTACCACCTGGTGGCCCAAGGTGTGCTGCTGATCCTGGTCGTGCTGTTCCTGCCCCGTGGCATCGTCGGCCTGTTCGACCGCCGCGGCTGGTCGGTGCGGCGGCTCTGGCGCAGCGGCACCACACAGGAGACCGAGCCCGCCCGCAGCACCACACAGGAGACCGAGCCCGCCCGCAGCCCCGCAGGCGCGAGCAGCACCGCACCAGCAAGTGGCGCTACCGAGGACGCACGCATCCCCGAACGCGGCACCGCCGACGCGGCCGACCGCACTGGCAGCTCCGCGGGCTCGCGCCGTCCCGCGACGAGTGTCGCAGCCGTCCCTGGCAGCCCCTCCCGCAGCGGGGCCGAAGACCTGCACGACATCGGCGGCCCTGCCGGCAGCGGCCGGGTTCGCGCCGATTCTCCGGCTGAGGTCGGCGCCGGGGACCGGTCTGCCACCGGGGTGGCGGCCTTGGCGGGGACCGGCATCGTCAAGCGCTTCGGCGGCCTCACCGCGGTGGACGGGGTCGACATCGAGGTCGGATCGGGCGAGATGGTGGGGCTGATCGGCCCCAACGGCAGCGGCAAGACCACCCTGTTCGACTGCCTGAGCCGGGTGGCGGCCATCGACGCGGGCTCAGTCTCCTTGGAGGGGGCAGACATAACCCGGCTGCGGCCCCATCGAGTCGCCCGCCTGGGAGTGTCGCGCACGTTCCAGATCATCCGGGTGTACCGGGACCTGACCGTTCTGGAGAACATGGAGCTGAGCATCCAGTGGGACCGCGTCGGAGTGCGCGGCCTGTTCGGCCGCACCGACGCGGCCACCCGGGCCAAGGCGGAGGAGCTGCTGGAGTTCCTGATGCTCGGCCCGCTGCGCGACGAGCCGGCAGGAACCCTGTCGGGCGGTCAGCGCCGCCTGCTGGAGATCGGCATGGCGCTGATGAGCGACCCGGTGCTGGTGCTTCTCGACGAGGCCACTGCCGGTGTGAACCCCGCCCTCGTCGAGGAGATCAAGCAGCGGCTGCGGGCCGTCAACTCCGAGCGGGGAGTGGCCTTCCTGATGGTGGAGCACAACGTGCAGTTCGTCGCCGACCTGTGCGAGCGGGTGGTGGTGCTCGACGCGGGCCGCAAGCTGGCGGAGGGACCACCCCGCCAGGTGATGGAAGACCCGGCGGTGATCGAGGCCTACTTCGGCCCGGGCCGCGGCCACGCCGGGGCCGGGTGCGAACCATGACTCAGCGTCACGGCAGCAGGATGATCGACCAGCACCCGCCGGGCTCGGCACCCGGCGCCAGGAGCCGACGATGACCAGCAACACGGCAGCGAAGACGACAGGCCAACGCACTGGCTACGACGCCACAGGCCGCGACGAACAATGATGGGCACCCCGAATCCAGGCCCGCTGCTGGAGTTGCGCTCGGTGCGGGCGGGCTATGTGCCGGGCCACGACATCGTCCGCGGCATTGACCTCGAAGTGCATTCCGGCGAGATCGTCTGCGTGATCGGTCCCAACGGCGCCGGAAAGTCGACGGTGTTCAAGGCGGTGTACGGCCTGGTGCCGGTGCGGGCCGGGCAGGTGCTCTGCGGCGGCGCCGACATAACCAACATCGACCCGTCGGAGGCGCTGGCCACGGCCGGGATCGCCATCGTGCCCCAGCTGCGCAGCACGTTCGCGCAGATGACCGTCTACGAGAACCTCGAGCTCGGCATGTACCGGTGCGCCGACAAGGCCCGGGTGCGCGACCGGATCGAGTTCGTCTGCGACCTCTTCCCGACGCTGGCGGCCCGGGCCCGGCAGGCGGCCGGGACGATGTCGGGCGGCGAGCAGCGAATGTTGGAGATCGGCCGCTCGCTGATGTGGGAGCCGCGCCTGGTGCTGATGGACGAGCCGTCCGCAGGGCTCTCCCCCATCGTGACCGCCGAGGTGTTCGACACGGTCCGCCGGCTCAACCGACAGATCTCCCTGACCGTCCTGATGATCGAGCAGAACGCCCGCCAGGGACTGGAGACCAGCCACCGCGGCTACGTGATGGAGCAGGGCCACATCACCCATCAGGGCATCGCCGGCAACCTGCTGGCCGACCCCGACGTGCGGCGGGCGTTCCTAGGAGCCCGCTGAGGCTGCCACCAGCGCCTACCCGCATCCAACATCTCCGCTCGGGCGCCACCTTCTTTCTGCTGGACAGCGGCGCGTTCATTGTCTAGAGTGTGCATCACACGCACTAGCAGTGCATTATTTGCAACCAAGGAGATCATCTATGCCTACAAGAAGAGACACCCGGCACGGCACCTCGGGGCATTTCTGGCGTCTGCTCGCCGTGTTCTTTGTGTTCGCGCTCATCGCGGCCGCGTGCGGCGACGATGACGATCCGAGCGACGCCGCCGAGCCTGCACCCACAACGGCTGGCGACAGCTCAAGCGATGCAGATGACGAGCCCGGCGAGACCGCCGAGCCCGAGCCCACAACGGCAGGCGACAGCTCAGACGATGCCGCTGACGAGCCCGTAGAGGCCGCGGAGCCCGAGCCCGAACCCATGCCCGCGCTGTCAGGCACGATCGGTTTCATCAAGGGCCCGCACTCGGCGATGGAGGTCGAATTCGAAGAGCAGATCATCGCCGACTTCAATTCGCAGGTCGCTCCCGACGTGACAGTCGAGTTCTCGACCTACGACTGGCCCGTCCATGTCGCCGAGTTGACCACCCTGTTCGCGAGCGGATCGCCGCCCGACGTGCAGTACTTGGTCGACTTGATCTACCCCTCGTTCGCTGAGCAGGGCGTGCTGCACGACATGACCGATCTGGTCAACGATCCGTCGTGGGCGGACGAGCGAGCCAACATCAGCCCGTTCGCCTGGGACTTGGCCGAGCAGCAGGGCGGCACGTGGGGCGTGCCGGTCCTCGGCGCGGTGTACAACATCTTCATCAACGAGACGCTCCTCGAAGAGGCCGGCCTGCTCGACAGCTGGGACGACTCGTACGAGTCAATGCTCGCGGCTGCCGAGGCGCTGACGACAGACGACGTCTACGGCTTTGCGGCGCGCACCTCCGCGGCCGACTTCGCCTGGTGGGACTGGTACCCGTACATCCACAACGCCGGCGGCGACGTGCTGTCGGACGACTGGACCGAGTGCGGCCTAGTCGGCCAGGACGTCGTTGATGCCATGCAGTTCCTCATCGACATCCACACCGCCGGTGTCACACCGGCGATCGGGTCGCTGGACAACCAGGGCCTGTTCGACCTCTTCGCTGCCGGTCGCATCGCCATCCTTCATCACGAGACGCCGAACATCGTGTCGCTGAACACGGACCCGCCGGACTTCGATTGGACGGTGGCCGCGGCGCCTCCAGGCCCCCAGGGCCACACCGTGATGGGTAACTTCGGCATCTTGAGCATCGCAGAGGCGAGCGACAACAAGGAGGCGGCATGGGAGTTCATCAAGCACTGGGCCTCGGCGCCGCAGGTGGGACGCTTCGCCGAGCAGGTGAGCCTGCAGGTTGTTCGCACCGACATCATCGACGACCTGTTCGCTGAGAACCCCGCGATGCGGACCGTGCAATCCGAGCTCGTCCCGAGAGTTCAAGGGCTGCAGCCGCATCCGCAGATCCTCGAGGCGCTCCAGGCCGCGTGGCCCGTGGTCGAAGACGCGTTCCGCGGCAACCTGACCGGCGAAGAGGCCATCGCAGGAATGTGCGGGGCGATCGACGGCGTGCTCGCCGGGTAGTCAAGCACGGGGCAACACGTTCGCATCGGCTGCGGCGCTTCTTCGCCGCTCTCCCCCCTCGGAGAAGGGCCGAAGCGGCCCTTCTGCGAACCATCTAGGAGTTCTGGCGCCCCGCACGGGCGGGAGTGTGGGGCGCCAGAACTCATCGCCTTCGGGCGCCCGTCAGCGTCAGCTAACTTTCGATACGAGGGAGCAAGATGATGGCTGACGTCGACGCAAGCCCCGGCGGCACGCAGCTGACGCTGACGCCGGAGGAGCATCGTCGGCTTCGGAAGCGCTATCGACGGCGCACGACCCTCACGGCATACGCATTCCTGAGCCCCAACCTCGCGGCCTTCGCTGTGTTCCTGTTGATCCCAGTCGTCTGGCTGTTCGTGTCGACATTCCGTACCGGAGGGGTGCTCGGCCCGGCGCAGTTCGTCGGGCTCGACAACTGGCGCGACACGTTCTCGAACCCCCTGGTCCAAACCAGCATCCGCAACACTGTCGTCTACAGCGCCATGGCGATTCCGGCTGTGTTCGTCATAGCGATGGTGCTCGCGCTCGCGCTGCACGCCATCCCGCGAGGAGGGGCACCGACACGGGTCGCTCTGTACGTGCCGACGCTTCAGCCCGCGGTGGTGGCCGCCTTCATCTTCACCTTTGTGCTTCATCCCGACTTCGGCGTGATCAACTACGCCATCCGCGGCCTCGGCGGTGACCCGGTGAACTTTCTCGGCGACACCTCCCTGGCCCTCCCCACGATCGCAGGAATCGAGGTGTGGCGAGGCACTGGATTCTGGACGATGTTGTTCCTCGCGAGCCTGACAGCCCTGCCGAGCGAACTCTACCACGCTGCCGAGCTCGACGGGGCGGGCGCGATCAGGCGGTTCAGGCGGCTGACACTCCCGCTGCTACGACCCACCTTCTACTTCGCGGTGATCTTCGCCACCATCGTCAACCTGCAACTGTTCGACTCGGTGTTCGCGCTGACCGACGGCGGCCCGGTCAACAGCACGATCTCAGTCTCGCTGTACATCTACCGCAGCCTGTTCGCGTTCGGGGACATCGGCTTCGGCGCCGCCCTGTCGTTCCTGCTGGTGGTCACCGTGCTGGTCCTGACCGGACTGCAGACATTCCTGCTGCGAGACCGCAGGTGACGACGCTGACGACCCCAGGCCGCGCCCAGCGAGGGGCCGCGTCGCCCGATGAAGCCCGCGGCTCGGGACTGCGCACGCCGACGGGCCGGGCCCGCGGCTCGGGACTGCGCACGCCGCGATCAGCGATCGTGTTGGCGTATGTGGTGCTAGCTGTCGGCGTGGCGATCGCGCTGCTGCCCTTCTTGTACGTGGTGTCGACCTCGCTGAAGGAGACGACGTCGCTGTTCAGCTATCCGCCGGACTGGATCCCCTCGCCGATCTACTGGGGGAACTTCGAATCGCTCTTC
>JAPOQG010000065.1 GCA_026710865.1 Acidimicrobiaceae bacterium
CCGATGTTGCCGTCGATCCACTCCATGTGGCCCTCGGCCTCCACCCGGGCCCGCTTGGTGACCAGGTTGTAGACGTTGTCGGACCAGTTCTGGATGGTGGTGTAGGTCACCCGGGCCGAGCGGCCCACCACGATCTCGACCACTGCGGAGTGAAGTGAGTCGGTGGAGTAGGTGGGCGCGGAGCAGCCCTCGATGTAGTGGACCTTGGAGCCCTCGTCGGCGATGATCAGGGTGCGCTCGAACTGGCCCATGTTCTCGGCGTTGATCCGGAAGTAGGCCTGCAGCGGCGCCTCAACCTCCACGCCCGGCGGCACGTAGATGAACGACCCGCCCGACCACACCGCGGAGGTGAGTGCCGAGAACTTGTTGTCGTTGGGCGGGATGACCGTCCCGAAGTACCGCTTGACGATCTCGGGGTGCTCGCGCAGGGCGGTGTCCATGTCGCAGAACAGGATCCCCTGGGCCTCGAGGTCCTCGCGGTTGCGGTGGTAGACGACCTCGCTCTCGTACTGCGCGGTCACGCCGGCCAGGTACTTGCGCTCGGCCTCGGGGATGCCGAGGCGCTCGTAGGTGTTCTTGATCGACTCGGGCACCATGTCCCAGTCGTTGACCAGCGTGTCGGTCGGCTTGATGTAGTAGTAGATGTTGTCGAAGTCGATGCCGGTGGTGTCACCGCCCCAGGTCGGGCGGGGGCGGCGCTCGAAGCGGCGGTGCGACTTGAGACGGAAGTCGAGCATCCAATCGGGCTCGCCCTTGAGCCACGACATCTCGCTGATGATGCCGTCGTTGAGACCCTTCTTGGGCTTGAAGACGTAGTCCTCCTCGTCGCTCCAGCCGAGCTGGTAGCGGCTGAGGTCGACGCCAATGTCCGCAGTAGTCATCCGCTGACCTCCCTGTGTGGCCTGTGCATCCCACACTACTGCCCGCAGGGGCGTTCCGGTAGGTCGATCCGACGCGGGTCAGTCGATCCGCCGCTGCTCGGCCCGGTAGTGATGGCCGCGCCGGGCGTAGATGTCGGCGTTCTGCTGGTTGTGGCCGGGCTCGACGGAGTCCTCGCGGATCCGGGCCGGCGTTCCCAGTGCCATGGCGCCCGGGGGAACCACCGTCCCGCCGGTGACGGTCGCATTGGCGCCCACCAGCGCGTGAGGACCGATCCGGGCGTCGTGCATCACCACCGAGCCCACTCCGATCAGTGAACCGTCGTGCACCGTGCAGCCCTCGAGATGAGCCTGGTGGCCGATGGTGCAGTCGTCGCCGACGACGGTGGGATGAGAGGGCGTGCAGTGGATCACCGCGCTGTCCTGAACATTGCTGCGGGCGCCGATACGGATCACGCCGTCGTCGCCTCGCAGCACGGCGTAGGGCCACACCGAGGCCTCCGGGCCGAGCTCGACATTGCCGATCACCACCGCCAACGGGTGGACGTACGCGGTGGGGTCGATGCGCGGCTCGCTGTCACCCAACGCGTAGACGGCCATCTCCCCTACCGCCCCGGAACTGGCAGCAGAACGCGCCCGACAGGGGACGAGGCGCTGCCAATTCCACAGGCCTGCATCTACAGCCCTGACACCCGGCCGTAGCCGCCCTTGAGGAAGATGAGCGGCCCGGACTCCGGTTCGCCGGCTGCCTCGGCCGCGCCGAGGGCCACGACCCGCCCCACGACGATGTCATGGTCGCCGGCGGCGTGCACCGCCTCCACGCGACAGTCGATCCAGGCCACACAGCCCTCGATCACCGGCGCGCCGGTGGCCTCGACCCGGGTGCGCAGACCGTCGAAGCGGTCCTCGACCTTGCTGGCGAACGTCGTGGACACGTCAGCCTGGTGATCGCCGAGGACGTTCACGCAGAAACTGCCCACATCGCGCATCCGGATCCATGAGTCGGAGTCTTGGCCGGGGCAGAACGACACCAGCGGCGGATCGAGCGAGACGCTGGTGAACGATCCGATGGTCATGCCCTCGGGCCCGTCCGGGCAGGCCGCGGTCACCACCGTCACGCCCGTCGGGTAATGGCCCAGCACCCGGCGGAACTCGCGGCCGTCAATCGAGTCGCCTCCGCCGCTGCCCGTCATCGCAACCGGAGGGTAACAGTGGCACAATGCGATGATGAGTTCTGACCTCCCCTCGGCACCGCCCCTGCCCGACGGGCTGGTGGCGGTGGTCAAGCGCGACTGCCCCACCTGCGAGTTGGTCGCGCCCGTGCTCAGCGACCTGCACGACCGGGCCGGGCTGACCGTCATCACCCAGGACGATCCCCACTTCCCCACCGATGCCGGCTGGGTGCACCACGACACCGATCTGGCCCTGTCATGGCATCACGACATCGATACCGTGCCCACCCTGCTGCGGGTGTCGGGAGGCGTAGGCGAGCAGCGCACGGTGGGCTGGTCCCGGGACGAGTGGGAGCAGCTCACCGGCGTCGACGGCCTGGGCGACGGTCTGCCTGACTGGCGACCGGGCTGCGGATCGCTCAGCGTCGACCCGGCCCACGCCGACGATCTGGCGGTGCGCTTCTCAGGCTCGCGCCTGCGCAGCCGCCGGGTCGAGCTGGCCTCTCTCGAGGACGAGTGGGAGGCGATGTGGGACCGGGGCTGGTCCGACGGCCTGCCGGTGGTACCCCCCACCGAGTCCCGAGTGACGCGGATGCTGCAGGGCACCACCCGCGACCCGTCCGAGATCGTGGCCACCGTGCCTCCGGCGCTGGTGGAGTGCACCGTCGAGAAGGTGGCGGTGAACGCGGTGATGGCCGGATGCAAGCCCGAGCACCTGCCGGTGGTGATCGGCGCCGTCGAGGCGGCCTGCACCGACGAGTTCAACATGCACGGCGTCCTGGCCACCACCATGAGCGTCGGGCCGGTGCTGGTGGTGAACGGGCCGATGGCAGCGCGCATCGGCATGAACAGCGGGCTCAACGCGCTGGGCCAGGGCAACCGGGCCAACTCGACCATCGGTCGGGCCCTTCAGTTGGTGGTGCGCAACGTGGGCGGAGGCCGACCCGGGGAGGTGGACCGGGCCACCTTCGGCTCACCGGCCAAGGTGGGTTTCTGCTTCGCCGAGGATGAGGCTGGCTCACCGTGGACATCGCTGGCCCAGAGCCGGGGCTGGCAGCCGGGCCAGTCCACGGTCACCGCGTTCGCGGGCGAGTCGCCGAGGATCTTCATGGACGAGCGCTCCCGCAGTCCCGAATCGTTGACCAGGCACCTGGCTGAGGCGCTGCAGGCCACGGTGTCGCCGCGGATGATGATGGGGGTGGACGCCATGCTGGTGCTGTCGCCCGAGCACATGGCCCGCTACGCCGATGCGGGCTGGAGCCGGGACCGCTTCATGGACGAGCTGTCGGCGGAGCTGCTGTGCGACGCCGACGAGCTTCTGGCCGGCGCTCGGGGCGTCGCTGCGGGCCTTCCCCCCGAGGCGGCCGGCGAGCAGGTGCCCAAGTTTCGCCCCGGCGGGCTGCTGGTCGTGCATGCCGGAAGCAAGGCCGGCCTGTTCTCGGCCATCATCGGGGGCTGGCCCAACGGGCCGCGAGGCAGCGATCCGGTGACCTGCGCGATCACGCCATGAGACCCGTCGGCGACTACCCTCACCCCCGCAAGGAGGACACCTGATGACCACCGTCCTGGATCCCACCTCAGAGCAGGCCCCTGCGGCACGACAGAGGGCCACCCGGCCCGAGTCGCTGGCCGGTCTGACCGTCGGCCTGCTCGACATATCCAAGCCCCGCGGCAACGTCTTCCTCGACCACGTCTCCGAGCGTCTCACGGGACTCGGCGCGACCGTCAACCGCTACACCAAGCCGGCCTTCACGAAGCCCGCGCCGGTGGATTTACGTCACGAGATCGCCACCGAATGCGCCGCGGTGATCGAGGCCCTGGCCGATT
The DNA here is from genome assembly GCA_026710865.1 of Acidimicrobiaceae bacterium. Classification (GTDB taxonomy): domain Bacteria; phylum Actinomycetota; class Acidimicrobiia; order Acidimicrobiales; family Aldehydirespiratoraceae; genus Aldehydirespirator. Next base: position 3,878 of record JAPOQG010000065.1, read on the forward strand.
GAGGCTCGTGCGTGTCGTGCAGTGTGCACGACATCAGCGACATCGAGCGGCGCGGCGTTCCGGGCGTCTTCGTCTCGACCGTCCACTTCGCCTCCGCAGTGTCGGCTCAGTCGGAGTCGCTGGGCTTCGACGCGGCCGCGGTGCTGACCAGCCATCCCATCCAGGACCGCACCGACGATGAGATGGTCGCCATAGCCGACGCCGCTTTCGACGACCTCGTCCGAGCCCTGGTCGGCCCCTAGCGGCCGCTCCGAGCGTTACGACCAGGCGGCCAGGGCCACCGCGATGGTGCTGGCATAGAGGACCCGACGACCCGAGGCTGCGCTCAAGAACATGCCGTTGGCCACCCGCGAGCCGGTGGCCACCCGGTCGATGAGGCCGCCCGAGGCGATGTCCACCACCACGAGGTCGTCGGACGGTGGACCCCCGTCGGAGCCCGGCTGGAAGTCGTTGATGACCAACTCGCCTGACTCGGGATAGACGACCGGCTGCATCGACGGGCGGACATCGAGATGCCAGGCCACGTCCATGTCGCGAGGCTCTGCTCCCGCCGGGACCTCCACTCCGGCGAGGCCCCCGTTGACCGAGTCCCAGGCGACGGCCATGCCCACGCCCGGCCTCACCTCGGGCACGTGGACCGGTGGGGCGATTATCCCGCCGCCGGGCGTGCCGAACGGCTCGATCTCGGCGCAGTCTCCGTCGTCGACCAGGCTGAGCCGCAGCAGCCGCTGCGCTCCCGGCCACGGCGCGGGGCGGCGCCACGACAACCGGTTGCCGGGCGGCTCGTCGAAGCGGCCGTTGGGCTCGACGGTATGGATGGCCCGGACCGACTCGACGTCGCCGCAGTCCATGATCCAGCAGTACCCGTCGGAGATGCAGGAGTCCCAGGACAGGCCGTAGCGGCCGCCTGCTGAGCGGTAGCGAGGCCGCCAGCCCGTGTCGACCTCCAGACCGCATCCTCCCGCGCCGTCCGCGGCGCCGGGCTCGCCGACGAAGAGGCGCCACAGGTGCTCGGTCCCCGGGACGTAGACCAGTTCCACCGTGGAGCCGTCGACGTCGACGACATCGGCGGCGATGCGGCCCATCGAGCCCTCGGGCAGCACCATCGGCTGCCCCACCAGCTCCAGCGACTCGGGCTCCAGGCGGGTCAGCGTCGTGCCGCCCTGGCCCTCGAGCCGCAGGTCCTTGGTGACGATGGTGCCGTCGGTCAGGGCCAGCATCCCGTTGTGGGAGCGGTCGGCGGGCAGCCGCCGCTCGGCCAGCACCGACAGGTCGTCGGCATCGAGTTTGTGCAGGTACGAGCCGTTGACGCTGTAGACGGCTCCGTTGGCATGAGCCAGGATCGACCCGCACCACACGTGACTGCCGCACGGCAACTGCGGCGACCGGGCCAACGGCTCCAGGGACTGGGAGTCAGCGCCGCCGTCGCTCAGGTCCAGGCGCTCGACCCAGCCGTAGGGCTCAGGACCGCTGAAGGCGGGCATGGTCCCGCCCAGGTACCACTCGTCCGGCTCGCGCTCCACGAACATCACGTTCCAGCGCCCGTTGCGGCGACTGGCCACCGATGCGGTCCCGGTGGCGGCGTCGAGACGCCCGGTCGCGGCCTTCTGCCGGCGGTTGCCGCCGCACTCGGCGGGCCACGCCGAGGGCCAGTACCCGTCCCGGGCCCCGGGCCGCCCCTCGAACCGGTCGAGCCCCGTCATGGGAGTTCGTTCCCGTCAACAGACTTCCGCATCGGGGTCGCAACACCTGCAGCCTTGCCAGCCGGCCAGCCCGGCGGTCGAGAGCCTCGCAGCGCCGGTGTCAGCCGGATCAGTCAGAACCGCCTACGAGCGGAACCCTCCGAGTCCCCCAGATTCTCAGCGATGCTCGGATCGGGAGCCTCGGGCTCTGGCGGCTGTGGCCGCTCGGGATTCCCCTTTGGTCGGCGGTCCCCGTCCTTAGCCATGAACCATATCCCCTACTGCAACCATCACGCCCACCGCCTCCAGGAGCAGACTCGCCAACTCCCAGGTGAACGTCCTGAGTTTCGCTCGAAGCATACTCGCGTTGAGGCGCGTTTGTATTCCGAGCCACAGTGCCAGCTGTCTGTGGATCTCGGGCAGCTTCCAAGGCGGATCGCGTTCAACGAATGAGCCGACGATCTGGCCTGAGTCGTGAAGGAAGCGCCCTTCGCTGGGGCGCCAGATCATGACGGCAGCAAGAACGACACCACCAAGTCCAATAGCGGCAATCCCTGCGCCGAGCAGGCCGACCGGCCCCAGGCGAGACGGCGGGTCCACCGTCAAGGCCAACCCAGCAGCGAACCCAGCCGCGACGATGGCCACTGAGAGGACCGACCCAGCCCGTTCGCGTACCTCACGCAGAACGGTGGCCTGAGACTCGACGGCGCTCATGCCAGTCTCGTAAGCAAGCCTGTAGCCGGCGGGATCACCCTTCACTGCCATCGTGCTCATCGCCCCTCAATCAGAGCGGGGATCCGCTCGGGCCTCACCAGGCTCCGAACGATGAAGCCAGAAGAATGAATGAAGTATATGTAAAAGGATTTTAATACTGCAAATCCTCAGAGAATCTCCTTGAAGTTGTTCATGGGGCGAAGAGCTCGGGGACGACCGGGCAGTCGGACAGCCGGGCTGCTTCGGCGGGGGTTCGCAGGCCTGAGGGAGTCGCAACCCGGGTGACGAGGCGGTCCAGGTCGAGGACGGCCAGACCCCGCATCGGCGGGTCGTCGGGGCGATGTCGGGCGCTGAGCAGGTCCCACATCGGTCCGGGCAGGACCCGCCCCGCTCCCGTGATCAGCCACACGGGCGTGCCCCAACGGTGGGCCTCTTCGGCAACCGGCACAGCCTCGGCCCCCACCAACCCATATGCCGGGCCCGCACAGTCGCAGGTCACCAGAACGAGGTCAGCGGCGACCGCGGCCTCGGGGTCGTCGGGCTCCAAATACCGCAGGTCGGGCCGGTCGTGGAGTGCGGCGGCGAAAGCGTCCAACTCTCCCACCGCGAGGACGCTCGAACCTGCTGGCAGCGAGTCCAGGCCGCGCTGCAGCTCCCGGCCGGTGGTGTCGGCGTCCAACTCCGACACCACTCTCCTCGCCTCGGAGCGGGGGTCCATGGCCGCCAGCATCCGGGCCGCCAGCCACACCAGAGGCCCGCAGTCGCTGCGGCGAGCCAGCAGGCGGCGGCACGACGTGAGCAGGCCCTTGGGGTCGTCGGCGAACGACGACAGCGCGACGGCCGACTCCCGAACCAGCGGCGCCACCGGCACTACGCCGGCCCGAGCCACATACCGCAGCCGCTCAATCGGATGCACCCCCCGAGCGTAGGCAGCCAGCCACCAGCCCGCGCCGGTGCACGACCATCCAGGCTGGGGGGTGGCGCCGGGGCAAGGAATGGCGCCGCTCGCGGCGCCATTCCGCGCCGGTGACAGGACCCGCCGGCCGGGACAGACCCGCCAGCCGGGACAACGCAAGCGATAGCGTTGGGCATCGTGACGACCGTCTCGCTCGATCTGCAACTGGACCCGCTCGGAGGGAAGGCCAGGCCGCTGTCCTCCTGGCTCACGACCTTCCCGCTGCTGCCGGTGCTCCTCGATCCCTACACCCACGAGAGCTCCTGGATACTGCACACCGCCCGCCGGATACTGGTCACCTACGCCGAAGCCGGGTGCCGGACCTGCTGGGTGGTGTCGTGCGGGCCTGACGACGCCAGGCGCTTCCTGGGCCCCTACGCGCAGGAGATCCTGACCTTCACCGACCCGGACCGCCGGGTGCCCGCCGCGCTCGGGCTTGACACGCTGCCCGCGTTCGCCTTTGTGCTCCCCAACGGCTCGGTAGCCGCGGCCGCGCAGGGCTGGGATCCCTCGGAGTGGCGAGATGTGGCCGACACGGTCTCGGAGTCCACGCACTGGCAGCGCCCGATCATCGGCGACGGACAGGACCCGGTGGCCTTCCCGGGCACGCCGGCCCAGTCGCAAGGCTGAACGCCCGGGAGAGGGCTGCATGGCAGACTCCGCCGACCTGCAACCGTCCATCGGCATGAACGCCTTCGCCTACTCGGACCTGCTGCCCCTCGGCCCCGACACCACCGAGTACCGGCTGGTGTCCACCGAGGGCGTCTCAACCATCGACGTCGCCGGTCGCCCGTTCCTGAAGGTCGAGCCGGAGGCGCTCACGCTGCTCACGTCGGTCGCCATGCACGACATCAACCACTACCTGCGTTCCGATCACCTCCAGCAGCTCCGCAACATCCTCGACGACCCCGAGGCGTCCGACAACGACCGGTTCGTGGCCACGGAGCTGCTGCAGAACGCCAACATCGCCGCAGGCGGTGTGCTGCCCATGTGCCAGGACACCGGCACCGCGGTGATCATGGGCCGCAAGGGAGAGCAGGTGCTCACCTTCGGCGACGACGCCGAGGCCGTCTCGCGGGGCGTGTACGACACCTACCACACCTCCAACCTGCGCTACTCGCAGCTCGCCCCGCTCGACATGTTCACCGAGGCCAACACCGGCAACAACCTGCCCGCACAGGTCGAGATCCACTCCAAGCCGGGCGACGTCTACGAGCTGTTCTACATGGCCAAGGGAGGCGGGTCGGCCAACAAGTCGTTCCTGTACCAGAAGACGAAGGCGCTGCTCAACGAGCAGTCGCTGCTCGACTTCTGCGACGAGACGCTGAGGCTGCTCGGCACCGCGGCCTGCCCGCCGTACCACCTGGCCATGGTGGTGGGGGGCACCTCGGCCGAGCACAACCTGAAGGTGGCCAAGCTGGCGTCGGCCAAGTACCTCGACACGCTGCCGACGGCGGGCGACGCTGCCACCGGCCACGGGTTCCGGGACCTCGAATGGGAGCAGCGGATCCTGGAGATGACCCAGACCTTCGGCATCGGCGCCCAGTTCGGCGGCAAGTACTTCTGCCACGACGTGAGGGTGGTGCGCCTGCCCCGCCACGGGGCGTCGAACCCGGTCGGGATCGCGGTGAGCTGCTCGGCCGACCGCCAGGCCCGGGCCAAGATCACCTCCGAGGGGCTGTTCCTGGAGCGCCTGGAGACCGACCCGGCCCGCTTCCTGCCCGAGGCCGCCGACGACGAGCTCTCCAGCGAGGTGGTGGCCGTCGACCTCGACCGGCCCATGGCGGAGATCCTCGAGCGGCTCACCCGCTACCCGGTCAAGACCCGCCTGGCCCTCACGGGCACGCTGGTGGTGGGCCGCGACATCGCCCACGCCAGGATCAAGCAGCGCCTCGACGCGGGCGAGCCCATGCCGAGCTACCTGCGCGACCACCCCGTGTACTACGCCGGTCCGGCCAAGACCCCCCGGGGCTACGCCTCGGGGTCTTTCGGGCCCACCACCGCGGGCCGCATGGACTCCTACGTCGACCAGTTCCAGGCGGCAGGGGGGTCGATGGTGATGCTGGCCAAGGGCAACCGCTCAGCGGAGGTGGCCGAGGCGTGCGCCCGCCACGGCGGCTTCTACCTGGGCTCCATCGGGGGTCCGGCCGCCCGCCTGGCCCGCGACTCGATCCGCCGGGTGGAGGTGCTCGACTATCCCGAGCTGGGCATGGAGGCGGTGTGGCGCATAGAGGTCGAGGACTTCCCTGCCTTCATCGTGATCGACGACAAGGGCAACGACTTCTTCGCCGAGGTGTCCACCCCGGTGAGGCTC
>JAPOQG010000306.1 GCA_026710865.1 Acidimicrobiaceae bacterium
CCCTCCCTGAAGTAGTCGAACAGGCCCTACTGGAGCTCTAGAGAGCCCACTCAGCGGCATCGACGGACTGGCCGACCAGCGGCATCGACGCCATCACCGCCAGCAGCACTTGCGAGGTGCACTCAGCGGTATCAACGGACTTGCCGACCAGCGGCCCTCTAGGCGGGTCGGCTAGGCCGGGGGGTGGCACGGGGGCAAGGAATGGCGCCGCTTGCGGCGCCAGGCCGCGCCCGTGACAGGACCCGCCGGCCGGATCAGACACTCACGCGGAAGAGGCGGGGTCCGTATGCTGAAGGGCATGGCCAGCACGTTCGGGACCCTGTTCCGGGTAACCACCTTCGGCGAGTCGCATGGCGGCGCAGTGGGCGTGGTGGTCGACGGCTGCCCGCCCAGGCTGGCCCTGGACCTGGCCGAGGTTCAGGCCGACCTGGACCGGCGCCGCCCCGGCCAGAGCCGGCTGGTCACCCAGCGGGCCGAGAGTGACACCGCCGAGATCGTGTCGGGAGTCTTCGGCGGTTACACCACCGGCACGCCCATCGCGGTGCTGGTGCGCAACAAGGACGCCCGCTCCGAGGCCTACGAGCACCTGCGGGACGTGTACCGGCCCTCCCACGCCGACTACACCTACGACGCCAAGTACGGCTTCCGGGACTGGACCGGCGGGGGTCGGGCGTCGGCGCGCGAGACCATCGGTCGGGTCGCGGCGGCCGCCATCGCCCGCAAGCTGCTACAGGCTGCAGCCGGTGTGGAGGTGCTGGGCTGGGTTCAGTCGGTGCATGACATCGAAGCGGCCGTCGATCCGGGCGCAGTCACCCGCGACGACGTGGAGGCCGGTCCTACCCGCTGCCCCGACCCGGCCGCGGCAGAGCAGATGGTCGAGGCCATCGAGGCTGCCCGGCGCGACGGCAACTCTCTGGGCGGCGTGGTGGAGTGCGTGTGCCGCGGCGTGCCCGCCGGGCTGGGCGAGCCGGTGTTCGACAAGCTCGAGGCAGCCCTGGCCGGGGCCATGCTGTCGCTTCCGGCGGCCAAGGGCTTCGAGATCGGCAGCGGCTTCGCTGGCACCCGCCTCACCGGTCTGTCCCACAACGACCCGTTCATACCGGGCGAAGGCGACTCGATCCGTACCGCCTCCAACCGCTCCGGCGGCGTGCAGGGCGGCATCTCGAACGGCGAGGACATCGTGGTCCGGGTTGCGTTCAAGCCGACCTCCACCATCGCGTCCGAACAGCAGACCGTCACCCGAGGCGGCGAGGCCACCACCCTGGCCGCCCGCGGCCGCCACGACCCGTGCGTGTTGCCCCGCGCCGTGCCCATGGTCGAGGCCATGGCGCTGCTGGTGCTGGCCGACCACTGGCTGCGCCAACAGGCCGTAGACGTACTCGATCCCCTTCCCGAACGCCCCTGAGCCGCGCCACCGGTCAGGCCGGAGGGTGGCACGGGGGCAAGCAATGGCGGCGCTCGCGCCGCCAGGGCGCGCCCGTGACAGGACCGCCGGCCGGACGACCAGAGTCAGGCGATCAGCGGTGGAAGGGAGGCTTCACCACCCGGGCCGGCAGGTCCCGGCCCCTCACGTCGATGACCACGTCATCCCCGACGGCGACGCCGGGCGCCAAGAAGGCCAGCGCGATGCCCTGGCCCAGCACTGGCGAGAAGTTGCCGCTGGAGACCACGCCGACCTCATCGTGGCCTCGCCGCACCGCGCAGCCGTCGCGGGGCGGGCGGCCCTTGTCGGCCAGCAGGCCCCGCAGCCGCCGGTGCGGCCCGGCCTCGCGCTCGGCCTCCAGCGGGGCCCGGCCCCGGAAGTCGCCCTTGTCCCAGCGCACGACCCAGCCCAGACCGGCCTGAAGCGGGGTTATGCCGGGGCCGAGCTCGTGGCCGTGCAGGGGCAGTCCCGCCTCCAGGCGCAACGTGTCGCGCGCACCCAGGCCGGCCGGCGAGACTCCCGCGCCGACCAGGCGCTCCCACACGGTGGCGGCGTCCTCGACGCCGACGGCCATCTCGACGCCGTCCTCGCCCGTGTACCCGGTGCCGGCCACCGTGACCGGGATGTCACCGAAGCGGCCGGCGCTCACCTTGAACCGACCGACCGACGCCACATCGTCGCCGCCCGCGGCCGCGAGCCGGGCCCGGGCCTCGGGGCCCTGGACCGCGATCACCGCTCGTGCCGCGGTGACGTCGGCCACATCCAGATCCTCGGCTCCTTCCCGGAGGGCGCCGACGACCCGGTCGGTGTTGGAGGCGTTGGGCATCACGTCGAACCGGTCGGCGCCGACCCACCACACGATGATGTCGTCGAGCACCGACGCGTCGGAGGCGTCGAGCAGGTGGGTGTACTGGGCCGACCCCACCCCGACCCGGTCCAGGTCGTTGGTCAGGGCCCGCTGCAGGGCGCGGTGGGCGCCGGCGCCCTGCACCCGCACCGTCCCCAGGTGCGACACATCGAAGAGTGCCGCCCCCGTGCGGCAGGCCATGTGCTCGGCGACGGTGCCGGTCTCGTACTGCAGGGGCATCTCCCAGCCCCCGAACGGCACGAGCTTCGCCCCGGACCGCGCGTGCACATCGTGCAGTGGTGAGCGCCGCAGATCGGACATGGCGAAGGTCTGGCTCAGGCGGCGACGGCGAGCCCGTACTTGCGGCCGATCCACTCCATGTCACGGCGGTTCAGGAACTTGATCTGAACGTCCGGGTAGTTCTCAGCGAGCAGCCTCAGCTTCTGCTTCTTGCGGTTGACGAGCCGCTGACGCAGGGTGGTGAGCTCCACGTACATGTCGAAGTCGGGAAGGTAGAAGTCCGGCGTGAATCCGCAGGCGGTGTTGCCGCTCGAGTCGCGCTCGAGAACGAACATCCGCGGCTCGTACTCCCAGTTGATGCCGTAGGAGTCGAGCAGGCCGGCGAACGCCTGCTCGGAGGGGTGGGCGAAATCCACGCGCCGCTCTCAGGACTCGCCGATTGCGGCTCGAGCGTCGCCCTCTTCGCCCTCTTCGTCCTCGGCGCGCTCGTCGGTGGCGGGGTGGAGCTCGACTATGGCTGCGTCCACCTCGCGCCCGATGCTCGACAGCGGCAGAACGCCCTGGCCGCGCTGGAGGGCGTCGATGAGGTCGTCCTGGCTGCGCACGATGGCCGCGTTGGCCCCGTCGATCACCAGATTCGCCGAGGAGATGTCCTGTCCTAGCTCGTTGCGGACGTAGTCGAAGATGGCCCGCACCTTCTCGAGCTTGATGCCGTTGTCGAGCAGCCGCTTGATCACCTTCAGCCGGACCAGGTCGTCGTAGCTGTACCGGCGGCGGCTGCCGCTGCCGGCAGCCTCGACGAGGGAGGGAGTAATGAGCCCGGTGCGGGCCCAGTAGTCGAGTTGCCGGTAGGTGATGCCGACAACATCGGCGGTGAGCTTGGCGCTGTACCCCTGAAGGTGCGCCATGTCTCGGTCCATGAGCTGCTCCCCTGCTTGTCGCTGGTGCCCGTCTCGGACGCCGGAAACAATGACAGCATCGGAATTACGGCGCTGTCACCTGTGGAAACTCTACGGTGGACTGGCGCGCGAGTCAAACACCGACACCTGACAGGCGGCTCGGCGCGGCCACTCGAGGGCCGCGGTCGACGGCTGCTACGTGCCGAAGTCCTCGGGAGAGACCGAGTCGATGAACTCCCGGAACTGCTCGACGACCTCTTCGGCCGGTTGCTGGTCCGCCGCCGCGTTGCCCTCGGCGGTGTAGCCGGCCTCCTCTATCACCGACTCCTCGGCGAAGATCGGCGTGCCGGTGCGGGCCGCAAGGGCAATGGCATCGGAAGGGCGACTCGAGAGCACGAACCGGCTGCCGTCGCGAAGCAGGTGCAACTCGGCGAAGAAGGTCTTGTCCCGCAGCTCGGTGACCACGACCCGCTCGAGGTCCGCCGACAGCTCCTCGAGCACGTTGCGCAGCAGGTCGTGGGTCATCGGCCGGGGTGTGGTCATGCCATCGAGGGCTATGGCGATGGCGGTCGCCTCGGGCGCGCCGATGAAGATGGGGAGCAGCCGTGCCGCATCGGACATCTCCCGTAGAAGCACGATCGGCGCGTTGGACGGCAACTCCACCCGCACTCCTAGCAGTTCCATCTGCTGCACGCCGGCATCCTACTCCGTCCCGACGATCGGTGGATCGGCGGCCGCGAGCGGCCGATCCGATCCGTCCTGCCCGCTCGGCCTCCGGCCTCCGGCTTCAGCCCGGTGATCCGTAGAAGACCGGGACGTACGCGTCGGGGTCGGCGGCCAGCAACTCCACATCAGCGGCCGCGACCAGCCGGAGGTTCCGGTACCGGCCCTCATGGTCGAGGCCGTAGCCGACCACGAACGAGTCGGCCACGTCGAGGCCCGCGAAGTCGATCTCCACCGGGACCACCCTTCGGACCCGCCGGTCCAGAAGCGTGCACACCGCCACCGACCTGGGGTTGCGACGCCGCAGCTCCGTGCGCAGGAACGCGGTGCTCAGACCGGTGTCGACGATGTCCTCGACGATCACCGCGTCGCGGCCGGCGATGTCGAGGTCGAGGTCCTTGAGCAGGCGAACCCGGCCCGAGCCGGGCGTGTAGGGGGTGATGGCCATGAAGTCGACGCTCACGGGGACGGTCATGGCACGCACCAGGTCGGCAAGGAACGGCACGCTGCCTCGCAGCACCCCGATCAGCACGACGCCGTCGTGGTAGCGGGCCGACATCTCGGCTGCCAGGCGGGCGACCGTGGATGCGATCTCCTCCTCGGTCAGCAGCACGCGCGGCTCACCCAGTCCCGCTTCCACCGGCGGCACGCCCCTCAGTCCAGGTGCGGCCGTAGCAGGCGCCGCAGCAGGAGGCGATGCAGGGACTCGGTCAGCTCCAGGATCTCGGCCAGCTCCGAGCGCAGTCTCGCGGTGGCGTTGCGCGCTATGAGAGGCCCGAGCAGTTGCTCGTACACGCCGGCCTCCCGGTCGGCGGCGACCCTGAACATGCGCAGGTTCCGCGCCGGAATGCCGTGCTCGGCCAGGGCTGCGACCGTTCTCGCCGCGAGCAGCGCCTCCTGATCGAACACGGCCCCGGCGTCGCGGCCGTCGGATCCGCTCGTCGGGGCGATGAGGCCGAGGCGTTGCAGCTCGGCGATGTGGTCGACGTCGCTGCCGACAGCTTGGGCCAACTCCTCAGCGGTGAGGCTCACGGAGTCCGCAGCAGCGTCCCCGGAGTTCCCGGAGTCTTCGGCGTCCTCCTCGTCGCGGCGGGACGCGAACAGCGACGGAGTCCCGGGCGGGTCGTCGCTCCCGGGAGCCGCGCTCCGCAGTGCTGACGGCGGCACCTCCCCCGCCACCAGGCGGCGCTTGATCTCCTTGAGGGGCAGGAAATGGTCGCGCTGCTGGACCAGGATCCAGTTGAGCCTCTCGATGTCGGCGTCGAAGAACTTCCGGTAACCCGACGGGGTGCGCTGCGGGGCGATCAGGCCCTGGCTCTCCAGGAAGCGGATCTTCGAGATCGTCAGGTCGGGGTGCTCGGCCGACAACAGCGACAGCACCTCGCCGATGGACTGGTGACCGGGGCTCACCGCGGCGAGGTCCCGTGCACGAAGATGAGCTTGAACTTGCCGACCTGCACTTCGTCGCCCTCGCTGAGATCGCCGCTCTCGACGAGCTTGCGGTTGACATAGGTGCCGTTCAGCGAGCCCACGTCCCGGATCGAGTACCGGGCGCCGTCGCGCTTGACCTCGGCGTGACGGCGCGAGACGGTTATGTCGTCGAGGAAGATGTCGCTGGCGGGATCCCGGCCCAGCGACACCACGTCGGAGTCGAGGGCGTAGCGGGCGCCGGCCTTGGCCCCCTGGTTGACGACGAACAGCCCCTGATGGCGCCCGAACGCCGAGCGGTCCACATGGACGGTGCCGGGCGAGGCGTCAGGCTCCACCGCCTGGTGCTCGGTGGTGGCGTCGCTGGCCGGCGGCCGCTCCCCGCGCGAGGGGCCGCTCTCCGCTCGGCGGCGGTTGCTGTGACCGCCCCCCTGACACGGCGCCGACGCCACTTCCCTACCCCGCTATGAGGTCCCTGTAGCCGTCGGCGTCGAGCAGGCTGTCGAGCTCTGCTGCGTCGTCGAAGGTGACAGTGCAGATCCAGCCGTCGCCGTACGGGTCCTCGTTCAGCCGCTGGGGCGCGCCGCCCAGTTCGTCGTTCACGTCGGCCACCACCCCGCTCACCGGGGCGAACAACTCCGACACGGACTTGGTCGACTCGACCTCCCCGAAGGCCTCGCCCTGCTGGACCCGGTCGCCTACCTGGGGCAGCTCCACGTAGACCACATCGCCGAGCGCGTCCTGCGCGTAGTCGGTGATGCCGATTCGGACAGCGTCGCCTTCGACCAGAGCCCACTCGTGATCGCTCGAGTAGCGCAGATGATCCGGAATGCTCATAGCCCGAAGCTACCCCATCGCAGCGACGAACTCGCGACTCAGAGGCCGAGCCGTCCGGCCCCGTCGTTGGCTCGCGTTCCCTCTATCATCGAATGGCAGCGGTGCTACTGTCCCGCCGCAACCGTCTACGACCACACGGAGGGGTCCGATGGCCGATGTCGTGCTAGAGGCGTTGAACAAGGAGTACGACAACGGGTTCAGGGCCGTGACCGACCTGAACCTGGAGATCAACGAGGCCGAGTTCCTGGTGATGGTGGGGCCGTCGGGATGTGGCAAGTCCACCACCCTGCGGATGATCGCCGGGCTCGAGGACATCACCTCGGGGACGCTCAAGATCGGCGACCGTGTCGTGAACGACCTCCCGCCCAAGGACCGCGACATCGCCATGGTCTTCCAGAACTACGCCCTGTACCCGCACATGAGCGTGTACGACAACATCGCCTTCTCGCTGAAACTGGCCCGGCGCCCCAAAGCCGAGATCAAGGAGAGGGTCACGGAGGCCGCCCGCATCCTGGAGCTGGAGAGCCAGCTCGACAAGCGCCCCGCCCATCTGTCCGGCGGCCAGCGCCAGCGGGTCGCCATGGGGCGCGCCATCGTGCGCCGGCCCCGGGTGTTCCTGCTCGATGAGCCCCTGTCGAATCTCGACGCCAAGCTGAGGGTGCAGATGCGGGCCGAGATCACCGGCCTGCAGCGGGAAGTCGGCGTCACCACGTTCTACGTGACCCACGACCAGGTGGAGGCCATGACCATGGCCGACAGGGTGGCCGTGATCAGCCAGGGAGTGCTCCAGCAGGTCGACACCCCGATGACGCTGTTCAACGAGCCCGACAACATCTTCGTGGCCGCCTTCATCGGGTCCCCGTCCATGAACATCATGGAAGGGCTGCTGTCCCGCAACGGCCAGGGTCTGCAGCTGACGGTCGGGAGCCAGTCGCTGGCCGTGCCTGAGGAGGTCCTGCAGCGCAGGCCCGCCCTCGCGGACTACCTCGACCGGACGGTGGCCGTGGGGCTGCGGCCCAAGGACCTGGAGGACGCATCGCTCGCGGCCGAGCATCCGGCCGACCAGCGGATCCGGGCCTCCGTGCTGCACACCGAGGCGCTCGGGTTCGAGATCATCGCCTACTTCGATATAGACGCCAAGCCGGTCATCTCCAAGGAGGCTCTCGAGCTGAGCGATGAGGAGGTCAGCGCGGTTGAGAGTTCCTCGACCAGGGTGCACGCCCGCTTCAACCCCAGCACCAGGGTGAGCTCCGGCGACGTGATCGATGTGGCGGTCACCGTGGGCAACGCCCATTTCTTCGACCTGGAGTCCGGCCTGGCCATCCGGGACTGAGACCAGCCGGTTCCGCCGAGGCCCTCCGCGGCGAGCACTGCGTCGCCATGGGCGCCTCCGAGTTCCTCGACTAGCCGTCCTGCGATCACTCTTCGAGGCTCATCCCGTGATGATGCCTACCGGCCGCTCGGCGATGAGCTAGTGCTGATGAGGTTCGCTCGCCAGCACAACGCTTGTCTCGGCAGGGACAGACACCGCATTGTGGGCCGGGCTGTCCAGGCGGGTGCCCTGCTGGCTGGGGAAAAACGGGTGCCAGCCCGGCGAAACCACGCCGACGCGGGCGTGGCGGGCGGGCAGGGTTGGGGACAACGCGGTCGTGCCGCGCC
>JAPOQG010000061.1 GCA_026710865.1 Acidimicrobiaceae bacterium
CCGAGTACAACGTCGCCGAGGAGGGCGACATCGCCTTGATGGGGTTCGAACTCGACCGGCCGCTCTGCCGTAGCCTGCAATTCGGGGTCCATTACCACCGGGGCCAGACCCACGACTTCGACAACGCCACCGGCCGGGATACCTCGTTCAGGATCGGGGGCCTGAGGGACGGGGAGGCGGTGACCGTGGGCACGTTCGGTGTCCAGACCTACGAGGACAACGAGATCGAGGAGACCGAGACCTTCCAGTTCAGCGTGTACTGGTGCGACAGCGACCTCGACAGCGGCACCTACAGCAGCCTGCGCAGCAGGTGCTCCAGCAACCCCAGACTGCCCTCGTCGTGGTACCTGCCCGGGGCTGGCTGGCCGGGACCCAGACTGATTCTGACGGGCACGATCATCGACGACGACGACCCGGAGGTCACCGTGGCCAACGTGGCCGCCGTCGAGGCTGTCGAGGACGCCGGAGAGATGGTCTTCGTGATGGAGCTGGACCCCCCGCCCAAGGCGCCGGCGGAGGTCCGCTACCTCACCTCGGCCACGCCGTCGGAGGGCGTCCGGGCCGCGACCCGCTCCCTGGACTACACCCACACCGAGGGCACGCTCACCATACCGGTGGGCGCGGGCCGGGCCAGGATCACGGTGCCCATCGTGGACGACGAACTCGAGGAGCCCGACGAGACGTTCCTGCTGCGGCTGCGGGCGGTCAGCGGCCTCAGAATGGCCGACCCGTCGGCGCAGGGCACGATCCTCGACGACGACTCCCCGCTGCCGGCGATGTCGCTGGACGCGCCCGCCGGGGTGTTCGAGGGCGACAGCCTGACCTTCACCGTGAGCCTCTCCGAGCCGGCCACCCGCAGGATCACCGTCGACTACCGCACCGTCGGCCGCACTGCGAGCGCCGGATCGGACTACTTCAGCAGGGCCGGAACGCTGACCTTCGATCCCGGCGAGGCGTCCGAGACGGTCACCGTGTACACCCGGAACGACCGCGTCAGCGAGGGCACCGAGCGCTTCGAGCTGCGGTTGGAGAACGAGTTTCGGGCCCGCCTGTCCGGCGCCGACCGCGTCGCCGAGGCGGTGATCTACGACGATGAGCGGCCCCCGCAGGTGAGCCTGTCGGTGGCCGACGCCTCCGCCGACGAGGGCGACCCGCTGGAGTTCGCGGTGACCGTGGACGCATTGAGCCTGCATCCGGTGATCCTGACCTACAGCACCGCCGGCGCCACCGCCACCGCCGGCGCCGACTTCACCGCGGCATCATCGCGAACCGTCACCATCCTGGCCCGCCGATGGTCCGGGACCATCTCGGTGCCCACCGCGCGCGACAACGACGCCGGCGAGGGCGACGAGATGATGAGCCTGGCCTTCGGCGCGGCCACCAACGCCGTCGCCCCGAGCCGCACCCCGACCGGCACCATCCGCGACGGCCCCGTCATCGGCACCCCCGAGGTCAGCGTCTCCGACGCCGCGGGGGTGCGCGAGGGCCGCGACCTCTCCTTCACCGTCACCATCGACCCGGCGCCCGCATCAGCGGTGACGGTGCAGTACCGCACCGTCGACGGCACCGCGGCCGCCCCCGGCGACTACATCGCCGCCTTCGGCCGCGTGACCTTCAACGCCACCAAGACCTCCGAGACCGTCGCTGTGGCCACCATCGACGACGGCACGAACGAAGTGGACGAGACGCTGCAACTGGAGCTGGCCCGGGTGGTCAGCGGCGACGCCGTCATCGCCGGCGGCACCGGGGAGGGCACCATCCTCGGCGAGAAGGTCACCATCAGCATCAACGACGCCACCGTCGACGAGGAGGACGACAGCCCGACCCGCCCCGGGCCACGGACCGGGCAGCCCAGCCCCGATTTCGATGGCGGCGGCGGGCACGTCGAGGTGCGCCTCGCCCGCGCCCTCGGAGTCCACCTCCGGTACAGGATCGACTTCCGCTCCGACACGGCCGTGTTCGGCGAATATGGGGGGTCTCACAACTGGTTCAATGATTTCTGGGCTGAATGCGGCAGCATTCCGGCCGGGCAGACGCTGCACCGCTGCGAGATCATGACCCACGACGACCTTCGCTACGAGGGCACCGAGACGGCCGAGATGGTGCTGGTCCCGTACGCCGCCTGCCCCGAGTCGAACAGCCCCGAGGACGAATGTGAGGCGGCGACCGACTACGCCGTCATCGGCGACGGGACGGCCACCCTCTCCATCACCGAGGACGAGGCGCCGCTCCGCATCACGGTGCCCGCCGCCACCATCGGCGAGGGCAGGACCCTCACGCTGGATGTGAACCTGGGGCCCCACGGCCAGGTCAGCGACAGGACCGTCACGGTGGACTGGGCCACCGAGGACGGCGCCACCGGCGCCACCGCCGGCATCGACTACCGCGCGGGCTCGGGCACCGTCACGTTCGCCCCCGCCCACGCCCGGGACCGGGACGGCGTCAGGCGGCAGACGATCAGCATCCGGACCCTCCCCGACGCCGCCCGCGAGGGCGACGAGGCGTTCTACGTGCGCCTCAGCCGACCACACCACGCCACCCTGTCGGGAGACACCGACAACGACGGCGAGGTGCTCATCAAGATCACCATCGAGGACAACGACTGACGGCGGCATGTCAGAGCCGTTCCGACCGTGGAGGCATTCCAGAGGGCGTGCA
>JAPOQG010000152.1 GCA_026710865.1 Acidimicrobiaceae bacterium
GATGACACCGAAGCCGGCGTTCCTGAGTATCTCCTCGGCATCGACCCGGTTGCGGCCCCGCACCGCCGGGACTCTGGGAATCTCGCCCTGGCTGACGGTCAGGGCCACGATGCCGTCCTCGGCGATCCGCTGGCCGGCGGGAGGGCTCTGGGCGAACACCGTGTTCTCGGGCACCTCGATGTTGACCTGGTAGCTCGGCTCCGGCTCCAACCCGAGGGCCCGCAACCGGGCGTCGGCCTCGCCGAAGCCGAGCCCGATCACGTCGGGCACTTCCACCAGGGCTGCGGCCCCGGTGGGCGTTGTGACGGTCGGCGGTGTCTCCTCGTCGAGTCCCAGGGAGCGGTAGAAGGTGACGGCCAGGAATCCGAGCGCGCCCAATAGGACGACTAGGCCCAACACCATCAGCAGGGTGCGCTTCCAGCCGTCGGAACGGTGGACCTCCTCGTAGTAGTAGGCCGGCGGCACGTACTGGGAAGGGGGTCCGCCGCCGGGCGGGGGCGGGGGCGCCGCCGACGGTTGGGCGCCCGTGCCGCCGGCAGCAGGCTGCGGTGCGGTCGGGACCGGCCCGGTCCCGGCCCGGGCGCGGGGCTGGCTTCCCGTGCGCGGTGGGTGCGCTCGAGTGCGGGGCTGGCCGCCTGTCCTCGGTGGCTGCGAGCGGGCAAGGGGCTGGCTTCCCGTGGTCCGTGGGTGCGCTCCGGTGCGGGGCCGGCTGCCCGTCGTCGGCGGGTGCGCCCCGGTGACGGGACGTTCCGTCGTGGGCGCCGACGAGGCCTGGACGACCCGGTCGGGGATCCGGTGGGCGCCGTCGAGGTAGCGCAGCAGGTCGGCCCGCAGGTCGTCGGCCCTGGGGTAGCGGTTGGCCGGGTTCTTGGCCAGCAGCTTGAGGATGATGGCCTCCAGCGACTGCGCGATGGTCACGCCCAGCATCGACGGTGGGAGCGGCCGCTCCTGAACGTGCTTCACGGCCACCGCGGTCGAGGTGTCGGCGGTGAACGGGGGCTTGCCGACGATCATCTCGTAGAGCACGATCCCCAGCGAGTAGAGGTCGGAGCGGCCGTCGAGGGCCTTGCCCCGGGCCTGTTCGGGCGAGAAGTAGGTGGCCGTGCCCATGACCGAGCCGATGTGGGTGAGGTTGTCGCCGGCCCTCTGCGCCAGTGCGGTGGCTATGCCGAAGTCGGCCACCTTCACCTGACCGTCGTCGCTGACGATGATGTTGCCGAGCTTGATGTCGCGGTGTACCAGCCCGGCGCTGTGGGCGCTGCTGAGGGCCTCGGCCACGTCCGACGCGATCTCTGCGGCGCGGTCGGGGCTGAGGGGACCGGTGGACCGCAGGACGTCGGCCATGCTGCGGCCCACGACGTACTCCATGACGATGTAGTAGGTGCCCTGCTCCTGTCCCCAGTCGTAGATGCCGACGATGTTGGGGTGGTTGAGGTTGGCCGCCGCCTTGGCCTCCCGGCGGAACCGCTCGACGAAGCTGGGGTCGTTGGCGAACTCCGGGAACAGGACCTTCACCGCTACCTGCCGGTCCAGCGAGGCGTCGCGGGCCAGGTAGACATCGGCCATCCCTCCACGCGCGATACGGCGCAGGAGCTCGTAGCGGCCGTTGAACACGGTCAGACCCTGGTCGGACACCGCCGACCATTGTACCGGCGGCCTGTGGACCGAGAATCGACGCTCAGACGCAGCACCCTGCGCGGCGGCTTCCGTCGCCGGGTCTGAGGGCCCGATCAGGCACCGACGGCACCGACGGCCGCCAGCACCAACCGATCGGGATCCCGCGTGCCGGGCGCGGCGCCCTCGCCTACGTCGACCACCACGACGGTGACGTTGTCACGGCCGCGGCCGGGACGCACCGCATGCTCCACGAGGGTGCGAGCGGCCGCTGCGGGGGCGGCCACGGACCGCAGGATGGCAGCCATCTCCGGATCGGGCACCTCGTTGGTCAGGCCGTCACTGCAGATCAGGAAGCGGGTGCCCTCGACCGCGGCGAGCTCCCAGCCGTCGACGTGCACCCGTCGCTCGAATCCGACGGCCCGGGTCAGGGTGTGGCGATCGGCGTGGGCGGCCGCCTCCGCCGGTGTGATCACGCCGTCGCGGACCAGGTTCTCGGTGATGGTGTGGTCGATGGTGAGCTGGCCCAAACGTCCATTGGCGAGCGCGTAGAGGCGGGAGTCGCCCACATTGGCGGCGGCCAGCCGAGCCGGTTCCGCCGCGGTGCCGATATCGGCCAGCGCGCACAGCGTGGTGGACATCCCCGCCAGACGCGGATCGTCGATGGCAGCCTCGAAGATGGCCGTATTGGCCGAGCCGACGAGGGCGACGAGTTGCTCGAGCGACTCGAGGCGGCCGTGGCGGCCCAGCGCCTCGGTGGCAATGGCCGCGGCGGTGCCGCCTCCCGAATGCCCGCCCAGCCCGTCGGCCACCGCGAAGAGGGTGCCGTCGGCGAGATATCGATCCTGGTTCTCGGGACGCTGCAGGCCGGCATCGCTGGCCGCGCCGAAGTCGAGGAGCACGCGCGGATGTTAGAGGCCGAGCGAATGGGTGTGCGCGACCGGGCTGCACGAGCGAGGCCGTGGCCCGAGCGACCCGTGAGCGGGTTCAGCCGGCGGCCCGCTAGCCTCGCGCCCGGTCCGCCACGGCGGTCCGAGGCCATGCGCGAGTGGCGGAATTTGGCAGACGCGCAGGATTCAGGTTCCTGTGTCCGGTAGGACGTGGGGGTTCAAGTCCCCCCTCGCGCACCGCATCGGTGTTGGACGGCCTCCGCCGCGTTCACTGGAGCGTCGTCTCTGAGCATGTGCTCGGCCGCGGCCAGTTCGACGCCAGGCAGCCGGCCGCCAGTGCGACGGGCGCACCGTGGAAGTGCCGCCCGATCCCCCATAATGCACAAGGAGATGACATGACCAGCGAAGAACTGACCGGCACCGTCCCCAACCCCACCGGGCACAACCAGTGGTATCCCTTCGCTGACCGGCCCCTGCCGCCGGATGTCGAGGGGCAGGCCGTCAACCCGGCCGTCATCCCCGTGTTCGACGCGGTGCCGCTGCCCCGCAGTGCCCGGTTCGTGGTGGTCGGAGCGGGCGTGCACGGCCTGTCGAGCGCCTACCACCTGGCCATGTACCTGGAGCGCACCGGCAAGGGCTCGGGCCGCGACGTGGTGCTGATCGACAAGCAGGGCCCCGGCGCGGGCGCCACCGGGCTGGCCTGCGGCTGCATCCGCAACCTGTACATGACCGGGCCCCTGCACGCCATCCTGCGGGCCAGCGTCGAGGTGTGGGAGTCCGATCCCGTGAACTTCGGCTTCCAGCAGGTCGGCTACGTGTCGGTGGGCGAGTCCAACCAGACCGAGGACTACCACAAGCTCCAGGCGTCGCAGGCGGCCAGCGGATACCCGTCCGACGTGTACACGGGCGCCGAGGCGCACGCCTTCCTCACCAACCTGTGGCCCGACTTCAAGACCGAGAACTGCGACGTGGTGCTGCACGAGCACCGCTCCGGGTACGCGGGGACCCACATGGCGGTGTGGGGACTCGACCAGAAGTGCCGCCAGTGGGGCGTGCAGCGGGTGTACGGCACGGCCGTGACGGGCTATGAGCTCGACGCCTCAGGCTCGGTGACCGCGGTCGAGACCGACCACGGGTCGATCGCCTGCGAGCAGGTGGTGGTGGGCGCGGGCGCGTGGACGCCCGAGCACTGGGAGTGGCTCGGCGGACCCTCGCACCTCGACGTCGTGTACCCCGACGGCCACGTCGCCGAGCAGATGGACATGTGGACCTACTGGCGGCTGCTGGAGGGCGAGGTCGTGCTGCCCACCGGCGTCGACTTCCGCACCGCCGCGCACCGCGACTCGCCGGTGCTGCATGTGGAGCTGATGAACACGCCGGTGTACTCCGACGACGGCCGGTTCCTCAAGGACCACTTCTACTCGTATGTGCGCTACGCGGCCGAGCGGGTCGGCGCGCCCGGCCTGCAGGGCGGGACCATCCCGGTGAAGATCGGCCCGCGGGCGGCGGTGGAGCCCTACGGCCACCTGAACGACGAGTACCAGGCCGAGGAGTGGTTCGCCGACTACTACTGCGCCACGCTGGGCATGCTGTTCAAGCGCCTCGAGAACCTGCGGCCCTACTTCAAGGAGCGGCGCAACGGCGGGATCGGCGCGTTCACTCCCGACAACGTGCCGGTGTTCGACTACGTGGCCGACAACGCCTGGGTGATCGCCGACTCCAACCACGGGTTCAAGATGATCGGGGTGGGCAAGCTGACGGCGCAGATGCTGGTGCACGGCGACAAGCCCGACGAGCTCGAGCCGTTCACGCTCGACCGCTACCGCACCGGCGACACGTTCGGCGACCGAAACTCCAACTGCCCCTGGGTCTAGGAACTTCTGTCAATTTTCCACCTATGCGGTGGTTTCTTGACAGAAGTTCGTCGGTCACCACTCCCGCTGCGGTCAGCCGGCGAAGGCGGCGAGCCACTGCTCGCGGCTGGTGGGCCGGAACACGTAGTTGCGCTCGCGGGTGATGCCCATGGTGGCCGACGATTCCATCGAGTAGCGGTGCCCGGGGTACAGCACCGCGTCGTCGGGCACCCGGGCCAGCCTGGTGGTGAGGCTCTCGTACATCTGGGCCGGGTCGGATCCGGGCAGGTCCATACGGCCGCAGCCCTCCAGGAACAGGGTGTCGCCGGCCACTAGACGGCCGTCGACCAGGAAGCACTGGCTGCCGGGGGTGTGGCCCGGCGTGGCGATGAGCTCGATGTCCACGGCGCCGACGGTGACCACATCGCCGGAGGCGTGGCTGACCAGGCAGTCGTCGTCCACGCCGGTCACCTTCTTGACGAGATCGGCTTCGTCGGCCTGCACGTGGATCGGCACCGACACCCGCTCCAGCAGCCGGGTGACTCCCTCGATGTCCAGTCCCATCATGTGGCCGCCCACATGGTCGGGGTGGTAGTGGGTGGCCAGCACGCCGGTGCAGGCCATGCCGTCGGCCTCCAGGAGGTCGAGGAGCCCGTAGGTGTCGTAGGCCGGGTCGACGAGCACGGCCTGACCGCTCTGGCGGTCGCCCACGGCGTAGACGAAGTTCACCATCTGGCGGGCCAGCCCGTCGCCGGTCGCGAAGTCGCGCCCCGACAGCAGCTGACGGAAGTAGAGCCGGTCGTCCACATCCCTCACCCTAACGCTTGCTCCGAACGGCGCTGATCGGCCCGATGGGCCGTACCCTGCCGTGGATGGGGTCGCCCGAAGAGCCGCGAAAGCCGACCGTGGGATACCTGGGGCCGGCAGGCACGTTCACCGAGCAGGCCATCTACTCCCAGCCCGACCTGGCCGCCATGAACCACCGGCCCATCAACTCGATCATCGACGTGCTGCAGGCAGTCGAGAGCGGCGAGGTCGACCTGGGGCTGGTCGCCATCGAGAACATGATCGAGGGGTCGGTGACCGCCACCCTCGACGCGCTGGCCTTCGACACCGACCTGTTCATCCAGCGCGAGGTGATCATCGACGTCAACCTGAACCTGCTGGCCCGGCCGGGTGTGACCCTGGAATCGGTGGAGCGGGTCCGCTCCTACCCGGTGGCCCATGCGCAGTGCCGCGGCTACGTGGCCGAGCACCTCCCCGGCGCCGTGTTCGAGGCGGCCAACTCGACCGCGGACGCCGCCCGCAGCCTGGCCGAGTCCGACGATCGCGCCACCGCGGCCATCGCGCCGCTGCGCTCGGCGGAGGTGTACGGCCTGGAGGTGCTGGCCGCCGACATCGCGGACCACGCCGAGAACCAGACCCGCTTCGTGCTGGTGGCCGCGGACGTGGTCGCCGCGCCCACGGGCCACGACAAGACGAGCATGGTCGTCTACCAGCGCTCCGATGCGCCGGGCTCGCTCATCGGCATCCTCGGCGAGTTCGCGGCCCGGGCCATCAACCTCACCAGCCTGCAGAGCCGTCCTACCAAGGCCAGCCTGGGCCAATACTGTTTTCTGCTCGACTGCGAGGGCCACATCGCCGACGAGGTGGTGGCCGACGCCCTGCGCAACCTCCGCATGAAGACCGCCCGGGTGAAGTTCCTGGGCTCCTACCCGTCGGCGTCGGTGGACCACCACGACCATCTGATGAACCAGGTCGAGGTGCGCAAGGCCGCGGTCTGGATCGACGACCTGCGAGGACGCATCCTCGGTTGACACCGGCCCCGCGGCGCGCCGCGGGAGCCCCCGTATCCTTGGCTGCGGAGGGATGGCAGAGCGGACGATTGCGACGGTCTTGAAAACCGTTGGACCTTCACCGGTCCCGGGGGTTCGAATCCCCCTCCCTCCGCTCCTACTCGTTTCGCATTATAGCCTCTCGGCATCGACTTGCTCTTGGACTTGAGCTTGTCTGTCCCAATCTCTCTGGATGTCCCCACACCACTCAAACCGGTCGCCGAGGCGCACGGTCGCAGGCTCGGGGTTCACAGGCTGCGGCTCAGAGTTTCCGTCGGGTTGGTCCCGTCGCTCTGCGCCCTCACGCACCGTACCGTTGAGCGGGCCATCATCGCCGGCTGCCGCCAGATCGCCAGCTTGCGATTCCTGCCGTTCCGTTGAGGTGTCGCCGTCGGCGCAGCCAACGAACAGCAGCCCAACGGCGAGCATCGACGAGACGAGTGAGGCTGCCCGGCGCATAATGACTCCCCCATTCGCCGTGCTTCAGAGTGTCGCTCAGCACCCTATGACTCGGGGTTCAGGGGGACACCGCCGCGCACTGAGGCTGAGTCGCGGTTCAAGGCAGGTCATGGGCTCGGACGTTGTCGGAGGTGGCTGGGATACTGTTGGGGTGTGCAGCATGGCAGGAGCGGGCAGGGTCTTGTGAGGACGCGCCCCGGTGACACGACGCGCGGTAGCGGCTCGCCCGCCGCCGGGGCTGTGCCCGGTGGTGCCAGTTGTTTTCAGCGCGCCCGTGGGTGCGGTAGGAGTGCTGCATGATCGCCGCGGTGGCCCAACGCGCGGCCGACCTTGAGCGTCTGTGCTCGCGTTTCAATGTTCGACGGCTCGCGCTGTTCGGGTCCGCCGCTGCGGCTGGCAACGACGCCGACTGCGGCGATCTGGACTTCTTGGTCGAGTTCCAGCCGGCCGCGCTCGACGACTACGCCAACGCTTACTTCGGTCTTCTGGAGGCTCTCGAGGAGCTCTTTGAGATGCCGGTTGATCTCGTCGTGCGCTCAGCGATCAGGAACCCGTACTTCTTGGAGTCTGTCGATCGAACGAGGGCCGCGTTGTATGAGGCTTGAGAGCCGCAAGTACCTCGACGACATACAGCGCGCCGCGAACGTGCTGCGAGAGTTCACGGCAGGCCGATCCTTCGACCAGTACCGCAACGACGCCATGTTGCGCGCCGCGGTCGAGAGACAGTTCGAAATCATCGGCGAAGCGATGGCCCGGCTCGCGAGGGTCGACGAGGCGGTAGCCGCCAGGATCAGCGGATACCGCCGCATCATCGCGTTCCGCAACGTGTTGATCCACGGATACGCCGACGTTGATGATCGCCTCGTGTGGGATGTCGTCGAAACGAGCCTTTCCTACGCTTGTGGACGAGATCGACGCCCTCGCAAGCGAAGGGTGAGCAGGAGGCTTCCGGCAGGCCTGATGAGGGGTCCGCTGGGTCTGGAGAGGTGCGTTAGCGGGATGTTGGAGTCCGGCGTGGAGTCTTCGGGGCGGGCTCGGTGAAGGCGCCGCTTCCATGGCAGCACCGCCAGTAGCTCACCGTCGCGCTCACCATCCGACAGGGCGAGCCCGTCCAGGTACTTGATCAGGGCATTCACGGCGCTAGGGATGGCACTCCTCGAGCAGGGCCAGGACCGCGTCGACGTCCTGATCGGGGGCCTGGGTCATGCGGATCAGCCGGTAGCCTTGAGTAGCGTTCGAAGACGTCGCCATTGCTCCTCATGGGATGACGAAGCGTCGGATCTCTCCGTAATGGTGGACTCCGACTATCAGATTGCCGTTGATCTCGAAGCGGTGATCCCAGGCCGTGAAGAGCCGCTCGACCAGCCAGTTGACTCCGTCGGCCGAACCGATCACCCAGTAGAAGTCGTATAGGTTGTCCGTGTCCAGTCTTTCGCCTATTCCCACGGCGCCGCGTCCGTCGCCCCACAACCGGATGTCCCAGCGCCCTGGAGGCAGGGGCAATTCGACTGGCTGCCAGTTCGATCCCGTCGCGTCGCCGAGCCACACCTCTATTCCGGGCTCGTCCTGCCCGGAATCTGCTCGGCCGCTGATCGAGGGGCCGGTCACCAGCACTCCATCCTCTACAGCATGAAGGCGATGCAGGCGCGCTCCGGCCCCGGCGGGAGGGTCGACGGCAAGCCAGGACGAGCCGTCCGGGGAGTAGAACATCGCCGGCCCGGGATCGCCCGCCGCTGGTTGCGCAGGTTCGTTGAGGTGCGCCAGCGCCACGTATCCGGCGCTGGTTCCGACCACAGCACAGCAGGTGGCCCATCACCAAGTCACCCAGGATCTGGGGCTGAGTCGTTCAGGTGGGTCGGTTGATTTCGGGGCTTGGCCGCAGTCCAGCACCGAAATCATGTGGCCAGCGACGATTGGAGGTGCTGTGCCCACGTCTCCATCAATGGTCGGCGCCGGTCGATCATGTCAGAGCGCTGGTAGGCGCCTTCGACTCCCTTGACAGCATGCCCGAGGCACATCTCTGCGAGGTCCCGGGGCACCCCTGTGTCTAAGCACCAAGACCTATGGCCTCTGACCCGTACTTATGATAAGAGACGAGAACGGACGATCACGGGAGAGGACGGCGGTCATCGCGGGCCCTCCCTCCGCGCTGAGAGGCGGACCGGGGTCGCACGCGCCTAACCTGCCGAGACCATGAGTAGTTGGGGAGTTCCCATGACCCGCACCCGCATGTTGGCCGCGCTGGCCGTTGTCGCTGTGGTGACCGCATCCTGCGGCGGCTCCGACGAGAGCGCCGAGCCGGTGGCTGCTCCGACCACCGCCGCACCGACAACGGAGGCGACCACCACAACCGCAGCCCCCACCACAACCGCGGCCCCCACCACGACTACCGCAGCGCCCACCACAACCGCAACCCCCACCACAACCGCGGCGCCCACCACAACCGCAGCCCCCACCACGACTACCGAGGCTCCGTTCACCAATGAAGTGGTGGCGACGGTCGGGGAATGGGTGGCCCTGAACGGCGGCGAGGACTGCAGCTGCGCCGACGGCACCGACTACCACTACTGGGTGCGGGAGGGCGACCCGTCCAAGCTGGTGTTCTACCTGCAGGGCGGCGGGGCGTGCTTCAGCCAGGAGAGCTGTTCGTTCACCGGCCCGGGGAACGCGTACAAGATCGACACCGACATCTCCCTGACGGCGAACAACGTCACGGAGTGGAGCGGCATATTCGACTTCGAGAATCCCCTCAACCCGCTCAAGGACCACTCGTTCGTGGTGGCGCTGTACTGCACCGGGGACCTGCACCTCGGCAACCGGACCTACGACTACGGCGACGGGGTGCTGGTGCAGCACAACGGCTTCGTCAACGCCAACACCGCGCTGGCCACCGCTGTCGAGCGCTTCGGCGGCGCCACCGAGGTGGTGGTGGCCGGCTCGAGCGCGGGATCAGCCTCGGCCGCGCTCTACGGCGGCCTGGCCGCCGACCTGTTCAGCGAGGCGAGCATCACGGTGGTGGCCGACGCTTCGGGGGCCTACCCGAGCGACCCCGGCATCAACTCCTACATCGGAGGGCTGTGGGGCACCGGCAACGTCATACCCGACTGGCCCGTCAACGAGGGGGTCACCATCGCTGAGTACGGGCTGCCGGAGCTGTTCATCCGCGCCGGCACCCACGCTCCCCGGGCGCGCTTCGCCCGCTACGACAATGCCTTCGACAGCACCCAGGAGTTCTTCGCGGTCCTGGCCGGGTTCGACGCCGGCAGCATCGACCAGCTCATGTACCAGAACGAGGCCCTGATCGAGGCGGCCGGGATCGACCAGGCCAGCTACATGGCCCCCGGCAGCGACCACACGATCCTGTTCCGGGAGCTGCTCTACACCCAGGAGGTGGAGGGGGTGGCATTCCTCGACTGGCTCACCGCGTTCCTCGGGGGTACCGACGTCGACGACGTGGCCTGCGTGGACTGCTCCTAGCCGGCACGCCGGTACGCTCAGAGCTTCCGGAGACGTGGCCGAGTCCGGTTGAAGGCGCTTCCCTGCTAAGGAAGTAACGATGCAAGTCGTTCGTGGGTTCGAATCCCACCGTCTCCGCCAGAAGACCGACAATAAATATGCTCTGAACTCGCCGAACAGCTCGCGCAGCCGCTCAGCATCCAGTTCGTCGAAGCGCTGCACCATGGGCGTGTCTAGGCGTCGAGCAAATCCGCGCTGAACCACACCCCATGATCCGCGCAAACTCGTGGCGCGCTGCGGCGAATGCGATGACCGAAAGGCGTGTCAACGAACGCCCTGAACAACGCAATCTCAACGGCAACGCGACAGCCGCTGACCCACGTCGGCACCCCAACACCATCACGGTCACACAACGCGTGAACCACCGCAGCCATCTTGGCCGCCACCACCTCGTCAGTACCCGCCGGAAGTGGGCTCGCCACAACCGCCTCGCGCTGTTCGGGATAACGACGCCAATCCATAACGAACTGGACCAGAGCCCGGTCAACGGGCCAAGCCGGATCAACCAGCTCAGCCGCGAGACGCTGCACCGTCATCGCAACGCTGCGAGGCCTGGTCCTAGAACCGCTCACAAACCCCAGTGTAGAACGCTGCCCCTATCCCCGTCACCGCCACGGTGCCTGCGTTGTTTGAGAGGTGAGGACGATGTGGCGTCGCGCAACAACCGATCGACGGTGGCCGAGGCGAGGGTCTTGGGCATCAGTTCGTAGAACCCGGCTGGATGCAGCTTGCTCAAGAAGCCGACCGGCTCAGCCAGACGGCTCCGTCGATGCGGCCACCAAAGGCCCGAACCGATAGTGCAGGCCCAACGGCCAGCAGATGATCGCTATGGCCACCCGGTCGGATCGCGTCGCGGTGACCGGCCGTGCACGGCCCAAGCCGCGTCGGCCGGTCACCGATCGAATCAGCACACAGCGACGCTGACCATTCGGCACGTTCTCCCAAGCCCGGCCTAGTCGCCGAATATCCTCTCACGGGCCAACCGTACCGTCTCTATGGTGAACAGGGCAGCTGGCCCCACACCATATGAACTGGAACTCGCTGCGCGCTACATCCCAGGAGATGGCCTCCCGGGATGATATTTCTTGGGCCAAGCGTTCAACGGGCCATTCTAGGAAGTGCCCTTGTCGGCTGAGATACACGCCGACGGTGTCGATGCCATATTGATTGAGTAGTCCAACAGCGCATACCCGAGCAGTTGCCACAGCCATCGTCGGGTCTGGTATTCGGGAGCACCCGAAACGACCGACTTCCGCTAGTCGCATCCGGGTAACGTGCTCGTCATAGACCTCGACGACTCCCACGTGGCCGTGACCGACCGCCCAGTGGGTACCGCCCCGCCGGGATCCGCTGGATCCGTGAGAAGACTCTCGCTGGCTGAGGCCATGGGTCTGACCGGGGCCGGCAGCCGTGCTCGCGGCGGTCGTCACCCGCGGGGGAGAACCAATCGTCGCAGCCCGGCCGCGGTGGCAGCGGTAGCCGTGATGCTCATCGCCGCCGGCTGCGCTTCGGAGGATGTCGGCTCTGCGGACGTGCCGGACGACAGGGCTCCGTCAACTTCCGGCGCCGCCTCCGAACCGGCAGCGTCCGAGAGGCTCAGCGAACCGCCCGAACACCCGCGCAGGGAGACCAGCGCGCCTCTAGAACCAGCCAAGACCATCGACACGCAGACGGGAGCGGCCGCCGAGGCGCCGGCCGGCTCTGTTGATGACCAGACCGGAGCGACCGAAACGCCCGCCGAGACTGCAACCGAGCCGGAGCTGCCCGAGAGTGCCGGCGCAGGAGTGGACGGCGACTCCGAGGGCACGTACAAGGCCCTTGCCAGCGGAGGCGACTACACCTGCGCCATCAGGGCCGACGACACCATCGCCTGCTGGGGGGGGAACAACTTGGGGCAAACCGACGCCCCTGAGGGAACCTACAGGGCCCTCAGCGCCGCCACACGCTACAGCTGCGCCATCGCGACCGACGACACCATCACCTGCTGGGGAGCACGCCCCTACGGGCAAACAGACGACCCGCAAGGCGCCTACAAGACCGTGGCCTCCGGCGATGAACACAGCTGCGCCATCGCGACCGACGACACCATCACCTGCTGGGGCGAGAACTACCACGGGCAAACAGACGCCCCGCAAGGCGCCTTCAAAGCGGTTGCCGTCGGCTGGGGGCACGCCTGCGCCATCGCGACCGACGACACGATCACCTGCTGGGGGGCCAACGATGACAACGCTCTCGACTCGTGCCCCATCGCGATCGACGACACCAGCACCATCATCTGCTGGGGGAACGATTACGGGGCTCTCGACTCACCCGAGGGCACCTACAAGGCCCTCGCCACCAGCGGCTCAGCCGCAGGCGGCTACTGTGCGATCGCGACCGACGACACCATCAACTGCTGGGGGCGAAACCACTTCTACGACCTAGCCGCCCCGGCGGGCACGTACAAGGCCGTCTCCGCGGGTTTGAGCTACAGCTGCGCCATCACAACCGACGACACCATCACCTGCTGGGGGCGCATCGAACACTGGAGCACTGACGCCCCCGAGGGCACCTACAAGGCTGTCGACGTCGGAGCAGCCCACAGTTGCGCCATCACAACCGACGACACCATCACCTGCTGGGGGCAGTACCACCACTTCAAGAACGCCTCCATTTTCGCCGCGCCGCCAGGCACGTACAAGACCGTGGCCACCGGCTGGGAACACAGCTGCGCCATCGCGACCGACGACACCATCACCTGCTGGGGCCCCTCAGCGCAAACAGACGCCCCGCAAGGCGCCTTCAAAGCGGTTGCCGTCGGCTGGAGACACGGCTGCGCCATCGCAGCCGACGACACCATCACCTGCTGGGGCGAGAACTACCACGGGCAAACCGACGCCCCGGAAGGCACCTACAAAGCCATAGCCGCCAGCGGCTTTCACACCTGCGCCATCACAACCGACGACACCATCAACTGCTGGGGGCTCAACGACCTGGGCCAGACCGACGCCCCGAACGGCACCTACAAGGCCATCACCGGCCACTGGGAACACGGCTGTGCCATCACAACCGACGACGACCTCGCCTGCTGGGGCGGCGGCGTCCCCAATTGCACGCTAGAGGACTTCCCCTTTCGCTGCTGGGGAACCAACGACCACGGCCAATACGACGCCCCAGAAGGCACCTACAAGGCGGTCGCCACCAGTACCAGCCACACCTGCGCCATCACAGCCGACGACACCATCACCTGCTGGGGCGAGGACTACCACGGGCAGACCGACGCCCCAGAAGGCACCTACCAGGCCATCGCGGCCCACGAGCATTACAGCTGCGCCATCGCCACCGACGACACCATCACCTGCTGGGGAGCCAACGAGCACGGGCGACTCCACGCCCCGGAGGGCACCTACAAGGCCATAACCGCGAGCGGCAGCCACAGCTGCGCGCTCGCGACCGACGACACCATCACCTGCTGGGGGGCACCGGCATCACTGGCATTACCGCCTCAAGGGGTTCGCTGGCTGAACCCGTAGATCGGTCTGGACGAAGACTCATTCGCAGGTGTCGTGGAAGTGCTCCTCGCCGATGCGCTCGTCGGCTCTGGCCGCGCCGAGCGCATCGCGGCGCTACAGATAGGCCCAACCCGCAGCGGCCGGCCCCTGCAACTCGAATGGGTGGCACCGCGTCGATTCTCCAACGTCGAGCCCGAGAGACGACGGATCGAGGGAAGGTTGACGGGCAATAGACCCAAGTGAAGGAGCCTTCGCATGGCTGTTGACACCGGGCTACGACCGCTCTCCGCTGTGACACCGGGGACATCCACCCTCGCTGAACTCGGTAGATGCTTGGTAGCTAACATCCCGCCAGCCGGTGAGTTGCCGCCGGTAGCGCCAGGCGAACCTCGTGCGTGCACAGTCTGGCGAGCCTCCCCGCCGCATGTCTGACACGCTAAACTGCTTAGCGTGTCAAATAGGCACCCGTCTGGCACGCTAAGCAGGAGTCAGGCACATGGGCAGACTTGTCTCTCAGAAGTGGTACGGGAACCCGCAAGCGCTGCGTGCAAGAGATCGTCGTAGTGGCCGCTTCAATGCCTATATACCTCACAGGTTGGAGGGCTGGCAGCCGACGCTGACAGCCGACGTCGCAGCGTTCTTGGGCGAGACCGAGCGCGTTCTGGTGGACACAGCAAGCCGGTTGAAGCCCCACTCCGGTGGAGACATCTGCTTCTGGGCGGAGTCTCTTGGTTCGTCCCACATCGAGGGAGTGGCCCCCGATCCCAAGCGAGTTGTGCAGGCGCTAGCGAAGCGTCAGCACACGGGCGAAGACGCTGCCCATGGCTCGGTGGCCGAGGTGATCGGAAACATCGACGCGACCGCTGCCGCGCAGCAGATGCTCGCACAACGACAGGATCTGCGCCTAGAGACGCTACTGGACGCCCACCGCTCTCTGATGGCCGCTTCGCCCACCCCTCACCTCGGCGGGGAGGTGCGATCCGACCAGAACTGGATCGGCGGGAACGACTGGCACCCACTCGACAGCGACTTCGTGCCTCCCCCGCCAGAGATGTGCCTGCCGTTGCTGGCGGACCTGATCGTGTACCTGCGCGGGGACGACCATCCGCCGTTGCTGCAGGCGGCGATCTCTCACGCCCAGTTCGAGACCATCCACCCGTTCGGCGACGGGAACGGCCGCGCCGGCCGCGCCGTGCTGTACGGCGTGCTCAAGGATCGCTGCGTGCCCGATGCCATGATGCCGCCGATCAGCCTGGCACTGTCCCGCAACCGGGATGCGTACCTTGACGCCCTCGCAGATTTCCAGACCTACATTGGGGACGCAGATCATCCGGACCGTTCCGAGGCGCTGGTGCGATGGCTGGAGGTTCTCGCGGACGCCGTGCAGAAATCGAGCGCAGCGGTGGTGCGTTACCAGCATGCGATCAGCACTCTTCAGAACCACTGGCGGAGCGCTGTCGGCGGCCGCGCGAGACGCTCCGTCGCGGCCGCGGCCCTCGATTACCTCCCTGCGAACCCGTCGGTGACCCAAAAGACGCTGGCTGAGGCGACTGGGTTCTCGCAAAGGCGTTGCGGGGATGCGCTGCGCCGTCTGGAGATAGCCGGTGTCGTCAAGGGCCGCTCCGGAGGCCCCTCGCTGCGCGTGTACGACGCCGACAAAGTGTTCGAAGCATTCGACGTGATGTCCTCGACCGTGTGCGACCCCGGGGCATCCAACAACGACTACGCGCTGCTGCTCGCGGATCCTCTCCTTTCGAATGGCCGCGACATGCCCACAACCCGCTCGTCCAAGCGTCTGTGCCCACGCAATGTGAAATCCACCGGCCTGCCTTGCGGGCTCGTTCGCGATCACGAGGGCCACTGCCGTCATCTGCCGCACCGCAAGGGATGAAGCTGGCACTCCCAACCAACGCTGGCGACCGCTCGTGGAAACACTCGAGTCTTGACCACTCCACTCCGAACGCGCCTCGATGAACTCGAGGTGTACGTCACCCGCGTCGCTGAAGCGACCGGCATCCCGCCAGCACACCTTGAGAAGGACTTCTGGGTGACCGAAGTCCTCCGGGGCGCATCCAATGCCTCCGAGACCACTCGCCTAACCGTCCGTTTCTCACCACTATGGGAGCAGTCCTTGCCCATACGCCCAGGCGAACAGTCCTCTGCCATCGATTGGTAGTCGCATGTCCGTCGCTCGCAGTTCATCGACCAGTGTTTCAGCCGCAGAGCGGTCCAGTTCGCCCTGTCGGACTCCTTGAACAACAAGCCACACAGAGCCGTGGGCCAGGATGCCATCCCGTTGCGCTATCCGGCTGGCGGCACGCTCGTCGATGATCGCCACGCCCCCCTGAACTGCCGCCCATGCCAATACGGCGGCCTCACCAGTGTTCTCCTTCAAGCCGCCGCCAAGTTGCGACTTGTAGCGAGCGAATGCGGCGAGTTCGTGCACCTCTGAGAGTTCAACCGCCTTCAGCCAATGTGCTGTCAGCACGTCCGCTAGGTCCGGCATCTCCGCAACTCCCGCAAGAATCTCGCTTCGGACTTCGACTGGCGTCACGCATAGATATGGCTTGACGATCGCCTCGAGTGTTGACAGCCGTGCGGCTCGGGCAAAGTGACTCAGAGGCGTATTGTCAAAGATCAGCGATGGACTCACGCGAGCTGCTCGAACTCGCGCCTCCATGCCTCAAGGGGCACCTCCTCTTGTGCCGGAAGCTCAGAATGATCGACCGTCCGCCACAAGAGCTCCAAGACACGCGCCTCGGTGAGCTTCCCGCGTCTGTATGCCGCGAGGACCTTCCTGCCATACAGCGGCGGTACGCGCGGCGGGTCGAGCTCAGCAACCCAATGCTCTCCTAGGTCGATGAAGTCCACACGGGAAGGCGGGCGGTTCGCAAGCTCCTCACGAGTCCCAGCATCGATGGCGCCAAGATTTCGCAGCTGGGCACACACAGCTGTCCAACTCAGCCGATGGCGCACTGCTGCTGCCACCGCAGCGAGACGAGGATTCCCCTCAAACTCTGAGATAATCCCTTGAACCTCACCGCGTGGAAGGAGCAGGTGGATCGCGAACGCGTTGATCAGCTCCTCGTTGTCATCCTGCGGAGAGAGCCCGACCTCTGGTGCATACGCGTCCTGAAACACATGATGACCGAGTTCGTGGGCGAGATTGAAGCGGCGTCGCCCGGGATCGAGCGCACCGTTGATGACTGCCACGCCTAGGTCTCCGACCGCCACATACGCAGCATCACCGCCTGCCTTGCCGAGGTCGAGAGAGAACGAGAACAAACCAGCGCGCTCCGCATGTGCTTGAAGGTCTAGCAGCGGCCCTTGATGCACACCGAGCTTCCCCCGCAACTCAACAGCGGCCTCCTCGGATGCTTCAACGGTCAAAGGAGGATCCAGCGCAATCCTCATGATCTGGGGGATCTCGCCCTCGCCGATCAGAAAGTCGACATCGCGAGCGATCCGCTCAACCCGCGAATCAAGCACCGCCGACCGCCCACCGACATCCGGGTCAGACCGACGACTCACCACCGCTGGCGGGGAGGCGGTGAAGAACCAATCCACCGGCCGGTCAAGCACTTCGGCGAGCAACACGAGTTCCGTCGCGGCGAGCCTCCTGGAGCCTGCCTCAATCTTTGCGATCACGGTTCGGCCGAGCCCGGTGGCCGCGGACACCTGCTCTTGCGTCAACCCGGCAAGTTCACGCGCCTCAGCGATCCGGCCGCACAGCTCCACTGGATCGGACTCTAGCATCGTGCGATTCTGGCACATCGCGGCTCACCGTGGGAAAGTCGCCCGCTAGGGCTTGCACGACCAGCACTAGTCGCGTTGCAAGATCTACATTGGAACCATTGCGAAACCGGCATTGGATGGCGGCCGAGATCAAGCTCGGAGGCCGGGCCGCAGTCGAGGCCGCCGCAGCCTCGCTCGTCCAGCTCCGAGACGACCGGATCGACCCGACCAGAGTCGGCGAACCCCGCCGGCTGGTAGTGATCACCGCCACCGGGTTCGCCTACGAACGCCCCGACGGCGTAGCTGTGGTGCCCATCACCGCCCTCGGACCCTGAACGCCCCGAGACATGGTCCACAACGCGGTCTCAAGGATGCCTGCATAGGATGACGCCGTCAGAGATCCTGCCGCCGACCTCCATCAGCGACTAGCTGAGATCGATGCCGAGTTGCGGGCATTGCCGGCCGACGCCTTCGCCCGCAAGTTCGAGTTGCAGTCCGAAGCCGATGCCGTCCGAACAGAATTGGCCGACCTCATGTCCGACGATCTCGGAAGGGCCAAGGGCGAGTGGACCGAACGTTCAGCCCGCAAGGGTTCCCACGCCGATCCCGATCCGGCTGAACAGGTGGCCCGTATCGTCTCACCCATCGA
>JAPOQG010000249.1 GCA_026710865.1 Acidimicrobiaceae bacterium
CGCGGGTGTGCTGCCGGTGGCGGTCGCGCTGCTGCACTCGCCCCGCACCGGGCTCTTCGTGCTGATCGTGATCGTCGCCTACCAGCAGCTGGAGAACTACTTCTTCTCGCCCCGGGTCACGGCCCACACCATGGAGATCCATGTGGCACTGGCGTTCGGCGCGGTCATCGCCGGCACCGCGCTGCTGGGGATCGTCGGAGCGTTCCTGGCCCTGCCCGTCGCCGCCACCGCACAGGCCTTCATCTCCAGCTGGCTGACCCGGCGGGCCGGACCCGGCGAGCCCGACCAGCCACCCGCGCCGACGGAGCCCGCGGGCGCAGCACCATCGCCGACCGACGCCGACAGCATCTAGCCGACAGCATCTAGCCCTGACCGCTCACGAGACATGTGCCGTGCAACACGTCGTCCCACAACAGAGGGGCTTTGCTGCGGACGTGCACTCTGACCCCCGCACCCTCGCACGGACATCCACCCGCCGCTATGGCTGTCCCCCTACGGTGCCTTGTCATACCCCGGACCTAAGGTCCTTGCTCAATGATAAGTATCTAAAGGGTATGACATGGATGAATACAATGAACCAGCGCCTGTGCCAGACGACCTTCTGATTGACTACATAACCGGCGAGCCAATCAGGGATACACCGGAAGAGCGCGAGGCGGTCCAGGTCATGCTCAGACGCTTGGTCGAGGACTACAACTATCCGAAGAGCCACATCCAGAGCCACCCGCAGCACCGCGTCCGTCGGTCGCCCTCTGACGCCTCGGGCTCTTTCCCCGTGGACATTGCCGTGTTCACGTCGGATTGCAAGCAAGAGAGCGAACTCCAGATCGTCGTCGAATGCAAGCGGCCGGACCGAAGCGACGGACTCGTGCAGTTGCAGCTCTACATGGAGATGTCCGCGGCTTCCATCGGCGTCTGGTTCAACGGTTTGGACCACCTTTACCTGCGTAAGGTTGTGTCAGCGGACGGAACACGTACGTTCGAAGAGATTCCCAACATCCCGCGTTGCGGCCAGAGCATCGACGAGATCGGCAGGCATCTACGCCGAGACCTCAAACCAAGCCGCAACCTCAAGGCGGTCTTCGGGGATCTTCGTAATCACCTGGCTGGCAACGTGGCAGGAATCACCAGGGATGTGGCGCTCGCGGAGCAAGTGCTCAACATCGTGTTCTGCAAGCTCTTCGACGAACTCAACACCGGACCCGACGAGGCAGTCTCGTTCAGGGCCGCAGCCGGCGACGCCGAGCAGGAGGTCGCGGATCGTGTCCGTGGACTCTTCGACCAGGTCATCACCAGGTATACCGACGTCTTCGACAACGACGCCAGTCTCGACATCGACACCTCGAGTCTGGCCCACATCGTGGGCGAGCTGCAGAACTACTCGCTGATGGACTCCGACCGCGACGCCGTGGGAGAGGCGTTCGAAGTGTTCGTCGGGCCCGCGCTGAGAGGCGCTGAGGGACAGTTCTTCACGCCCCGCAATGTGGTCAAGATGGTCGTGGATATGCTCGACCCGCAGCCGGGGGAGATGATCATCGATCCGGCCTGCGGCTCGGGCGGGTTCTTGATCAGAGCCCTCGAAGCCGTCTGGACCACCTTGGATGCACAAGGGGCAGACAAGGGCTGGTCTGACGCTGTACTCGAACGGGAACGCCGGGAGGTGGCCACGCGGTGTCTGCGGGGCATCGACAAAGACACTTTCCTCGCCAAGGTCACCAAGGCGTACATGGCAATCATGGGCGACGGCAGAGGCGGAGTCTTCTGCGCCAACTCACTGGAGCCGCCCGAGCGGTGGGGGGAGCGGCACCGGGAGGGCATCAGGCTCGGCGCCTTCGATGTCGTAGTAACCAACCCGCCGTTCGGAAGCAAGATCAGGATCAGCGACCGACAGATCATCGAACAGTTCGAACTCGGCCACAAGTGGACCGGGGGACGCACCGGCGAGGCCCGGCTCACGGACGCCCTCCACGTCGACAGGCCGCCCCAACTTCTCTTCCTCGAGCGGTGCGTCCAGCTTCTGAAGCCCGGCGGCCGTCTCGGCATAATCCTGCCCGAGAGCATGGTCGGCAATCCATCGTACCGGTTCGTCATGCAGTGGCTCGCAGACCGGATGGAGATACGCGCCGTCGTCGCCCTGCCCGAGCCTCTGTTCAAGACGAGCGGCAAGGGCGGCACGCACACGAAGGTCTGCGCTGTCGTCGCCACCAAGCAGGGCGGCGACACGGCCTCCTCGGGAGAGGATGAGCCGCTGTTCCTCTCCGACGTCCGATGGTGCGGCCACGACTCCCGCGGCAACCCGACCATCAGGATCGCCGACGGCGAAGCCCGCGTCCTGGACGAGGTTCCCTCGGTGGCGCCCCTGTTCCTTCGGCACGCCACGGGCGAGGCGTTGCCGCCGAGCAGACTCGCCCATCAACTGGGCCGCAGCCTGATCCGCTCCCAGATCCTTGTGCCGAAGTACTACGACCCCCGGCTGCGGTCGGCTGCGACGCGGCTCCGCGCCACGCACGAACTGCTTCGGATCGAAGACATGGCCGAGGCGGGCTTTCTAGACATCGCCACCGGAGTAGAGCCCGGCAAGATGGCCTACGGCACCGGCCCGATCCCGTTCATCCGGACCTCCGACATCTCGAACTGGGAGATCAAGGCCGACCCCAAGCACTGCGTCAGCGAGGCGGTATACCGGCAGCACCTTCCCAAGTGCGAGGTACGGCCCGGGGACACCTTGATGGTCCGAGACGGCACCTATCTCGTCGGTACTTCGGCCCTGATCACCGAGCACGACGGACCGATGCTGTTCCAGAGCCACATTCTCAGGCTTCGGCTCACCGACACGGCGACAGTTGACCCGTACCTGTTCTTCGCTGCCCTCAACTCCGAGTTCGTCATGCAGCAGGTCCGCGCCTTCCAGTTCACACAAGACATCATCGACACCCTCGGCAACAGGGTCGCCGAGATCGAGATCGCCCTTCCGCAGGATCCGGCCGACCGCGCCCGGCTCGCTCGGGAGGTCAAAGAGATCGTTGAGGAGCGCGCTCGGCTGCGATCACTGTCAGCCAGCCTGGCCAAGGCGATCGCAGCCGGTTACAGCGAGGCGTCCGACGACCGCACATCCATTCGCTAACTGCCACGCGGGCGGGCACGCCACGGCCAGAGCCCGCTGACTCTGCTCAAGATCTCCCCCGGCGGAAGCCGCGGAGGGTGCCCCACTGCTCCAACTGTCGATGCACTACCCAACGGGCGCTGGCTCACTCTGCCGGAGTTGACGCAACGCGGCGCTTGGATCGGGTGCGGTGACCAGTGCTTCGCCGATCAGCGCGGCGTCGTAGCCAGCGTCGGCCACCTCGGCAAGCGTCGTTCCGCCGGGCACGCCGATGCCCGAGGCGGCGACCTTCACGATTCCCGGCCCGAGCCGGTGGAACAGCGGGCCCATGCTGACCGCTTTGCCGTAGTCGACCGTGAACCTGGGGGCCTTCGGATCGTTGCGCTGGTTGACCGCGATCATGTATGCCCCATGCTCGACAGCAGTCTCCAGTTCTTGTTCTGTGCGCACCTCGGTGAGTACGTCTATCCCGAGCGTGAGTGCCTGATCCTGAAGAGGCCCGATCCTGTCGGCACCGACATCGGCCAGAATCAGTAGTAGAGCATCCGCTCCCATCTCGTATGTCTCATGAACGTCTTGCTCGGTGCACAGAAAGTCCTTACGTAGTACGGGAATGTCAACAGCGGAGCGTGCCTCGCGCAGGTCTTGAGCCGACCCGCCGAAACGTCGCCCATCAGTGAGCACGGAAAGGCAAGCCGCCCCTCCAGCCTCATAGGCGCGAGCGAACGACGCTGGATCGGCGTCCATGCGCAACTCGCCCTTCGACGGGGAACGCCGCTTGATCTCTGCGATGATCGAGATGCCATCGGCGGTCAGCGCGTCCCGGAAGCGATGGCCGACGCTGACAGGCTGATAAGACCACGAGGCGCGGGACATGATCACTCGAATCTAATACCTAGGGAGCGTGCGGAGTGCAGGAGAAAGTAGACCCGAAAGGGCCAGAACGCAACTCCATGCCAAATGACATCTCTAGAACTTAAATGACACTGCTGTAGACCGAGTATCGGTTGAATACAAGGTGAAGACGCATGAGAACTTTCTCTCCTCGGTTAGGGCGTGTTGCGTTACAAGCTGTGCGGTTGTCGCTCTGTTCTCAACAATCATCGCACGCCGATGCACAGAAACCGCGCATCCGAACTCTGTGCTCAAGTGCCTGATCCAACGCTGAGCGGCGTCAGGCCTGCTGGACCTTCAGCTCGATGTCGACGCCGGCGGGGACCTCGAGGCGCTGCAGGGTGTCCACGGTCTTCTTCGACGGCTCGAGGATGTCGAGCAGCCGCTTGTGGATGTGCATCTCGAAGTGCTCGCGGGAGTCCTTGTCCTTGAAGGGGGACCGCACCACGGTGTAGCGGTGCTTCTCGGTCGGCAGCGGCACGGGGCCGCTGAAGGTGGCCTGGGTCCGCTTGACCGTCTCGACGATCTTCTTCGTCGACTGGTCGAGGATCTCGTGGTCGTAGGCCTTGAGCCTGATCCGGACCCTGTGCTTGGCTGCCACCGCTAGTCCCCCGCCGCTACTTGATGATCTTGACGACCGAGCCGGCGCCCACGGTGCGGCCGCCCTCGCGGATGGCGAAGCGCAGCCCCTCGTCCATGGCGATGGGGTTGATCAGATCCACGTGCATGACGGTGTTGTCGCCGGGCATGCACATCTCGATGCCCTCGGGCAGGGTGATGGTGCCGGTCACGTCGGTGGTGCGGAAATAGAACTGGGGCCGGTAGTTCGAGAAGAACGGCTTGTGCCGGCCGCCCTCCTCCTTGCTCAGCACGTACACCTGGGCCTCGAACTCGGTGTGGGGAGTGATGCTCTTGGGCGCGGCCAGCACCTGGCCCCGCTGCACCGCCTTCTTGTCGATGCCCCGCAGCAGGGCACCGATGTTGTCGCCGGCCTCGCCCCGGTCGAGGATCTTGCGGAACATCTCGACGCCGGTGCAGGTGGTCTCCTGGGTGTCGCGCAGGCCGACGATCTCGACCTTGTGGCCTGTCTCGACCACGCCCTGCTCGACCCGGCCGGTGACCACCGTGCCCCGCCCGGTGATCGTGAACACGTCCTCGATAGGCATCAGGAACGGCTTGTCGACATCGCGCTCAGGGGTCGGGATGTAGTCGTCCACCGCCTCCATGAGCTCGACGACCTGCTCGGCCGCCTCCTCGTCGCCGTCGAGGGCCTTGAGGGCCGACACGCCGATGACGGGGGTGTCGTCGCCGGGGAACTCGTACTCGTCGAGCAGCTCGCGCACCTCGAGCTCGACCAGCTCGAGGATCTCCTCGTCGTCGACCATGTCCACCTTGTTGAGGGCCACCACGATGCGGGGCACGCCCACCTGGCGGGCCAGCAGCACGTGCTCACGGGTCTGGGGCATCGGGCCGTCGGCGGCCGAGACCACCAGGATGGCGCCGTCCACCTGGGCGGCCCCGGTGATCATGTTCTTGATGTAGTCGGCGTGGCCCGGCATGTCGACGTGCGCGTAGTGCCGGTTGCCGGTCTCGTACTCGACATGGGCCACGTTGATGGTGATGCCGCGCTCGCGCTCCTCGGGGGCGTTGTCGATCTTGTCGAACTCGGTGAACTGGGTTCCGTCGACGCGGTCGGCCAGCACCTTGGTGATGGCGGCCGTCAATGTGGTCTTGCCGTGATCGATATGGCCCATAGTGCCCACATTGACATGGGGCTTGGTCCGCTCGAACTGCTCCTTGGCCATGGGTGCTTCCTCTTGTGTTCAGTCGGTTGAGGACTTCGAATCACTCGCCGCGTACGCGAGCGACGATCTCTGATTGGACGCCCGCGGGGGTGGGCTGGTACGAGTCGAACTGCATCGTGTACGTCGCTCGCCCCTGCGTGCGTGATCGAAGGTCGGTACTGTATCCGAACATCTCCGCAAGCGGAACCTGCGCGCTGATCACCTGGTTGCTGCCGCGCCTCTCGGTGCCGCG
The DNA here is from genome assembly GCA_026710865.1 of Acidimicrobiaceae bacterium. Lineage (GTDB taxonomy): Bacteria > Actinomycetota > Acidimicrobiia > Acidimicrobiales > Aldehydirespiratoraceae > Aldehydirespirator. The sequence continues at coordinate 6,035 of JAPOQG010000249.1, forward strand.
CACCTGTCCCCGGCGGGCATTGAGGTCGCCGACCACATCGCCGAGGTAGTCGTCGGGCGTGACGATCTCCACCGACATCACCGGCTCGAGCATCACGGGCCTCGCCCTGGGGGCCACCTCGCGGAACCAGCCGCCGCCCGCGATCTTGAACGCCATCTCCGAGGAGTCCACGTCGTGGGTGCGGCCGTCGGTGAGCGTGACCTTGACGTCCACCGTCGGGAACCCGGCCAGCACGCCGTTGCTCATGGCCTCGCGGATGCCGTCGTCGACCGGCTTGATGAACTCGCGGGGAATGGCGCCGGCCCGGATGGTGCTCTCGAAGAGGTACTGGCCGCCGGGGTTGGGCTCGACGGTGGCGGTGACCACCGCGAACTGGCCCGAGCCGCCGGTCTGCTTCTTGTGCACGAAGGTGTGGTTGGTCACCGGCGCCGACAGCGTCTCGCGGTAGGCGACCTGGGGCTTGCCCACGTTGGCCTGGACGTTGAACTCCCGCAGCATGCGGTCCACCAGCACCTCGAGGTGGAGCTCGCCCATGCCGGCGATGATGGTCTGGGCGGTCTCGTCGTCGGTGCGCACCCGGAAGGTGGGATCCTCCTCCGAGAGCGCGGTCAGAGCCTTGGACATCTTGTCCTGGTCGGCCTTGGACTTCGGCTCCACGGCCACGTCGATCACCGGGTCGGGGAAGTCGAGGTCCTCGAGGGCGATGGCGTGGGAGGGGTCGCACAGCGTGTCGCCGGTGCGGCAGTCCTTGAGGCCGATCGCGGCCGCGATGTCGCCGGCTGCCGCCGCCTCGAGATCGACCCGGTCGTTGGCGTGCATCTCCAGGATGCGGCCGATCCGCTCCTTGCGGCCGGTGCGGGTGTTGAGCACCTGCGCGCCCTTGTCGAGGGATCCGCTGTAGACCCGGAAGTAGGTGAGCTTGCCGACATGGGGGTCGGTGGCGATCTTGAAGGCCAGGGCGGCCAGCGGCTCGGAGTCGTCGGCGGCGCGGGTCGCCTCGGCACCGGAACGGGGATCGGTGCCGGTGACTGCGGGCACGTCGCGGGGCGAGGGCAGGTAGTCGACCACCGCGTCGAGCAGGGCCTGCACCCCCTTGTTCTTGAAGGCCGAGCCGTTCAGCACGGGCACGAGGCCGCCGCCGATGGTGCCGGCCCGGATGGCGGCCGCGATCTCCTCGGGGCTGATCTCCTCGTCCTCCAGGAACTTCTCGAGAAGGCTCTCGTCGTAGTCCGACAGCGTCTCCAGCAGGTCGTGGCGGTAGAGCTCGGCCTCCTCGATCATGTCGTCGCCGACGTCGGTCTCGGTCCATGTGACCCCGAGGTCGGTGCCGGACCACACGCGGGCCTTCATCCTCACCAGGTCGACGATGCCGCGGTAGTCCGACTCGCTGCCGATCGGCAGCTGCAGCACCGCCACCCGCTCGGTCAGCCGCTCCCGGATGGAGTCGAGCACGAAGTGGAAGTCGGCGCCGGTGCGGTCCATCTTGTTGACGAAGCACAGCCGGGGCACGCCGTAGCGGTCGGCCTGCCGCCACACCGTCTCGGTCTGGGGCTCCACCCCGGCCACCCCGTCGAACACGGCCACCGCGCCGTCGAGCACCCGCAGCGACCGCTCCACCTCGACGGTGAAGTCGACGTGGCCGGGCGTGTCGATGATGTTGATGCGGTGGTCCCGCCAGATGCAGTGGGTGGCGGCCGACGTGATGGTGATGCCCCGCTCCTGCTCCTGGGCCATCCAGTCCATGGTGGCCGCGCCGTCGTGGACCTCGCCGATCTTGTAGTTGCGCCCCGTGTAGTAGAGGATCCGCTCGGTCGTCGTGGTCTTGCCCGCGTCGATGTGGGCCATGATCCCGATGTTCCGGGTCTTGGACAGGGGGTATCGCTCGTCGGGCATTGCAGGGCTTCCTGGCGCTGGTTCGGTGCGGGCGTTGCTAGCGGTGCTCGACTCGCACAGCCGGGACGGGTCGGCCTGCGAGTTGTCGAGGCGGGGGCGGGCGGCGGCGCGGCGGCCGGTGGCTGTTCCATCCTGTGTGCGGGTTTGTCGAGGCGGGGGCGGGCGGCGGGCTCCCGGGAGTCGGAGTGCTCCAGGTCGGTGCGGACGGTCTCAAAGCGGGCTGCGGCCTTGCCGAGCCGACTCCCTCGACCGCCGACAAGCCGCGACCGGGCGACAAGGCCCGGCCGTGCGTCATTGTACGCGGGCGGCGCGCCGACCGCGCGTGTTGTGTCGGACTGTCTACTGGGTGGCCGCAGCAACCGGTTCGGTCGCGGCGCGGTCGTCGCCCTCGAGCTCCCCGCGAGCCGTGCTGACCTGCAGGACAAGGCCCTCGTGGCGCAGCAGGCAGGCGATCACGTCGAACAG
>JAPOQG010000166.1 GCA_026710865.1 Acidimicrobiaceae bacterium
CGGCTATCTCACCCTGGCGCTCACCAACCTGCTGCTTCCCGAGATCGTGCGGGTCGAGGGCATCTCGATGGGCGTGAACTACGGCGTCAACCGGGTGCGCTTCCCGCAGCCGGTGCTGGTGGGCTCGCGGCTGCGAGCCTCCGCGACGCTCACGTCCGCTGACGAGCTGCCGGGCGGATCAGGTGTGCAGACGGTGATCACGATCACCGTGGAGATCGAGGGCCAGGTCAAGCCCGCGTGCGTAGCGGAATCGGTCAGCCGGTTCCTGCGCTGAGGCTCCCGGACTTCGCGATGTTGCGGTCTCGGCTCCCGGACTTCGCGATGTTGCGGACTGGCGCCGAGAATCGCCCGACCCGTCAGATAGTTCGCTCCACTGGCCGGATCGGCGCGGCGGCTCTGGCCGCGCTGGTGCTGTGGCCGGCGGTCGCAGTGGCGCAGGACTCGGACTCCGGCGACGGGACCGGCTCCGACGCTGGAGCCGGGGCCGAGTCCGAGGCTGGAGCCGAGCCCGAGCGGACGGCATGCTCGGACGCTGTCGGGATCTTCGAAGTGCTGTGCGGGAGCTATGGGCTGCTCACCGAGAACTACGTCGACGATGTGCCTGACGAGGACTGGGCCTCGGCCGCAGCGCGCGGCGTGCGCGAGGCCGGGCTGGCCCCGCGTGGCGACGATGCCGCGCCGGCTTGCGCGCTGCCCGCGCCCGAGTTCGAGCAGGCCTGCGCCGCGATCGACGCGGTGGGCGACACGGAGGCTGCGGTCTGGGCGGCCTCCAGGGCGATGTTCGCTTCCCGGGGGGACCCCAACAACTTCCTGATGACCCGCTCGGAGTATGAGGCGCTGTTGTCGCGCCGCGAGGGCGGGGCTCCATACACGGGCATCGGCATCAGCCTGGGCCTGCTGGACGGCACGAAGCCCTGCCATGCGCTGTCGGAGAGTTGCCGGCCGGCGGTGGCCGAGGTCTTCGCGGGCAGTCCGGCCGAGCGGGCCGGGCTGCTGGCCGACGACATCGTGGTGTCGCTCGACGGACACGTCCCGTCCGGTCCGCAGTGCGGGCTGGGCGGCTTGTCTCCTTTCGAGCAGGGGAGCGTGGTGAGCGTCGTAGTCGAACGGAACGGCAGGCAGAGATCCTTCGCGGTCGACGTCGAACCGGTGCGCATCCCAACGGTCGACGGCAGGGCCGTGGCGGGCAGTACCGGATACCTGCGGCTCGACTCGTTCGGGGCCCGCACCGACGAGCTGCTCGAGCGGGAGCTCCGGTCCCTGCTCGATGCCGGTGTCGACAACCTGGTCGTGGACCTGCGGGACAATCCCGGGGGCTACCTGCAGACCGTCATCAACATCGCCAGCCTGTTCCTCGACGACCGGTATGTCGTCATCCAGGAGGTGTCCAGAGTGGAGACCGTGCTGCACCTGGTCAGCGGGCACGGCAGCCTCCCCAACCCCTCGGTGGTTCCCATGGTCGTCGCGGTGGACGGGGGGTCTGCGTCTGCGTCGGAGGTGCTGACGCTGGCTCTGCGCGATCACGGGCGGGCCACCGTCATCGGAACCACCACCTACGGCAAGAACACGGGCCAGATCACCCAGGCCATGCAATCGAGCGACGGCACTCTGCTGGGGGGCGCCCAGGTGACCGTGTTCAGGTGGCTGGGTCCCGACGGCACCAGCGCCGCCGGCGGGATCGAGCCCGACATCGAGCTCGACCTCTCCGGTTGCTGGCATCCGATCGGGCTGGCACGTCGGCTCGCGGCCGCAGCCGGGTTGCCGGGCGTTCTGCCGGCCGACATCGATCTGGACGGCGAGCGCTACGACGCAGTGAGGGCCCTCACCGATGACGGTGTCCTCGCAGGCACGGAATGCGCGCCCGGCCTCTTCTGTCCGGGCGACCCGATCCCGCGCTGGCTGGTGGCGGCATGGCTGGTGCGAGTCGTCGACGGCCAGGACCCCGAGCCGGTCAGCTCCTCCAGATTCGACGACGTGGATGCCGGCCATTGGTGGGCCGCGCACGTCGAGCGCCTCGCGGAGCTCGGCATCACCGCCGGCTGCGCGAGCGAACCGGCCGAGTACTGCCCCGACGATCCGGTGACGCGGGCTCAGATGGCCACGTTCCTCAGGCGGGCCTTCGTTCTCGACTCGGCCATCCCCCAGGGGTTCGACGACACCGGCGACAGCGTCCACGAGGCCGACATCGACGCTCTGTTCCGTGCCGGGATCACCGGCGGCTGCTCGATCGAGCCGATGCGTTTCTGCCCGCAGCAGGACACCACCCGGGCTCAGATGGCGTTGTTCCTCGAGCGGGCCCGCAACCGTCCCAACTGACGGGAGGGCGACGGGGCCGAGCCCCTAGCCTGTGCGGTGATGGCAAAGCGGAAACGGCGGGTCCCTGCCGGGGTGGGAGCGGGCAGCGTCCCCGTGTCGGATCCGCCGGTGCGGGCGGGGCTGGTCAGTTCCAAGCGGTCCGTGCCCGCGGGCATCGACCGCCCGCCCTATGCACGACTGCCCGGCGGGGAGCCCGGGCCGTCGGTGTCCTCAGTGGTCCGGACGCCGGAGGAGCTTGCGGCCATGCGCCGCACCGGGGCCCTGGCCGCCGAGGTCCTGATCGCGGCCTGCGGCCGGGTGCGGCCCGGGGTCACCACCGACGCCATCGACCGGTTCGTGCACGACGCCGCGTTGGCCGCGGGCTCCTATCCCAGCCCGCTCGGATACCGGGGCTTCCCGAAGTCGGTGTGCACGTCTGTCAACGAGGTGATCTGCCACGGGATCCCCGACTCTCGCCGGTTGTCCGCCGGCGACATCATCAACATTGACGTGACCGTGTACCGCGAGGGGGTTCACGGCGACACGTCGGTGACGTTGATGGTCGGCGAGGTGGACGACCACTCCCGCCGGCTGGTGGACGAGACCCGCGTGGCCCTCAACAAGGGCATCGGCGCGGTGCGGGCCGGTGTGCCCGTGTCGGAGATCGGCCGGGCCATCGAGACTCACGCGTCGAGGCACCGCCTCGGGGTGGTGCGGGAGTTCATCGGGCACGGGGTGGGCACCGAGTTCCACTCCGGCCTGCAGGTGCCCCACTACTGGGACCGGCGGGCCTCGACCGTGCTCGAGGAGATGATGACCTTCACGATCGAGCCGATGCTCACGCTGGGCTCGCCCGAGGCGGCGATGTGGGACGACGGGTGGACTGCGGTCACCGTCGACGGCCGCCGGACCGCCCAGTTCGAGCACACCCTGGCCTGCACCGCGGACGGAGCCGAGATCCTGACCCGCACCGCGGCCGGCGAGTGCGCCCACGAGCTGTTCGTCGAACCTGTCGGCTAGCCGCCGTCGCCCCCGGTCGGCCAGCTGTCGGCGGTGCGGGCCGGCCTCGGCGGGATCCGGCCTCGGCCCGATCCGGTCGGCGAGGCGGCTGCCTCGGTGTGCGAGAGGTCCGGGCGTCCGGGAGGTCCGGGCTGCCTCGGCGAGGCTCGGGAGGTCCGGGCTACTTCGGCGAGGCTCGCGAGGTCCGGGCTGGGTCGGTGTGCGAGAGGTCCGGGCTACCTCGCTGGTGTCCGGGCTACCTCGGCGAGGCGGCTTATGGCGGCGTGTTCTCCGCGTGCTTCGCGAGCACGTAGGCCGGGTCGACGCCGAGGGACGGCTC
>JAPOQG010000238.1 GCA_026710865.1 Acidimicrobiaceae bacterium
GACCATAGTCGACGACGGCTGCCCGCCCCCGGAGGATCCCGCCGTCACCACCAGGATCGGCCTCACCAACGGCGCCGACCTCCCCTGGCGCTTCCACGTCGAGGGCACCCCCGACATCTCCCGCCGCTGACCCGAGCCCGGTCGCGGGTGCGGTTACACGTCGCCGGGGACCTGGCAGTTGTCCATGTCGTTGAGGCGGGCGAAGCCGTCCATGCGCTCGGTGTAGGTGCTGCCCTCGGTCAGGTCCAACAGCAGGAAGCGCAGCTCCCGGTCGGGCGTGTCCTCGTCGGCGGTGCGAAGCCGCTCCGCGTGGCTGCGGCGGTCCGCGACGTGGACGTCCCAGTCCTCGAGCCAGGCGGCGACCAGGTCCGCGTCGGGCGGTCCGTCGCCGTCGGGAGACCCCGAGAGCGAGGCGTCGGCCCTCAGGCGGATGTCGGCCACGAGGGACTCCACCTCGTCGGTGCCCCGGTCCACCTGCTCGGCCCGCTCCTGGCGTGAAGCGGCCTGCCGGGCGGTCGGCAGGGCGTTGATGGCTGCCTGGGCCTGGGCGCAGCGCTGGTCGGCCCATGCCGCGAACGACCGGTCGTCGAGGCGGCCGGGGTTCTCGGTGCGGGCCCACGGCGAGAAGGCCCACGCCCAGAACACGAAGCTCCCCGCCACGAACAGGCCGCCCAGCCACCTGCCCGCCAGCCGCAGCCGTCTGCGGCCCGGGCTCGATGCCGGGCCGTCTCCGGCCCCGGCCGGGTCTGCCGAATGCGGCTCGCCGGGGGTCATTGCCCGGGGTTCACCCATATCTCGGCCGACCCGCCCGGCTCGACCGGCACTCCGGCCGCGGGAGCCTGGCGCCAGACCGCTCCAGGCTCGCCGCCGAAACGCTCGGCCTCCTCGTCGAAGAAGGGCTCGACGTGCACCTCCACTCCCAGCCCGGCCGCGGCAAGCACCCCGCGGGCCTCGGCCTCGTTCAGGCCCACGACCTCGGGCATGGCCAGCGCCGCGGGCACCTCGGGCGCCACCGCCACCTCCACCGTCACGGTGATGCCGCCCCGGTGGAGCGACCCCGCCGCCGGGGCCTGCCCCATGATCGTCCCCTCGGCGAACTCCACCGTCTCGACCCCCACCGCGGCGACGCCGAGCGTCAGCTCCCCCAGCTCGGCCGTCAGCTGCTCCGCGTCCCAGGCCCGGCCCACCAGGTCGGGGATCGCGACCGAGTCGAGCCGGGGAGGCTCCGTGGTCGGCGGGGGCGCGCTGGGCGGGGGAGGGGGCAGGGCCACGGCATCGACGCCCTCGTGGGCCGCGATCATGATCTCCCGCCATATCTGGGCCGGGTAGGTGCCTCCCGTCACCCTGATGTCGGTGGTGGGGGGCTCCATGGGTATCTGGGCGTCGGGGAAGCCGACCCAGACCGCGGCGGCCCGCTGGGGGGTGTATCCGACGAAGGTGGCGTCGGCGTAGTTCTGGGCGGTGCCGGTCTTGCCCGCCGCGGGCCGGTCGATGGCGGCGCGGCGCCCTGTCCCGACGGTGATCACGCCCTCGAGCACCCATGTGATCTGGTTGGCGACGGAGGGGTCGAGCACGGGCACGTCGTCGGGGCGGTGGCGGAACAGCGGGGTCCCGTCGGGCTGGATGATGCTGGTCACCATCGTCGGGTCGGCCCGCCGCCCGGAGCGGGCGAAGGTGGAGAACATCGTGGCCAGCTCGACGGTGTTGACGTCCTCGGTGCCCAGCACCCCGGCGCACACCGGTGCGATCCGCCCCGGCTC
>JAPOQG010000056.1 GCA_026710865.1 Acidimicrobiaceae bacterium
CCTTGCCGCCGAGCCTTGGAGCGCACCCATGACGGAGCCCTACCCGAACACCCTCATCTTCGTCGACTTCCCCACCGACGAACCCGAGAAGGCGGCCGACTTCTACCGCAACGTGTTCGGCTGGGAGGTGGAGCCCCGGCCGGCCGGATCGTTCTACCGGATCGTGCCCGGACAGAACTTCAGGCTGCCCGACGGGACCCAGGGACCGACCGGCAACCTGCACATGGGCATCACCAACGTCGCCAACCGCCGCCCCCACCCCAGCGACGACGGGCTCGAGCCTCGACACCTGAGCACCGACGGCCACACGGTGCGCATCTGGATCCTCGTGTCGCCCGACGACGACATGGACGCCATCTCCGACCGGGCCATAGCCAACGGCGCCGCCGAGCTGTGGCGGCACCACTACTTCGGCGAGTTCAACGGCTACAACAACGCCTTCAAGGATCCGTGGGGCAACACCCTCGTGCTGTGGACCTACGGAGGGGACGATCCCCAACTTCCCGAGGGATGGACCGGGGAGTAGACCGCACATGAGCGACACGACCGACACCTACGCCGTGCATCCCCCCCACGCCCGCTGGACCCATGTGGCCCTGCGGGTCACAGACATAGACGCCAGCATCGAGTGGTACACCACCCACACACCGATCAAGCTGCTGGACAAGCGGGAGGACTCCGACGGGTTCGGTGCCTGGCTCGGCCACGACGACTCACCCGACAAGCCCTTCATCCTGGTTCTGGCCCAGTTCTTCCCGGAGTCCGACCCGTTCAAGGACGCCCCCATCGCCACCCTGGCGCCCTTCGCCCACCTGGGCGTCGAAGTCACGAGCCGCGAGGAGATCGACGCAGCCGCGGAGCGAGCCCGCGCCGAGGGCTGCCTGGCCATGCCGCCCACGGAGATGCCGCCGCCGATCGGCTACATCTGCATGATCAGCGATCCCGACGGCAACATGATCGAGCTCAGCTACGACCAGGGCGTGTACGCCCACGCCCAGAAGGTGATGAGCTGAGCGCCGACGAGACCGGCTCGCCCACCGCCGTCGACCCGCGGTCCGTCGCAGCGTCCTATCTGGCCTCGTTCGCCTCGGGCGATCCGGAGGCGGTGGTCGCCCATGTGAGCGACGGCTTCGCCAACGTTCACACCAGCGCGCTGGGCCTGCCCAGCGACGGCAAGGCCGAGTACCGCGCCCGGCTGGCCGACTTCCTGGCGACCTTCGTCGGACTGACCTACGAGGTAGAGGAGATCCTCGTCGAGGGCGACCGGGTGGTTGCGGCGTACGTGATGCGGGCCCGGGCCGACGGGACGCCCTTCGAGATCCGCGGGGTGATGCGCCTGACCGTCCATGACGGCCTCATCGAGCGCCGGGTCGACTACTTCGACAGCCTGAGCTTCCTGCGCCAGACCGGCCAGGCCTGACCGGGCCAGAACCGTTCGTGCCCGGCCGTAGGCTTGCCGGCCGTGGGGCTCCGGCTGGCGGCCATTCTGGCGGTGACGCTGACGGCGGCTGCCTGTAGCGGCACGGCCATCGACGAAGCTCCCGACGCCGCGGCCACAACCTCCATAGCCGGCGCCACCACGGACCCGGCACCGGCGACGCCAACCGATCCCGCCGGCGCCGGCGATACCGCCGATCCCGGCGATGCCGCCGATCCCGCGGACGCCGGCGATTCTCCCGACTTCGCCGATGCCGCCGGTTCAGCGACGAGCGAGCCTGAGGCGCCCGGGCCGACGACGTCGACGGCGCCGCCGACGCGGGCCGAGGGAGTGGGCGACAGCTTCTACCCCTTCCTGGGCAATGGCGGCTACGACGTGCTCCACTACAACATCAGCATGAACGTCGACACCGAGTCCAGGGAGATCTCCGCGCTGGTAGGGATCACCGCCCGGGCCACCGAGGACCTGCAAGAGTTCAACCTCGACCTGGCCGGGCTCGACGTCCTCGCGGTGGTGGTGGCCAACCCCGACGGCTCCGACCCGGTCGACGCCGAGTTCATTCGCTACGGACACGAACTCGCTGTCGACCCGGGCAGGGTGCTGGCCGAGGGCACCGCCTTCACTGCCAGCGTGCTCTACACCGGCTGGCCGGCGCCCATCGACGATCCGGGGGTGCCGTTCTCCGAGGTGGGCTGGCACCAGCAGGACGGAGTGATCTACACCGCCAGCGAGCCGTCGGGGTCGATGACGTGGTTCCCGTCCAACAACCACCCGGCCGACAAGGCGACCTTCCGGATCGAGATAACCGTGCCGGAGGATCTCGTGGCCGCGTCCAACGGGCGCCTCGTGAAGGAGACGACCAGGCATGGCCGGACCACATTCGTGTGGCGGATGGACGACCCGATGGCCACCTACCTGGCCGCGGTCTACATCGGGGACTTCGAGCGCATCGAGCACGGGCCGCTGTACCCGGACGGCCCGGTGATCCGGGACTACATCCCAAGCGACGCCCCGCCCGAGATCGCCGCGGCGCTGGCGGTGACCCCCGAGGTGATCGCCTTCCTGGAGGACCTGCTGGGCCCCTACCCGTTCGACGCCTACGGCACCATCGTGATGCCGTTCCCGCTCGGCTTCGCCCTCGAGAACCAGACGCTGTCGCTGCACGGACTCCACACCACCGGTCCCGGTGTGATCGCCCACGAGGCAGCCCACCAATGGCTGGGCAACTCCGTCGCTCTCGACGACTGGAGCGAGATCTGGCTGAACGAGGGCTTCGCCACCTACCTGCACCTCATGTTCGAGGCCGAACACTACGGAGTGGACCTCGACGCCACGATGCGGCAAGTGCATGCGCAGCTGGCCGCGTCGGGCGAGCCGCCGCCGGGAGGAATCGAGACGGCGGACCTGTTCGGGTTCTCGGTGTACTTCCGCGGCGCGGCCACGCTGCACGCGCTGCGCCTGCACGCCGGGGACGAGACATTCTTCAGGATCCTGCGGGCCCACTACGACCGCTCGGCCGGCGGCACCACCGACACCGCCGAGTTCCTCGGCATCGTGGACGAGATGGCCGGCCCCGAGGCAGTGGACCTGGTCGAGTCCTGGCTGTACGACGAGACCGTGCCGGAACTTCCCGCAGCCGCGTAGGACTGATGCCCCCGACCGCGCCCGTCACGCGGGCGCTAGACAGTCCAGCGATGGCGCAGGACCGGCCAGAAGGCGAGCGGTACACCCACGGGTACCACGACGCCATCCTCGAGTCCTACCGGCGACGGACAGCCGAGGCGTGCGCGGCCTTCCTGTTGCCCCGGCTGCAGCCCGACGCCGCGGTGCTGGATGTGGGATGCGGGCCCGGCACGATCACGCTCGGACTGGCCCGCCGGGCTCAGACCGCCGTAGGCGTGGACACCTCGGTCGAGATGGTCGAGTCGGCCCGGCGCCTGGCCACCGAGGAGGGCGTCGACAACGCCGGCTTCGAGGTGGGCTCCGCCTACGACCTCCCGTGGGACGCCGGCAGCTTCGACGTGGTGTACGCCCACCAGGTGATGCAGCACCTGTCCGACCCGGTCCGGGCGCTGCGGGAGGCCCGGCGGGTGCTGCGTCCCGGCGGGCTGGTGGCCGTGCGCGACTCCGACTACCAGACGATGGTGCACGCGCCGGTCGAGCCGGCCCTCAAGTTCTGGCTGAGCCTCTACCACGAGGTGGCCGAGGCCAACGGAGGCGAGGCCGACGCCGGGCGCCACCTGCCCGGATGGGTGCGGGCGGCCGGCTTCGCGGATCCGGTGGTCACCACCAGCACGACCACATACGCCGACGCCGCCGGCCGTGAGTTCTGGGGAGGCATGTGGGCCGTGCGGGTGACCGACAGCGACTTCGCCGAGCACGCCGTGTCTGCGGGGCTGGCCATGCGAGGGGATCTGGTGGCGATCTCGGCCGCCTTCCAGCGCTGGGCCGACCACCCCAGCGGCTTCTGGGCCTGGCTGAACGGCGAGGTGGTCGCGGTCCGGCCGCCCGACTGACGTCCGTCGGCGCGCTCCGACTGCTAGCGGTTGACGGCTAGCGGCAGTCGTCGATCACCTCGGCGAAGCCGTCGATGGTCTCGGCATAGCCCTCCGCGGTCGAGCGGCGCAGGACCGCGGCCAGATTGAAGCTGGCGCTGGTGAACCCGAGGGCGGTCACCTCCGTGACCTGCTCGGCGATCTCCGAGGGCGCCCCGGCCACGGCGTAACGGCGGATCCAGTCCTCGGTGACCAGGTCGAACAGCTCGGGCGGGTCGAAGCGGTCCAGGTCGAAGTACCAGCCGGTGGCCCGGCCCAGCGCGTCGTCGATGGCGGCCAGGCGGTCGGGGTCCATCTCGGAGGGCCGGATGATGGCCAGGTAGTGGGCCACGTAGCGCACCACCGACCGGCGGGCCAGATCGCCGTCGCCGGACACGCACAGCGTGAGGCGGGGCGCGATGTCGATGTCGGCCACGTCGCGGCCCGCCCGGGCCGCCCCCTCGGCCAGCCAGCCGTAGTACTGCCGCGCGATCTCGGGAGTGAAGTGCCGGGCCCCGACCAGGGCGATGTCGGCCAGCTCACCGGCCAGGCGCATCACCTGCCGGCTGCGGGTTCCCACCGAGATCGGCACCGGCGTGTCGGGCGGGCGCGCCAGCCGGCCGCCGTCGATCGGGAACATCTCGCCGTCGAGGTCGACGGTCTCGCCCGCCAGCAGCCCCCTGATGCCCGCGATGGCCTCACGCAGGGCCCGCACCGGCCTCGGATAGTCGATCCGCAGGTCCTCCAGGCCGGCACCCACCCCGATTCCTAGGAACATGCGCCCGCCCGACAGCTCCTGGAGGGCGGCCACCGCGCCGGCCAGCATCGCCGGGTGGCGCGAGTAGGGGTTGGTGACCATCGAGCCGATGCGGATGCGGCTGGTGGCCTGGGCGACCAGCCCCTGAAGCACGAAGCAGTCGGGCCAGAACACCACGTCGGACACGCCGAAGCGGTCGAACCCGGCCTGCTCGCAGCGCACGGCCAGATCCACGAAGTCGCCGGGGCTCATGCCCGGACTGATCTCCGCTTCCAGCGTGACCGTCATGGGGTCGCGCCGCCCCGCTTCGCCCCCCGCACGCCGGCCGACGATAATCGGCGGTGCAGCCGGCGCCCCATCGGGCCGGCCGGCGGGACTCGCCCAGCGAATCGGAGTTGATGATGAACTCGACCAGCACGACCGGCCGCGTGGTGATGGTGTCGGGGGCCAACCGGGGCATGGGGGCCGCCATCGCGGCGCGGCTCGCCGCCGACGGCTACCGGCTCAGCCTCGGGGCCCGCCGAACAGACGCCCTCGCCGAGAGCGCCCCCGACATCGAGCCCGAGCGGCTCCTGCTCCACCACCACGACGCCACCGACCTCGACTCGGCCCGCAACTGGGTGGACGCGACCGTCGAGCGGTTCGGCGGCCTGGACGTGCTGGTCAACAACGCCGGCATCGTCGACCGCACCGGTCTGGAGAGCATGGACGAGGAAGTGCTCGACGACATGTGGGCCGTGAACGTCAAGGGGCCGCTGCGGCTCACCCGGCTGGCGCTGCCCCATCTGCGCCGGTCCGGGTCGGGCCGGGTCATCAACATGGCCTCGCTGTCGGCCAAGCGGGTGAAGGGCGACTCGATCGTGGGCTACTCCATGACCAAGTACGCGCTGTTGGCCCTGTCCCACGCGATCCGCCAGATCGGCTGGGACGACGGCATCCGCGTGACCGCGGTGTGCCCCGGCCCGGTGGCCACCGACATGATGGACCCCGACGACGACACCATCACCCAGCCCTCCGATGTGGCCGATCTGGTGGCCACGATGATCGCACTGCCCAACACCGCATCGGTGTCGGAGCTGCTGATCGGCTGCCGGATGGAGATCTGGGCCTAGCCGGGCCGCTCAGTACAGCGGGATCTCCTCGTTGGGGATCAGGCGCTCCCCCTCGGGATCCACCAACAAGTGGAGACCTTGCAGGGCGTAGGCGCCGAGCAGGACCGGAGCGCCGTCCTCGCTGAAGGAAACCAACGTGGGCGCTCTGTTGCCGTCGACGGCGACGAACGCCGGAGCGAGCTCGACGTCGACGACCTGCCCGTCCGCCAGCCGCATCCGGCGCTTCTGCTCGGGCTCGATCCCCAACCTGCGCAGCAGTCGGGCCGGCATGGCAGAGAAGAAGGCGCCGGCGTCGACCGTCGCCTCGACTTCTGCCGATCGTTCGCCGTCGAGGCTGGAGATCTGCACCGGCCATTTGAACGCACCCATCGCCCACATCCCTCCTGCTCACCACTACCCAACAATGTCCACCGATACATATAGCAGAATTTCAAACTGATTCAAACCCTTTCGCGCCAGAGCCCATCGCGCTCGAGGCCGGCCATGACCTCTCCGATGCCGGCTCGCAGCGTGTCGACCAGCCAGTCGATCTGATCGGTGGTGAGGATCAGCGGCGGCGACAGCACGTTGAAGCGCCCGATGGGCCGCACGAGCAGCCCCCGGGCGTCGCAGGCGTCGGAGATGCGCCGGCCGATCTCCACCTCCGGAGGGAACATCTCCTTGGTGGCCTTGTCGGCGACGTTCTCCACGCACATCATGAAGCACTTGCCGCGGACGTCGCCGACGATGGGCAGGTCTGCGAGCGTGCGCAGGCGCTCCTCGAGGTAGGGGCCGGCAGTGCGCACATGGCCGCAGATGTCCTCGCGCTCGAGGATCTCGATGTTGGCCAGCGCGGCCGCGCACGACACCGGATGCCCCGAGTAGGTGTAGCCGTGGGCGAACTCGGCGCCGGGCGCCTGCGGCACGGAGATCACTTCGTAGATGTCGTCGGACAGCAGCGTGGCCGACAAGGGCGCGTAACCCGAGGTGAGGCCCTTGGCGGTGTTGATGATGTCGGGCTGGATGCCGAAGACGTCGTCGCTGGCGAAGAAGTGCCCGAGCCGCCCGAAGGCGGTCACCACCTCGTCGGACACGTACAGGATGCCGAACTCCCGGCAGGCCTCCCGCATCCTCGGCAGGTAGCCGGGCGGGGGCACCAGCACGCCGCCCGCCCCCATGATGGGCTCGGCGAAGAAGGCGGCCACGTTCTCCGCTCCGAGCGCCTCGACCTTGGCCCTGAACTCGGCCACCAGTTGGTCGGTGTACTCCTCGGGCGTGATGCCATCGGATCGCCGGTAGAGGTCGGGGCCCTCCACCCGGGTGATGAGCGGCTCGCCGATGATGTCGAAGCCGATGTGGTCGTAGGCCACCCCGGTGAGCGACATGGCCAGGTAGCTGGAGCCGTGGTAGCCGTTGACCCTGGTGATGATGGTCTTCTTGTCGGGCTGGCCCAGACGGTTGAAGTAGAAGTGGATGATCCTCACCGCGGTGTCGTTGGCGTCGGACCCGGACAGGCCGAAGAAGGCGTGGTTGAGGTTGCCGGGGGCCAGCGACGCCAGCTTGTGGGCCAGGGTGGCGCCCGGCACCGACGTGGTGTTGGTGAACGGCGAGTAGTAGGCCAGCTTGCGGGCCTGCTCGGCCATGGCGTCGGCGATCTCGGCCCGGCCGTAGCCGGCGTTGACGCACCACAGCCCGCCCTGGGCGTCGAGGTAGCGCCGGCCGTCCGAGTCGTAGACGTAGGCGCCCTCGGACTCGGCCATCACCAGGGCGCCCTCGGAGTTCCACACCGCGTAGTCGGTGAAGGGATGGATGAAGTGGTCGACGTCCTTGCGCCACAGGTCCGCGGTGTCGTAGGCGTCGAACCGGCTCGGCGCCGACTGCACCACCGCAGGCACGCTGTCTCCGAACACGGTGTCAGTCATTGCTGTCCTCCCGAACCGCTAGCTCCGCCGCCGGACGCTACCGCGGGCGGCCGGCGTGAGCGCCCGCCACCGATACGAGACCATCCCAATCGGCGTTACGTCGTTCCCTCTCCGCGTGGTTCTTGATGGATTGTCACACCTCTGCGATACTGTGTTGCCAATCCCCCCAGCCGCCTCGGTGGCTGGGCGAAGGCCCGCTTCGGCGGGCCTTCGAGGGTTCTACCAGCTGTTGGGCTTACGGATTGGCCCCTTGGAGCCGTGCACGACGAGGGGCAACTGCGTCTGTGCCAGCAACTGGCGTGGAACCTGCTTGTAGAACAAACAGTCGAGTCCGAGTAGTTCACGGGACCGACGTTCACGTGGATGTGGATTGACGACGCCCACCTTGATGCCCAACTGCGATTGGGCTACATCAATTGCCTGGGCCAGGTCAGAGTCATTACTAATCACGGCTGCCGTGTCGCAGCGGCCCTGGAAAGCGTCCAGCAGCAGGTAGGTGGCGAGGTTGACGTCGGAGCCCTTCTCTTCGGTCCTGCGAATCTTGACGGTCCGTGATTCCCCTTGCCGACGGTCTGCGCGCGGCCACCGCTCAGTCCGGGTCACGAAGTGTCCGAAGTGGATCTCGACGAGGGGCAGCGTGGCTAGGGCCCGCAGGTACGTGTCCTGGCGAACGGGCTTCTGAGGATCGTCGGAGCGTGCACTGACTCGAGACGTGAAGTAGCGGATCTTGATGAGTCGATCGCGCGGCAGCATGCCTTGGCACAGCGCCTCGAAGTCGAGCCACTTGTGCGGCGTCCCCTTGACGGCACCGTAGTAGAAGTTGAACCCGTCGATATAGACGATGGTCTGCGGTCGCTTCTCCGTTCTACGGCTCATCGGTTTCTCCATGGCCTTCGGTCACGACATCGGCCGGCGCTATACGCCTGGACGGCACCGCGAAGAGCTTGCGTCGGCCCTCTCGCTGGGCGACCACGAATCCACCAGCTTCAAGTTCGGTGAGCAACTGCACGACACGACTGCGTGTGACGCCTACTTCCGAAAGTAGCTCGGCGTCACCTGCGTGCGTAGGGCCGTGGTGGATTAACGCATCGAGCAACTTGTTCGCAGTGGGTCTCAGAGTCGCTCGGGCTGATTGCAGTCTCGCGAGCTGACTCGTGGCTTCTGCGAGGTCATCGGAAAGGTAGAGGTCGCGAAGAACCGACAGAGCTCGTCGTGGAGTACACGGGGCAACGCTCTCGATGGCTGAATCGACAACAGACAGCAGGAGCTTCTCTTCGCCCCGAGTACCGCTTGCCGCTCGTCGGCGCACGAGTTCCCGCAGGCTCTCGTCGTCCAACAGCGGTAACTCCACAACAGCATCGAAGAAAGCGTCGGCAGGCGGGTCGAGCGATGACACCGACCCCGCAACTACCCACTGGATCGGTAGCTCCCATAGGTCATCCCGCAGGCGCCCGAATAGTTCATGGCACTCCTCTTGGTCGAGGTCGTCCACCAGCACAACAGGACGAGGATCTCCGTCGCCCAGCCTTGTGGCCTTTCGCAGGTAGCGCAACGGATCGACGGAGACCTTGACTTCCGTCGTCGAGAACGCCTTGAACGCCTGTGAGAATGGGTCGGGTCGGTACCGCTCCAAGGCGTTGCTGCCCCTTACGGCTCGTTCGATCTCGTCGAGTCGATCCCTCAGCGTCTCGAACCCGTGCAGGCGGACGTAGCGCGCCTCGGGCCGGCCGCGCTCGACTTGCCGCAGGAAGGAGGTACGGCCGCTGCCCCGTGGACCATGAACGTAGGCGTTGAGGCCCAGATCCAAGGCCCGACGCACGCGCCGCAGCTCTGGGCTACGACCGGAGAAGAGCTGCTGGTCTGCGGCGGAAGCGGTCAGCGGCCTCTGGCCAAGTAGAAGCACGACCACAATTTACAGTTAAAAGTGTAAGACAACAACCATTTCGACACATCAGGTGTGGAGGAACAGGCTCAGAGGGCGGCCACGACCTCGGTCATGAAGCGCTCGACTACTTCCTGGGTCTCGTTGGGGGCGAGGTTGAAGTCGGGGATTATCAGCTCGTCGGTTCCGGCCGCGGCGTAGCGGGCCACCCGCTCGACAAGCTGGTCGGGCGTGCCCACCAGCCGGGGATAGCCCGTCGGTTCGGCTCTCACCCTGGCCACCTCCGCCTCGGACTCGCACAGGAACAGCAGCGTCGCCGCGGAGCGTGCGATGGTTCCCGGATCCCGGCCGGCATCCTCGCAGAGCCGGTCGATGAGCGCGTTGTAGCGGCCCATGTCCCTCGGGTTGCACCAACCGTTCCATTCGTGGGCCCAACGCACCATGGTGGGGACGGTGCGGCGCTCGCCCCGGCCGCCGATCATGATCGGCAGCGGATCCTGCAGAGGCTTGGGGACCAGCGGAGCGCCCTGCAGGCGGTAGTGGGCCCCGTCGAAGTCGGTGCGCTCATTGGCGAAGAGGCCGGTGATCACCTCGCAGGCCTCCTCCAGCATGTCGGCCCGCTCACGCACCGTGCCGAAGGCGATGCCGTAACGGCGGTGCTCGTTCTCCTGCCAGCCCGCGCCGAGACCGAGCACCAGGCGTCCCCCGCTGACGTGGTCGAGGGAGGCGGCCTGCTTGGCCAGCACCGCCGGATGGCGGTAGGTGTTGCCGGTGACCATCGCCCCGATCCGCACCCGGGGCACAGCCATGGCCAGGGCCGCCATCAGCGTCCAGCACTCGTGGTTGGGGAGCAGCTCAGGAGGGACGCTGCCGGGCGGCTCGTCGCCGTAGCCCTCCACGGGCGGCATGAAGTGGTCCGGCAGCCACAGCCCGTCCCAGCCGCTCGCCTCGGCGGCCCGGCTCACCGCCAGTATGTGGTCCCAGTCGTTCTTGGTCGATGCCCAGAATCCGAATCGCATGGCTGACTGTCTAGCCGCTACCAGAGGCCGAGCGAACAGGCCGCGATCCGGCTGTACCGGCGCGAGGCGCCAAGCGAGGCCGTGGGCAGTGGCTACTGGGTTCGGGCGGCCCGTGAGGGCAGCGAACATGAGCGGGAGTCACCCCGCCGTGACCACCTCGAAGAGGATGATCCTCAGACCGTCGGGGCCGGCCACCTCGAAGCTCTTGTGGCCCCACGGCTGCAGCTCGGGCGGCCGCACGATGGTGGCGCCCGCGGAGACCAGACGGGCGTGCTCGGCGTCGGCGTCGGTGATCTCCCACGACACCGAGACGCCCGACACTCCGGGCGTGTCCCATCCGCCGCCGTCCTCTATGACCTCGATCCTGCCGGCCGCGGCCGGCAGGATCGTCCCTCTGAAGATCTCGCCGAAGGACCGCTCCACCTCCAGTCCCATCACCTCGGTGAAGAACCCCACGGTGGCGTCGTAGTCGTTGGCGACGAAGATGACTCTGAACTCGGCCATGGTCCGACTCTACCGCTGACGCATCAGCCGGATTCGGCTGCTCGTGGTTTCCCGCTCCTGTTCGCTGCGCCGACGGGCCGCTCGGGCCACGGCCTCGCTCGACGGGCCCAGTGGACTGCCACCGATCCGCTCGGCCTCTAGCTTGGCTCCCGTGGAGGAGGCGAAGACCGGCAGCGGCCTGCTGCGCTCCGAGGACTGGATCTCGGTGTGGACGGGAGCGGCGATCATCGCTCTGGTGGTGGTCGGCGTGCGGCCGGCCGGGGCGGGCCTGTCCTGCGGCGACGGCATCGGCGGGTTGTTCGCTCCCGGCCGGTTGGCGACCACGGTCGGGGTGGGCGCGGCCCTGCTGGTCCTGTGCGTCGCCGGAGTCGGGCTCATGGACGGTTCGGCCCGCGGCTTCGCGCCGGGCTTCGCGGCGATGTTCGCGCTGGCCTGGGCGGCCCGGGCCGTGGCCTGCGACTCCGCCCTCAGCGACCGCGGCGTCAACTACGCCATCACCTCGCTGGCGCTGGGGCTCTTCGTCTCCAACGTGATCGGTGTGCCGGGCTGGCTCCGCAACGCCATGCGGACCGAGTACTACATCAAGGCCGGGCTGGTGATCCTGGGATCGAGCGTGCTGTTCGGCCGGGTGCTGGAGGCCGGCCTGTACGGCATGGTGCAGGCCGCGGCGGTGATCGCAGTGATCTGGTACCTGTGCTACTGGATGGCCCGCAGGCTGCGGGTGGACGAGGAGTTCTCGGCCATGATGGCCACCGCGGTGTCGATCTGCGGGGTGTCGGCCGCCATCGCGGCCTGCGGCGCCATTGACGGCGACCGCAAGAAGCTCTCCTACGTGACGTCGCTGGTGCTGGTGGTGGCCGCGCCGATGATGATCCTGATGCCGCTGGCCGTCGACTGGCTGGGACTCTCCGACGTCGTCGGCGGCGCCTGGATCGGCGGCACCATCGACACCACCGGCGCGGTGGTGGTGGCCGGCGAGAGCATCGGCGACTCGGCCACCAACGCGGCGACCATCGTGAAGCTCTCCCAGAACGCGCTGCTGGGTGTGGCCGCCTTCGCACTGTCGGTCTGGTGGACGGTGCGCGGCGGGGCCTCCGGGACCGTCCATGCCTCCGGAGCCGCCCGTGAGTCCGGCACCTCCGCTACCGCCGGGGAGTCCGGCGCCTCCGCTACCGCCGGAGAGTCCGGCGCCTCCGCTACCGCCGGAGAGTCCGATGCCTCCGCAGCCGCCTGGGAGCCCGGTGCCTCCGGAGCCGTCGGGGCCGGCAAGCCGGAAGTGTCGGCGGCGGTGATCTGGGAGCGGTTCCCGAAGTTCGTGCTCGGCTTCCTGGCCACCTCGCTGCTGTTCTCGTTCGCGCTCGGCGACACGCTGGTGGACGCCACCTCTGGCGTTCTCAAGGGCATGAGGACATGGCTGTTCGCGGTGGCATTCGTGTGCATCGGCCTGGAGACCCGGCTGCGGGACCTGCTGTCCATGCAGGGCGGCAGACCCGCGATCGCGTTCGTGGTGGCGCAGGCCGCCAACGTGGCGTGGACGCTGCTGCTGGCATGGGTGCTCTTCGGCGGCTCGATCTTCAGCGTGCCGGACCTGTAGTCCGCCGACGTAGGCCTGTTGCTGCAACTCAGAGACCATTGTTGCTGCAATTCTTAGATCAAAGGCGCTGCTATTATTAAGATTGTGCTGCGGACGGACTCCTTGCTCCCGCGTGTGGAGGCCATGTGAGCGTCTTGCCCGACCAGTTCGACTACAAGCCGAGGGTGGTCGACCGCCAGGTCGAGAGGCGTCTCGACCTGGTGCCGACGGTGCTCATCGAGGGTCCGCGCGGCTGCGGCAAGACGACCACGGCACGGCGTCTCGCCAACCGCGAGGTGCTGTTGGACGAGGACGCCAGCGCCCGAGGCCACGCCGAGCACGGCACCCTGCCGCTGGGAGACGGTCCGTACCCGCTGCTCATCGACGAGTGGCAGTTGGCGCCGCAGACCTGGAATCGGGTGAGGCGCGCCAGCGACGATCCGCTCGGCGCGGGCCGCTTCATCCTCACCGGGTCGGCCAACCCCACCGACGACATCACCCGCCACTCCGGGGCCGGGCGCGTGGCCCGAGTGAGGATGCGACCCATGTCGCTGTACGAGTCGGGGAAAGCCGACGGCTCGGTGAGCCTGGCGTCCCTGCTCGACGGCGGCACATGCTCGGCATGGCGCCCAGGACCCGCAGAAGCCCAGCTGCGGGAGGCGGTCGAAGCACTCTGTCGGGGCGGTTGGCCTGTCTGCCGCTCCATGACGGTCGCCGACGCGCAGGAGTTCTTGGACATCTACCTGGAGGAGATCTGCCGCGTCGACGTTCCTCGCGTGAACGGCACCCGGCACAACCCGGGAGGGGTCAGGCGGGCTCTGGTCTCGCTGGCCCGCCACACCGCCTCATCGCCCACAGGCTCGACACTGGCCTCCGACATCGGCGGCGCGCGCCCTGTCGCCTTTGAGACTCTCACCGCATACCTCGACGCTTTGGCTCGGATCTTCATCTGCGAGGACCAGCCCGCCTGGTCGCCGCACCTGGCTTCGCGCTCGCGTCTGCGCAAGGCCCCCAAGCGCCACCTCGCGGATCCCGCGCTGGCGGTGTGCGCTCTGGGGGCCGGCCCGAGCCGGCTCCTCGCAGACCGCGGGATGCTCGGCCACCTGTTCGAGTCGCTGGTCGTGAGAGACCTGCGCATCTACGCCCAAGCGGCCGGCGCCTCGGTGTTCCACTACCTCGACAGCAACCGTCTCGAAGCCGACGCCATCATCCGACGGCGCGACGGAGCCTGGTTGGCCGTGGAAGTCGAACTCGGCGCCGACAGTTCCATAGACGCCGCTTCGGCGTCGCTGCTCAAGTTGCGGCGCCGCGTCGACACTGAGCGGATGGGCGGGCCCTCGAAGCTGCTCGTGGTGACCGCCACCGGATACGCCTACGAACGCCCCGACGGCGTGGCGGTGGCGCCGCTGGCCCTGCTCGGCCCCTGACGCCCACACTGCCTCCCAGCCCACCACGGGCAGCGCAGCCGGTACGGCTACAGAATGGGGAACTTGGCCTTGTCGGGGAGGCCCGAGCGGGCACAGATGGCCTCGCCGGCAGCCTGGCAGCGGGCGTAGAAAGTGTCCTCGTCGATGGTGGTCATGCGGCCGGCGTCCACCACCTTGGCGCCGTCCACGAACACGGTGTGAACGCCCCGCCCGTCGGCTGACCACACCAGCTGGTTCATCACGTTGAGCAGGGGCCGCCACTCGGGCCGGTCGGTGTCGTGCAGCACCACGTCGGCCAACTTGCCGGCCTCGAGCGAGCCGATCTCGTCGGACATGAGCATCGTGCGGGCCCCGCCGAGGGTGGCCATCTCGTAAGCCTTCTCGGCCGGGAACATCTGGGGGTCCATGCGGGCGTCCTTGAACAGCCCGGCCACCAGGTAGGCGGCCCGGTGCATGTCGGCGTAGTTGGAGGCGTTGTTGCCGTCGATGCCGATGCTCACGTTGATGCCCCGCATCACCATCTCGGGGATCTTGCCGACCTGGGTGACGCCGTAGGCCACCTTGAGCGCGGTGGTGGGGCAGTGCTCCACCGAGCAGCCTGCCGCGGCCATCACGTCGAGCTCGTTGTCGTCGACGTGGACGCAGTGGGTCATCGAGGTGTCGGCGCCCAGCACGCCCAGTTCGCCGAGGTGGATCATGGGGCGCTGCCCGAACTCGGCGATGAACCCGTCGGGGTCGAGCCTGGCCGGGCTCATGTGGAAGTTGAGGCCCACGCCGTGGTGGTCGGCGGCCTCCCGGGCGCCCCGCCACAGCGGATCCGAGCAGGTGGTGTGGCCCACCACCATCGACCATGCCTCCAAGCGCCCGTCGGCGGTGCCCCGGTGGCGCTCGATGGTGTCGTTGATGTTGGCGATGGCCTCGTCGGTGCTCTGGCGGTAGACGTCGGGCTCGGGCGGCAGGTCCCACACCCACCTGCCGATGCGGCCCCGGATGCCGGCCTCCACCAGCCCGTCCATCACCTCGTCGGTGAAGCGGACGGTGCCCGCCTCCAGGAACGAGGTGGTGCCCGACTTGAGCATCTCCACCGCGGCGAGCTGGGCCGAAAGGCGCTCCTCCTCGGCGGTGTACACCGAGTAGAGGGGGCACAGCCACATGAACACGTTCTCCTCGAAGGGCGTGTCGTCGGGCACGTAGCCCCGGGTGAGGGGCTCGCCGGTGATGTGGATGTGGGTGTTGATGAGGCCGGGGGTGACCACGAACCGGTCCCCGCCGACGGTCTCGGCCGCGTCGTAGGCCGCCTCCAGGTCCGAGGCCTTGCCCACGGCCACGATCTCGTTGCCCCTGATCGCCACCGCGCCGTGGCGGATGATGTCGCGGGTCGGGTTCATGGTCACCACGTACCAGCCCTTGATGAGAGTATCTATTGATTCTCGTGAATTCATAATGTTTCCCGGTTGCGGTCCGATGTTCGCCAGACTAGAGTCGCCATCCGCTAGCGGAGGTGCAACATGTCACAGACAGTCGACTCCGAAGTATCGACGCCGTCGCCCCCGACTTGGGGGGAGGCGTCCCCAGGCGACCAGTACCACCTCCTCGTCGAGCGTGACGACGACGGAACCTGGATCGCCGCCGACATAGCCGCTGCGGCCATCGGCATCGGCGCCACGCTCCCCAAGGCGCTCGCAATGTGGACGGAAGTGGCCGAGGGAGCCTTGCGAGATCTCCGAGATGCTCATTACTCAGAGGGACCGCCTTACCTGACAGCACACATGAAGGGCGTGCTGTCGTGGCTCGAGGAGGTTCTCAATGGCGGAGTTCAGAACGAATGAGGTCAGGCGGCGTTACCGGCACAAACTGGGCCTGGGGGAGCGCATCGGCTCGGGGCACTACGTGTATGAGATCGTGTCGCCGAGTGGCACCTACATAGGCCACACGTTCCTGTCGCGCGGGCGGGCACCGATCGGCAAGCCACTGCGGGCCAGAATCGCCCGGCAGTTCCGGGTGTCGGCGCGCGACTGGGACGACCTGATCGCCTGCCGGCTGAGCGCCGAGGACTACTTCGCCCGCTTCGACGACCCGTCGGATCGAGGATCTCGGGGTTTGGAGGCCACGTAGGCGAATTGGAAGCCGATGGGCTCGATCAGCCGCAGCGCCTCGAATCCGGCGTCGCCCAACCAGCCGGCGGCTTCGGTGGTGGTGACGCCGAAGCCACAGGCTGTGCTGGCCATCATGGTCATGCCCATGAGCACGGCGTGGGGGTTGGTCTTGTGGTTGGGGCCGATGAAGTAGTCGGCCACCACCAGCCGGCCCTCGGGGCGCAGGGCCGAGTAGGCCCGCTCCACGAGATGGCGGGCGCCGTCGAGGCCCTCGGTGCGGCAGACGTGGCCCAGCACCACGATGTCGTAGGCGCCGTCCTCCAGGGGCACGGTGTGGAAGTCGCCGGGACGGAACTCGCAGCGGTCGGCCACGCCGTGCTCGGCCGTCTGGCGCCGGGCGACGTCGATCACCCCGTCGAGGTCGTTGACGGTGGCCCGGCCATCGGCGCAGGACTGGAGCATGGCGATCGACCAGGGGGCCCCGCCCGCGCCGAGGTCGAGGATCCGGGGCGCGGCCATCGCGCTGTAGCGCATCTTGAGGTCGGCGCGGCCGGCGCAGCGCCACATGGTGGTGAACGTGCCCTCAACCAGCGGCACGTAGAAGGCGGCCGGGTCGTCGTCTATGGGGGTGGCGGGCCGGCCCGAGCGCACGGTGTCGGCCAGACGGGTCCAGTTCTCGTGCGGCCCGGGCGCCACCGGGATCAGCCCCGCCATCGAGGCCGCGCCGTCGACGAGCAGGTAGCGGCGGGCGGCGTCGTTGAGCTTGAAGTCGTCGACCACCCGGTCGAGCAGGCCCAGGGCCACCACCGAGTCCAGCAATGACTCCAGGTGCAGCTCCGGGAGCTCCAGCCGCCCGGCCAACTCGACGGCCGTCACACCAGTTCCGTCCGGAGCCTCGTCCAGAGCTTCGAACACACCGAGCTCCAGGGCGGCCAGAAGCACGTGGTACCGGCCCAGCCCCTCGATCACCGCCCACACCGGCGCCGCCGCGGGCGGCTTGTAGTCAGTGAACGGCCGGCCCACATGGGCCATCGTGTGGGTCTTCTTCAACTCCGGATAAGGAGCATCCCGAGAACTATCAGACATCAGCGCCCATGTTTGTTAATCGCCGAACAGCATTCACCAGCGGAATGCTATTGGCAGGCGCCTTCTGCAGTTCGAGGGCGAGCAGGCTCGTCAGCGGCAGTCCACCGCGACGGCTAGGGCCGCGCACACTTGTTCACGCAGAGCCAGCCGCTTCCAAGAACTCCGCCAGGTTGCCCCATTCATCCTCGGTGTCAAGCGGGACATCATGGAACACCCGGTAGGACCGGTCGATCTCTTCGCTATTCCAGTCGCCTACCACGGACGAAGGATTTGGACACGGTCGCTGACGACCTCGTCGGAAGCGGTGAACAGGGGAACCTCGAGCTGTTCGGCGAGGATCAGTGCCGACCATGAGTCGAGCGCGTCGACCGCGTCCAATCCGGCCCGGGCGAGTGTCTCCGTCACGATCGTCCGGACCGGGAACCACTCGTCCACAACCGACAGCACCAACCCGATCTCCACCTGGATACCCGCCGAACGGCCCTCATGACGGGCGGCCAAGAACCGGCCTACCGTGACGGACGACCAGTCGAGGGCCAGAAGCTCGGCGTCGGGCGCGGCGCCTTCCAGGGCTCCCGAGGCGACCAGCACTCCACCCGCGTCGCAGACGACGCTAGGTGTCATCGGCGCTGCGGAGCCGTCGCCGGATGGCCAGGAACTCGGCTCTGGTCATGGGTTCACGGCCACTGGCGAACTCCGCCGGCGAGCGGCGCGACGCTATTCGTGTCAACTCGTTGCGCAGGTACTGCTGGACAGACAGACCCGCCGCGGCCGCCTGCTCCTTGAGGCGCCGTGCTACATCGTCGTCGAGGTCCTTGATGTTCATATCCACTCCGTGGTTATACCAAATTGGTAGAAGTCCTGTCTCGCTCGCCTCCCGTTCTCAGATATAGTAACGTTGCTACTTGCAGGAGGAACCCATGCATCTGCCGGCGCGGACTATGAGCAGTCGAGAGTTCAACCAGTCGACGGGCACGGCGAAGGTGGCTGCATTGATCGGGCCGGTCTTCGTGACCGACAGAGGTCGCCCCTCCCACGTGCTGTTGAGCTACGACCGATACCGCCGGCTCACCAACGGCACCAGGACGCTGGCCGACGTAATGGGCGGCACACCGGATGCCGGCGAGGTCGATCTGGAGCTTCCGGAGCGCCGTTCCGTCTCCAGTCCTGCCGTGTTCGAGTGATGTACCTGCTCGACACCAACGTGGTCTCGGAGATACGCAAGATCTCGTCGGGCCGGGCCGACCGGAACGTTGTCGCCTGGGCGGAAGGGGTCGACGCGGCGCAGACCTATCTGTCGGTCATCACCATCGGCGAACTGGAGCACGGTGTGCTGCTGGCCGAACGCCGCGACCCTGACTCCGGCGCGGTGTTGCGGCACTGGCTCGACAACGACGTGTGCGAGGAGTTCGAGCAGCAGATCCTGCCCGTCGACACCGCGGTCGCCCGCCGGGCCGCTGCCCTGCACGTGCCCGATCCCGCTCCTGTGGCCGACGCCCTCATCGCAGCAGCCGCGCTCAGCCACGACATGGTGCTAGTCACCCGCAACGCCGCGGACTTCCACCGCTTCGAAGAGCTGCGCCTCGTCAACCCCTGGGACCCGCAGTAGTCCCACGATTGTCGAGCGAGACCCTGGTTGCTGCGTTGTGCCACCGGCTGGCTCCAAGAAATCTGGGACGAACACTCGGCCTTCAGCGGCAAGCCGGCACTCGTCCTGTGGGGCAACAAGGACATCGCATTCCGCACCAAGGAGCTCGATTGCTGGAGAGCGGAACTCACCGATTGCGAGGTGCACGAGTTCGCCGACTGCGGCCACTCCCTCGCCGAGGAGGCACCCGACCGGATCGTGCCGCTCCTGCGAACCTTCCTTGCAGTAGGACGCACCGGCAATGAGATGGAAGGATTCGCGGCATGACTGATGTGCACACGAATCCTGAGCGGCTGTGGTCGCGGTTGATGGACATGGCCGAGGTTGGGGCCACGCCCGCGGGCGGCTCCAACCGGCAGGCCCTCTCCGACGAGGACAGGGCGGGCCGGGACCTGTTCGTCTCCTGGGTCGAGCAGGCGGGCTGCGCGATGGAACTCGACGGCGTGGGCAACCTGTTCGCCCGCCGGCCGGGCACCGACCCCGACGCCCTGCCGGTGGTGCTCGGCAGCCACCTCGACACCCAGCCCACCGGCGGGCGGTTCGACGGCGTGTACGGCGTGCTGGCCGGCCTCGAAGTCGTCGAGTCGCTCAACGACCACGCCGTCGAGACCCGGGCCCCGGTGGAGGTGGCGGTGTGGACCAACGAAGAGGGGTCGCGCTTCCCGGTGTCGATGATGGGCTCCGCGGTGTGGGCCGGCGTCCTTCCGCTGGACGAGGTCCGGGCCATCGCCGACCGATCAGGAATCACCGTGGGCGACGAACTCGACCGGCTGGGCTGGGCCGGCACCGCGGCGTTCGGCAAGCGGCTGGGCGCCTACCTCGAGCTGCACATCGAGCAGGGACCGATCCTGGAGGCCAGCGGCTCGTCGATCGGGGTGGTCACCGGCGTGCAGGGGATCCGCTGGTTCAGGGTCACCGTCGAGGGATTCCCCGCCCATGCCGGCACCACGCCCATGGACCGCCGCCACGACCCGGCCCGCTCGGTGGCGGACGCCCTGAGCGGGATCTACGAGATGGCCGCGGCCCACGCCCCCCAGGTGCGGCTGACCCCGGCGATGTTCTCGTCCGAGCCGGTGTCGCCCAACACCGTTCCGGCCCACATCACCTTCACCATCGACATGCGCCACCCCGACGCCGGCGTGCTCGAGAGCCTGGACTCGTCATTGCGCAGCCTGGTGGCCGGGGCCGCCGCAGCCCACGACTGCGGGCACCGGATCGACGTCATAAACGACTGCGCCCCGGTCGTGTTCGACCCGAGGTGCGTCGACGCGGTGGAGGCGGCCGCGCAGCGCTGCGGCTACGGGCACGAGCGCATCGGCTCCGGTGCGGGCCACGACGCCTGCCATGTCGCCCTCAAGGCGCCCGCGGGGATGATCTTCGTGCCCTGCGAGGACGGCCTCTCGCACAACGAGGCCGAATCGATCGAACCGGCTGCCGCCGGCCGCGGCGCCGAGGTCCTGCTCCACGCAGCCCTGGACCTGGCTGGCACCGCATCCTGAAGCCTCGGAGAGCGCCCAGACCGGGGTCAGCAGGATCTCGGGTTGGTTCTGCGCATACAACCCACAGAACCAACCCGAGATCCTGGGGCGCTAGGGGCGCAGGAGGATCTTTCCGAAGAAGTCGCTCTCCAGCATCTTCTGCTGGGCTACGGCCGCCTCGGCCAGCGCGAATTCGGAGTCCACCACCGCCGTGAACCGGCCCGCTGCGACCTCCTCGCAGAAGGTGGCCCACAGCGGCCCCATCTCGTCGGGCCGGTACGGGTCCGAGCCCATGATCCGCAGCCCGTTGTGGAACAGGTGGCCCAACGAGCCGATGGTGGCGGTGTCGCCCGAGGCGTTGCCGCAGTTGACCAGCCGGCCCCCGACGGCCAGCGAGAACATCGACTGGGTGAACAGGGCGGTGCCCACATGGTCGAACACCATGTCGACCCCCCGCCCGCCGGTGGCGCCCATGGCCCAGCCGGTCACGTCGCCGGTGCGGTTGTTGAGCACATGGTCGGCGCCCAACTCCTGGGCCCGCTCGCACTTGGCGTCGGTGCCGGCGGTGGCCAGCACGGTGGCGCCCGCGTGCTTGGCCAGCTGGATCCCGGCCACCGACACCCCGGATCCGGCCGCGTGGATCATCACCGTCTCACCCTCGGACAGCCCGCCGGTGGCGAACAGGGCGTGGCCGGCGGTGAGCCAGACCGTGGGGAACGTGGCCGCCTGCTCCAGCGAGATGCCGTCGGGAACCCGGTAGCAGTGCGAGGCCGGCACCAGGCACTTCTCGGCGTACCCGCCGTCGAGGATGGCGCCCAGGATGCCGAGCTCGCCATACAGGTCGCCCATACCGGAGTACTTGGAGGTCTCGGGCACTCCGGCCATGGACGGATCAGCCACCACCCGGTCGCCGGGCTGCCACTGGGTGACCGCCGCGCCGACCTCGGACACCACGCCGGCGACATCCATGCCGGCGATGTGGGGGAAGGTGAATCCCGGCATGTAGTACCAGCCGTTGCGCTGGAGCAGGTCCAGCCGGTTGAGCGCGGTGGCCGCGACGTCCACAACCACGTCGCCGTCACCCGGCACGGGATCGTCGACGTCGGTGTACTCCAGCACCTCAGGTCCTCCCGAGGCGCGATAAAGCATCGCTTTCATATCATCTTCCTCCCGCGCTGGGGGTCTTGCGGGTCATGACAGCCCGAGCACTTCGTCGAACCGGTCAAGAGGTTCGTGGTGCAGATGCATCCAATCCTCCATCTCCGTTCTTGCTGCATCGAGAACCTGTCGATGCGACACTCCGCGTCGTTGCGCCTCTCGTCCGACGGTTGACGCGGGATCGAAATACGAATCTGCTGAGAGAGACGGGGCTGGCAGCAGGATGGCACGCCCACCTCGTTCCTTGCAGCGCTGCTTGATCTGCGGCAAGTAGGCCAGTAGTTGGCCCCACTCACGTACCGGGTCGTCAGTTCCCTTCCGCCAAGTTACGACTGTGAGATCGCGCAGACGAGACAGCACGTACATCTCGGCCAGTTGATCGAGTTGCGAACGGTCTCGAACCACCAATGCGTCGAAGCCAGCCTCGGCTGCCGCGCAGTACACGTACCAATCTGGCGTGCTCCGTTGCGCGAGATCAGGCGAGAAATCGTGCAGATGCCTTACATGCACGGACCGATCCAGCTCGGAAACTGCAAAGCTGGTCGGTTTGGGAAACCCTTGGTCCAACAGCAGCCGGAAGACCTCAGGCTGCAAGTGGCTCATCCACGCCGCGCAAGCGCCTCTCCAAGCGGGTGACATCTTCCACGACTGGCTCCCTCAGGCCCGGGTAGAGCTCTACCACCGAACCGACCGGCAAGTTGCGCTCCGTTCTGAGTGCATAGATCGCCGCTGTAGGGATTCGACTGTCCGCCACACAAGGATCCCCAGCCTGCACCCACGGTGAGATCCGTGAGTGTTGCGACGGCGCAATCAGGTTGGGCGCCCACACATCCTTCCGAGACACTGATCGGAGTTCTCTTATCGGTTCGTGAAGGTCGAATGTAGACAGGAGTTCATAGAAGTTTGAGAACGGCAAGAGGCTCTCCTTGTCGTCATCAAACCGGGTCCCCGGATCCCCGCTGAGGATGATTTCGGCCCTGGTGGCGTGGATCTGTCGTATGTCACGGCCCTCCGAGAGTTGAGAGCGAACGGAGGCGACCTTCTCGGCCGCCCGGGGCCGGGGCATCCCACCCTGGCGCAGCCATGCCAGCAGGCGAAGCAGCACGAGATCCCGGTAGGACCACGTCGCAGGTCTCTCGAGTGGGTAATCCGTGAGAAAGACCTTCTCGCGACGCCAGTCATAGATTGTGCGCTGAGGGATACCTGACAGCTGAGACGCACGTTCACTGCCGTATCGCCCCCGCGCGTGGCGCAGGGAGTACGCGACGACGAGCCGCTCTTCGTCGGAAAGGTCGGGCATCTGCCAAGTATGGCGCTCCCGGCGCGATTCTAAGCTGATCCTGGCAAACTCGCCGTCAGGATGCGCTACCTCAGCGGATGATCAGCCGTGGCCCTCGTCTGGGGCGGCGCCCCACTCGATGATCTGCAGCATGTTGCCGTCGGGGTCGGCGACCGTCCCGATCAGCCCGAAGGGCATCTGCTCGACCTCGCGCACCCAGGAGACCCCTTGCTCCTTGAGGTGAGCCTCGAGGCTCCGGCAATCGCCCACATCGAGGTTGAAAATGATCCGGTGCCCGTCCTCGTTGGGGCCCGAGACCTCGCTGTGCTCCTCGATGAAGAGCTGCACGCCGCCGAACACGAAGGCGCCCATCTCGTTCTCGTCGGGCCCGAAGCAGGCCCGGTACCAGTCCTTCATGGCGTCGGCCTGCGACGACCCCACGAGAATGCTTCCCAGATTCGGTGCTGACATAGGTGTTCCCCCTGCTGAGGTGAGCTGTGAGGCGGACGGTACGCCGTCGGCACTGGCACGGGCAAGCCCGGCCGTGCGGGCCCGGCCAGCCGGCCAAAAGAGGCTCGCGGCCGGGTCGGAGCCGGCCCCGTACCAGGCTCCGGCGCCCCGCAGCGGTCCCCGCACGCGGTTCACCTGTAGTGTCTGACTCACAGGGGGTCGCGCCATGACCGACACCGTCTCATCCGACGCCGGGGCCGCGGCCTCGGCCGCCGAGCCGCCGCCGTCGCTGCTCACCCACATAGCGCTGCCGGTGCGCAGCCTCGACGACACGCTGGCGTTCTACGAGAAGTTCACCACGCTGGTGCGGATCTCCGAGCGCCACGACCCCGAGACCAAGATGCGCACCGCCTGGCTGGCCAACGAGCGCGACATCACCAAGCCTGGAGCGGCCCGCTTCGTGATCGTGTTGATGGAGGGTGCTCTGCCCAAGCAGATCACCGGCGACATCGTCGAGGAGTACGGCTTCCTGACGTCCATCGCCCACCTCGGCATCTCGCTCGACACCCGGGCCGAGGTGGACGAGGTGGCCCGGCTGGCCGACGAGGACGGATGCCTGGTGCTCGGCCCCATGTACCGCAACCCTGATGTGGGCTACATCTGCCTGATCAAGGACCCCGACGGCAACAACGTCGAGTTCTCGGTGGAGCAGGTCCTGGGCTGACCCGGCCCGGCCCGAGCCACCGGCTCGATATTCCGGTTGTTATGGGGAACTATCCCCCACAACCACCGGAATATTGCGATTCAAGCCTTCAGGCGTTCTTCTCGGAGGCCGATCCGGGCACGTAGGTGCCCTTGTTGCGCCACAGCACGACCTCGTTGCCCCACGGGTCGCGGAAGGCGGCGTGGCGAGCGTCGAACTCGTCCCAGTAGACCTCGTCCCACAGCTTGGTGGCGCCCATCTCGATGGCGAGGGCGAGCCTGTCGGGCGGGTCGGCGACCATCACGTAGATGCGGGGCACCGGTCCGCTGACAGGGGTGGTCTCCAGGTGGATTCCCAGGTTGGGCTTCACGCCCGGCAGCACCTCGTGGAACTCGCCGGCAGGCCGGCGCTTGTACTTCCAGTCGAACAGCGTCTCGTAGAACTGCGAGGTGGCCTCGGGGTCGGGCGTGGGCAGATCGACGAAGATCAGCGGGTTCACCATGGCGGTCGCTCCTTCGTATTGGACGAGTCGTCGATGTCGAGCAATCGGTGCCGACAACCTAGACGGGAGCGTCGAGTCGGGCGGCAGCGGCGTCGCCGAGAGCCACGAAGCGCTCGTATCCGACCCGGTAGGCGTCGTCGGGGGACGGCTCGATGCGGGTCATGGCCGCCAGCGGCCAGGAGTCCATGGTCTCGGCCCCGATGGGGTCCCACCACCCCAGTGCCGAACCGCCGGCCAGCGCGCAGCCATGGGCCGAGAGCTGCTCGGGGCGCTCGGGCACGTCCACGGCCACCTCCAGCACCGACGCCTTGATCGAGCACCACAGGCGGCTGAGCGCGGGCGAGCCCCCGCAGCACATGACGTCCATGTCCACCCCGCCGGCCTGCAGGTCCTCATGAATGTGCCTCAGGCCGTAGGCGGCGGCCTCCAGCACGGCCCGGGCGATCTCGGCAACGCCGGTGTCGAAGGCGAGCCCGTGCATCTCACCCCGCAGCCGGGGCTCCCAGCGGGGCGATCTCTCCCCGTCGTGGTAGGGCAGCACCACCAGCCCGCCCGCGCCCGGGGGCACGCCCGCCGCCAGCGACAGCAGCTCCTCGATCGGGCGGCCCGAGACAGCCGACCACCACTCCAGCAACTGGCCGTGCCCGTTGGTGGCCCCGCCGACGACCTCTATCCCGGCCACCGGGCTGAAGAACGCCATCATCTCGGCGGGCCGCTCCGCCGCGGCGACGGCCACGCCCAGGCCGCCGGTCCGCCCACCGGGGTCGTGTCCCCTGCGGTGGGTGCCGAGCCCACCGGCCCAGAAGCTCATGTAGGCGTCGTTGGAGGCGCTCACCAGGGGCGTGCCCGCGGCCAGGCCCAGCGACCCGTCGCAGTGACCGATGACGGTCCCCACCTCCACCCGCTCGCCGTATCCCGGGATGGCCTCCTCGCCGGGCCAGAGCCCCTGGATGTCGCCGGCGCCCAGGCACCGCAGCGCCCAGTCCCAGATCTGCCCGCCGGCCAGCGGGCGACCCAGCTCGTGGCTGAGGAACTCGAGCTGGGCGAGATGGTGCTCGGTGCGGGCCATGCCGTTGCCGGCCGGATGCCGGCAGGTGGCGGCGAACCCGACCGCATCCGTGCCGTGATCCTCCGGCAGCGGGACGGTGGTGGGGCTCTGCCCGCCGACGGCCACCGCCGCGACCGGTAACCCGGCATCGTTGACCCTGGCCAGCAGGCGACCCAGGCCGTCGAGCCAGGCCGCGGGGTCGGCCCGGCCCGCAGGCCACGACGCGGCCCCCTCGAAGGCCTCGTACATCCAGAGCTTCACCGCTCCGTCAGCGGCGAGCGCCACCGCACGGGCCCCACCGGTACCCAGGTCCACGCCGACCACGACCGGACTCATGGTGACGGTCCCCAGCCCTTCAAACTGGCCGGTGGCTCAACCCACCATCACCCGGTACACGGGCTGCTCGACGGCCAGCGCCAGCGCGTCGGCGACGTCGGCCAGCTGGTAGCGGGCCGTGACCAGGCGGTCCAGGTCGGCGGCCAGGGCGCCCGACTGCAGCAGGCCGGCCGCGGTCCGCCAGTCCTCGGGCTCCTGGCTGAACACCCCGATGATGGACAGTTCGTGATGGTGGATGCGGTCGGCGCCCACCGACGCCATGATGTCCTTGGGGAAGGCCCCGTAGAGGATCACCGCGCCGGCGTCGTCGCACAGGTCCATGGCCAGTTCCACCGCGCCCGGAGTGCCGGCGGTGACGAACACGACATCGTGATCGGCCTGCCAGCCGGCCACGTCCGCGGGGTCGGCCACCCTGGCCGCACCGGCCTCGGCCGCCTCGTCCCGGCGCTGGTCGCTCACATCGATCAGGCCGACCGAGGCCGCGCCCCACGCCCGGCACAGAGCCAGGTGGAGGCGGCCCATGTAGCCCGCGCCGATGACGGCCACCCGGTCCCCGGACCTGAAACCGCTCAGCCGCACCGAGTGCACCACGCAGGCCACCGGCTCTCCCATGGCGGCGTGCTCGACGGGGATCTCGCCCACGCCGTAGGTCTGGGCCGCGGCCACCCTCACCACCTCGGCCAGGCCCGCTCCCATCGAGATGGTCCCGTCGCTCAGGGTCCCGCCCTGGGGCCGTTTGCAGAGCGCGCTGCGGCCCCGCCGGCACATGTGGCAGGGGCCGCAACGGGTGAGCAGGTCCATGGTGACCAGATCGCCGACCTGCGGGGCTCCGGGGAGGGACGCCACCGCCTCGCCCGCCTCGACGACCCGTCCCGCGGCCTCGTGGCCCGGGGCGACCGGGTATATGGGCTTCGTCCCTGCGTACAGGCGGCGCTCCATGGTGCACAGGCCGCAGGTGCCCACCTCTATCAACACGTCCTCGGGGCCGGGCCGGGGCCGGGGCTCGTCGCGGAGCTCGACCGCTCCCGGTCCGGTGACCACAGCTACCTGCATGACGCTCCCAACTCAGCGATCCTTACGACTCGCGACTCTAGGCTCCCGCTCTTGTTCGCTTCGCTCACGGGCCGCTCGGGCCACGGCCTCGCTCGCACTCTGCAACGACCTTGTTGGCTTCGGCCCATCCGCTCGACCTCTAGGCACTCGGAATGTGGGGCCAGGCATGGGGGATCTCGAGCCCGGCTCTCTCCAGCAGCGACTGCTGGGCGGCGGCGGCCTCGGCCCGCAGCGACGCTAGGTCGACGGTGGCGCAGGCGCCGTCGGAGATGACGAGCCGTCCGGCCACCACTACGTCGCGCACCGAGCGACCGTCGGTGCCCCACACGAGATGGAGCACTGTCTCGCCTCGGGGCGCCCAGCCGATCGACGACGTGTCGTGCACCACCATGTCGGCCTGCTTGCCCGGCTCGAGGCTGCCGATCCTGCCGTCCATGCCGATGGCGGCGGCCCCGGCGATGGTGGCCAGCTCGAACGCGGTGTGGGCGCCGAAACGCTCAGGATCGACCCTGGTGTCGCGGGCCAGCCCGGCAGCCAGCGCCGCCGTCCGCAGAATGTCGGAGGTGTCGCCGGCATTGGACGCGTCGCAGCCCAGCGCCACCCGCCCGCCCCGCTCCACGATCTCGGCGTGGCGACCCTGGCCGGCCACTCCCTGCCCGAGGCGCAGGTAGGCCCACGGGCAGTAGGCGATGGCCGTCGAAGTGCCCAGCACCAGTTCCACCTCGTCGTCGTCGAGCCACACGCCGTGAGCCACCAGCAGGTGCGGTCCCAGCACCCCCAGCGCGTCCAGATGGGCCAGGGGACGGCGGCCGGTGCGGGCCAGGTATCGCTCGGGATCCGACGAGGTGGGCGACATGTGCATGGTGAGGCCGGTCCGCAGCTCCCGGGCCAGGTCGGCCGCTCCGGCCAGGAGCTCGTCGGAGGCGAGATCGTGACCCACCAGGGTCACCCAGCCGTCGATGAGCCCGCCGTCGGAGAAGGAGTCCACCATCTCGCGCTGACGGTCGAGCGTCTCGGCAGCCGGAGCGGTGAACGGGCCCTCCTCTATGTCCCAGCCCCAGACGCCCATCGTGCCGCGGATGCCGGCCCGCCGCATCCCGGCTGCGGCTCGATGGGGGTTGGCCACCGTGCCCGCCTCCACCACGGTGGTCACCCCGTTGGCCAGGTTCTCGACCGAGGACAGCACCGCCGAGAGCTCGTCGTCGTCGCCGGTGTGGGCCCCGTGAGCCGGCACCGACCACTCGAAGATCGACGCTCCGGGGGGCAGGAGGTCGGGGATGCAGCTGCGGATGAGGGGATCCCCGGTGAGGTGCTGGTGGGCGTTGACCATCCCGGGGGTGACTATGCAGCCGGTGGCGTCGATCATCTCGGCCTCTGGATGGCGCCCGGCCAGTTCCGTGCTGGAACCGACGGCGGCGATCACGTCTCCGGCCACCGCCACCGCTCCGCCTACGAGCACCTCCCGCGCCGGGTTCATCGTCACGACGTCGCCGCCCGCCACCAGGAGCGTCACCGGAGCAGGCGAGGGAGCGTTGCCGGTTGTCTCGGCGGTTTCGGCGATCACTGCCGCCGAGCATAGGCGGCCCCGCCCATGCGAGAATCTCAAGGGTGCAGGCTCCGGCAACCCCGTCGACGACCGGCGGGGCGCGCCCTTCTGCGACCCCGCCGATTCGCAGGGCGCAGCCTTGATCCTGAATCCCGGCCGGGGCCGCATCGACGGAGACCACTACCTCCCGGTCACCGGTGAGACCAGCCGGTGGGGCTGGTGGCCGAACCGGCGGTCAGCCCCGGTGATGTCGGTGGACAGCGGGGCCGTCCTCACCGTGGACACGCTGTCGCACGAGGGGATCCT
Source organism: Acidimicrobiaceae bacterium (assembly GCA_026710865.1). Lineage (GTDB taxonomy): Bacteria > Actinomycetota > Acidimicrobiia > Acidimicrobiales > Aldehydirespiratoraceae > Aldehydirespirator. Next base: position 28,837 of record JAPOQG010000056.1, read on the forward strand.
CGAGGATCAGGGCCGCGACCCGGCAGCCTTCTTCGGCGCCCGCGGCATCGACAGGTCCGGGGTTCTCGACGATGCCGTCGAGATGGCCGCGGACGTGCCCCACACCTTCGGTGTCGACGGTCCCCATGTGGTGACCGGCCCGGTGGAGGTCCGGGGCGCCGAGCCCGGCGACCTGCTGCGGGTGGACGTGCTGGGCTTCGCGCTGAGGGTGCCCTACGGCGTCACCTCCAACCGGCACGGGCTGGGGGCGCTGCCCGGTGAGATGCCCGACGGGGCCGAGCCGGCCGACACGCTCACGCCCGGCAGCGGGCACGGCACCGTGTCGGTGTTCACAGAGGTGGAGGGCGACGCCCGAGCAGGCACGGCCGTGCTGCGCTACGGCACCGGCGGCGCAGTGCGCTACCCGATAGCGCCGTTCCTCGGAATGATGGGCGTGTCCGCCGACGTCGACGAGCCGGTCGCCACCCGGCCACCGGGCCGCCACGGCGGCAATCTCGACATCAAGCACCTGGTACAGGGCACGACGCTCTACCTGCCGGTCCAGGTGCCGGGGGCCGGCTTCGCGGTGGGCGACCCCCACTTCGCCCAAGGCAACGGCGAGGTGGCCCTGACCGCGCTGGAGGGCTCACTGAGGGCCGACCTGCGCCTGTCGGTGCTCCGGGGACCCGAGGCCCGAGAGGCGTGCGGGCTGATCGAGAATCCCTTCGGCGAGACCGACGACCATTGGATCCCGGTCGGGCTGCACGCCGATCTCGACGAGGCCATGCGTGAAGCGGTCCGGGAGGCGTTGCGCTTCTGCGAGAGCCGCCTCGGCCTGCCCCGCCACATCGCCTACGCCTACTTGAGCTGTGCGGCCGACTTCGAGGTCACCCAGGTGGTCAACGAGATCAAGGGCGTCCACTGCCTCATCGCCAAACGCGACTTCAGGTAGAGACCCCCGCCAACAACCTCGTGACCGAACCCGTGCCGCCTGTTTCGCCGCGGCTGAGAGGGACACCACGATCCTCGGCGGAGGATGACTTGTGTGGCCGGGAGCGGCATTGTGGCCATGTGCCGGTCGCTGGCGATCACGGCGACGAAGGCCGGTCGGCATCACCGACACCGTGGCCGAGTCTCGACAGGCTCCCACCAATCTGCGGGCGCTCCGAGGGTGTGGTTCCTGACCCGCCCGATACCCTCGGGCTCTGCATGGTTCACCAGAAGCCCAGCGAGGCCCAGGTCATAGCCTCGATCGGCTTCTGGTGTGCCGTCAGTTC
>JAPOQG010000112.1 GCA_026710865.1 Acidimicrobiaceae bacterium
CGGGGCCGCATGGGATCGGCGGGCCTCCGCGCGGGGGCCCTGGGTGCGGCGGGCGCGTGTGCCCGACCCCGCGCCGGAGCGCAGCGGCATGGTGGAATTCCCGACCCCCGCGCCGACGAGCGGGGCCGGGGCGCGGGCCGCCTCGACCAGGCCGCGACCGATGACCGCGCCCGCGGTGCGACCGGAGGGGCGGCGCGTCCATCCCAGCGACACGAACACGCCCAGGGACAGGATGGCGATGAAGGCCATGAGCCCGGTGACGACGAGCCATCCGGCCGGGCTGTCCAGCAGCGGCAGGTCGACGAAGTTCATGCCGAAGAACCCGGCCACCAGCGACAGCGGCAGCATGATGGCCGCGTACACGGTGAGGACCTTGGTGACCTCGGTCGCCTGGCGGGCCTCGGCGCCCCGGTAGGCGTCGAGGGTCTCGGCCAGTGCGGTCCGGGCGCCGTCCGCGCCCTGGCTGGCGCGCAAGGCGGTGTCGAACACGTCCGAGAACCGGCGGCGACCGGTGTCGGAGACCAACGGGGAGGTGGAGTGCCGCAGAACGTCGAGCGCCTCGCGCTGGGGGTGGACCGCCCGCCGCAGCGCGGCCAGGTCTGAACGTACCGCAGTGATCTCGAGCAGGAAGTCCGCGTCGGCCCGCAGGGCCCGTTGGATCAGCTCCTCGTTGCGGTCGTCGAACACGTCCAGCACACAGACCAGCCGGCGGGTGGCCACGTCGGCCAGCCGGGCCAGGGTGTCGTCGGGCCCGCCACTGGCCAACTCGGGGCGGCCCAGGATGCCGTCCCAGAGCAGGTCGATCGAGGGTGAACGCTGGGCGTGGATGGTTACGAGGCGGCGCTCGGACAGGAAGCAGTCGAGTTCGTAGGTCTCGATCCGCTCGTCGCTGAGAGCGTGCAGGACCACCAGCAGGAAGGAGCCGAAATCGTCGACCTTCGGCAGGTCGATGTCCTCGACCGTGTCTCGCACGGCCAGCGCGTCCAGCCCCAGTTGCTCGGCCAGGTCGGCGAGCTCGTCGACGTCTCCGGGCCCGGCGGCAACGTCGATCCACACCCAGCCGGACTCAGGCAAGTCGTGAGTCGGCTCTACCTCGGCGGCGCACTGTCCCGCCTCCAACTGCAGGGCTCGGATGTGCATCAGACCCAATGCTCGCACATCGGCCCCCAGAAGGGGCTGACCGCTAGCTCACCAGCTTCAGTGGTCGGCAAGGAGAGGCCGGACGGGCCTCGGCCGCCCGCACCAGCCCTGCGATCAGCCTGCGCCAGATGATGGCATGGGGCACGGCCAGCAGCCACCAGTACGCCCGACCGGAGATGCCGCGGGGATGGAACCGGGCCCGCTGACTCAGCGTGGCCGTGCCGTCGTCGTTGGCCCACACCTGCCATTCGAGCCAGGCCTGGCCGGGAAGCCTCATCTCGGCCCGCAGGCGCAGCAGCCGCGGCGGCTCGTGCACCTCCACCCGGAAGAAGTCGAGGGCATCGCCCACCCGCAGTTCGTCGGGGTGGCGCCGCCCCCGACGCATTCCGACGCCGCCGAGGAGCTTGTCGACCCAGCCCCGGGCCGCCCACAGCCGGTTCGCGAAGTACCATCCCCGGTCGCCGCCCACCCCTGCCACCGCCGCGAACACCGCCTCGGGCGAGGCGCCGGTCGTGGCCGTGCGGACGTCCTCGAGGACGGTCCCGCCGGCCCAGTGGGGGTCATGGGGCATGGGCGAGGCCGGGGTTCCCGCGGGAGCGCTGTCGATCCAGCTGGTCGACACGTCGAGGTCCTGCACATGCGCCAGGGCGCTCCGTACCGCTTCGTCGAACCCCATCCGGCGGTGCGAGCCCAGCAGGGCAGCCAGCGGATCGGGATCCGAGACCACCACATCGTTGCGCAGGCTGTCGACGAGGGGGCGGGCCAGACCGATGGGCAGCGGCGTGACCAGGTTCACCCAATGCGACGACAGCCGGGGAGTGAGCACGGGCACGCCCAGGATCAGGCGGCGCCGGAGCCCGGCCACCGCCGCGTAGCGCTCCATCATCTGCTGGTAGGTGAGCGCGTCGGGGCCGCCGACCTCGATGAGCTGGCTGCCGCCGGCCGGCGAGTCGAGCACGGCCACCAGGCAGTGCAGCACATCGACGATGGCGATGGGCTGGCAGCGGGTGCGGGTCACCCATCGGGGGCAGACCATCACCGGCAGCACTTCCACCAGGCAGCGCAGCATCTCGAAGGAGGCGCTGCCCGAGCCGATTATTACCGCGGCCCGCAGCTCGGTCAGCGGCACCGTGCCCGAGCCGAGGATGCGACCCACCTCGTGGCGGCTGGCCAGGTGGTGGGACAGCGTGGAGGGATCGTCGCCGCCCAGGCCCCCGAGGTAGACGAGACGTCCGACCCCGGCGTGCTCGGCCGCGATCCGGGTGTTGAGCGCGCCGGTGCGGTCGGTCCGCTCGAAGTCCTCGGTGTGGCCCATGGCGTGGACGAGGTAGTAGACGGCATCGAGCCCGGCGAGGGCCTGGCAGAGCGACGCCCGGTCGAGAACGTCGGCTCGGGCGACCTCGACCTCGGCCCGCCACGGCACCCGGCCGAGCCGGTCCGGCGTTCGGGCCAGGCAGCGGACCCGGTGCCCGGCGGCAAGCAGGGCAGGCACGAGTCGCCCGCCCACATAGCCGGTGGCCCCGATCACACCGACGTTCAAGCCAGCCCTCTCCGGATCAGCCTCCTCGATGCCGGCCTCCGCCGCGGCAGCCTGCGCCATGCCAGCCTCCTCACTCGGTTTCGCTGCTGGTACATGGCCGTAAGCACCCCGAACATGACACGCCGACCCGGCCGGAGTGCGACGGGGGGCAGAGGGGCCGGGGCAGCCCTACATTGGGGCTTGTGACTCATCGGATGCTGGCTGCGGCCCGCGAGCTGGGCGGACCGATCAGTGCCCGCTCGGCGGAGATCGAGGCGCTGGGGACGCTTCCCATGGACCTGGTGGACGAGATCCGGCCGACTGGGGCGTTCCGGATGTACGTGCCCGAAGACCTGGGCGGTCCGCAGGTGACCGCGGTCGAGAGCCTGGAGGTCGTGGAGGAGTTCGCCTACCACGACGGCTCGGTCGGCTGGTGCGTGGCCATTGCCTCGACGACGTCGCTGCTGGCGTCGTACTTGCCCGACCCTCACGCCGGGGACCGGTTCGGCGATCCTGCCGCGATAGGCGGCGGATTCGTGATGCCCCGGGGCCGGGCCGTGCCGGTTGACGGCGGGCTGCGGGTGTCGGGACGCTGGCAGTGGGGCTCGGGCACCAAGCACTGCACCACCGTCGGGGGCGGATGCCTGGTGGTCGGCCCCGACGGGCAGCCCCAGCCGCGGGACGACGGCCTGGCCGCACCGTTCGTCTTCATGGATCCCGGTGACATCACCTTCATCGAGACTTGGGACGTGGCCGGCCTGGCCGGCACCGGCTCGGTCGACTTCGAGGCTCGGGACGCGTTTGTTCCCGAGGGTCGCTGGGTGCAGATCGGTTCGACCGGGCCGGTCCGGGACAACGCCTGGTCCCGGTTCTCCTTCTACGGGCTGCTGGCCTGCGGGGTGGCGTCCGCCGCGGTTGGAATCGCCCGCCGCTCGATCGACGAGCTGGTGGACCTGGCCGGAGCGAAGAAGCCGCAGGGCAGCGGCCGGACCCTGGCCGAGCGGGCCGCCACCCAGGCCGAGACGGCGCAGGCGGAGGCGAGGCTGTCCGCGGCGTGGGGGCTGATGCTCGACGCGGTGGACGACACCTGGCAGAGCGCGCTGGCGGGCCAGCCGCCCACCGTCGACCAGAAGCGACGGATCCGCCTGGCCGCCACCCACGCCGCCCAGACCGCGGCCGACGTGGCTGCGTCGATGTTCCGGGTCGCGGGCGGGGCCGCGGTGTACCGCTCCAGCCCGATCCAGCGTTGCTTCCGGGACACCGCGGTGGCCGCCCAGCACGCCATGGTGGCGCCCCGCACCCTGGAGACGGCCGGTCGCCTGCGACTGGGGCTGCCCACCGACACCACCACGCTGTGACTACGAGCTGACATGGTCGCCGTCGGTATGAGCCCGCCGTGGGGCCTGTGGGAGCTACCACCCGGCGAGCAGCGATCGCTGATGGGCCGGATCGCCGATGCCGGCATCGACCACACCTTCACCGCCGACCATGTGAGCTTCCGCGACGGCAGCGGCATGGACGGCCTGATCACCCTGGCCGCCCTCAGCGGCCTGGAGCCCCGGCTCGGCATCCATGTGGGCGTCTACCTGCTTCCGCTGCGCCACCCGATGGTGGCGGCGCGCCAGATCGCCACCCTGGCCGAGGCCGCGCCGGGGCGCCTGGCGGTGGGGGTTGGCGTCGGCGGCGACGACCGCCGCGAGGTCGAGGTGTGCGATGTCGATCCGGCCACCCGGGGTCGCCGCACCGATGTCGCACTGGGGCTCGTGCGCGCTCTGCTGGAGGGCCGGACCGTCGACGGCGACGGAGAGTTCTTCCAGTTCCAGGATGGGCGGATCCGGCCCGTGCCCGATCCGCCGGTGCCGCTGGTGGTGGGGGGTCGCAGCGACGCCGCCCTCGGGCGGGCGGGCCGGCTGGGCGACGGGTGGCTGGCCGCGTGGTGCTCGCCCCGCCGCTTCGCCGAGGGGGTCGCTCGGGTGGAGGCGGCCGGCGCCAGCCGGGAGGTCGAATGGCGCCACGGCCCGCAGCTGTGGCTTGGAGCAGGCGCCTCGGCGGCGGAGGGCCGCTCGCATGTGGCCGAGACGATGGAGCGCTTCTACCGGATGAGCTTCGAGCCCTTCGAGCGCTACACCCCGTGCGGCACCCCGGCCGACATCGCCGATTTCCTGAAGCCCTACGTCGAAGCCGGGGCCTCAATCCTGAACCTCACCCCCTGCGGCCCCGACCGCGACACCGAGATCGACACCGTCGCCGAGGTCAAGCAGCTGCTCACCTGACAGCATATTTCATGCCATTGAGTTGCAGGCTGGATAGACGGCGGCTATGGTCGGCGGCATGGAGACTCTCTTGCAGACGCTGACAGTTGCTCTGGCCGTCTTCGCCATCATCTGGAACCAACAGCGCACCACCGAGAAGCTGAGGGAAGGCACCGGCAGGGCTATCGAGAGACTTGCGGCAGGCGTCGCGGCCAACGGGGAGCGGCTGGCCCGGATCGAGGGCTTCCTGGGCATCGGCATGCCGGAGGCGTCTGCCCCCAAGGCAGCCGGCGCCGCGTCGCCGAAGCTGCGTCCAGGCGAGACCGAGGAGCCCGACCCCACCTAGCGTCAGTGCAGGGCGAGGCGGGCTGCGGCCAGGTCGGCGGCTGCGAACCCGGCCGACTTGAACAGGGTGACCTCATCGGGGGATGTGCGGCCGGGGTGGTCGCCGGCGGCCAGGGCTTGCAGGTCGGCGGTGATCGAATCTTCAGTGATCACGCCGTCGGCCAGCGGCTGGGCCAAGTCGCCCGCCATGAGGGCGCCCGCACGAGTGTCGACGAAGATCGTGGCCCGGGCTGCGGCCGCGTCGTCGGACTCGCGCATGCCGGGCGTGAAACTCCCGACGAGATCGAGATGGGTGCCTTCCGAGAGCAGCTCGCCCCGGACCAGCGGCTCGGTGGCGCCGGTGACGCACGACACGATGTCGGCCCGGCGGACGCTGGCGTCGAGATCGGCGGACGCCTCGGCCGGAAGGCCCTCGGCTCGTAGCGTCTCTGCGACCGATGCGGCCGCCTCGGGGCGGCGCCCCCAGACCTCTATGCCGTCCAGCGGGCGGACCGCCGCGTGGGCCCGGGCCATGTTGGGCGACAACACGCCGGTGCCGACCACCAGCAGGTGCTGGGCGTCAACGCGGGCCAGGTGATCGGCGGCCAGTGCAGAGATCGCGGCGGTGCGGCGAGCTGTCAGCTCGTCGCCGTCGAGAACGGCGTGCGGCTCCCCGGTACGGCCGTCGAACAGCACATACACGGCGTTGACGGTGGGCACATCGGTGCCCGCGTTGGACGGAACGTAGGTGACGGTCTTGACGCCGATCACCTCGCCGTCCACCCAGGCGGGCATCAACAGCAGCGACCCGGTGCCGCCGTCGGGCAGGCCGACCGGATGCACGTGACGCTCAGGCGCGGTCGCGGCGTCCTCGGCCACCGCCGCAGCGATGGCGGCGATCAACTCGGGCCACGGCGTGGCGGCCCGAACCGCAGCCGCGTCGAGCATGCGCATCACGCAGGCATGTCAACGCTGAGCGCATCGATGAAGGCTTGGTCGTCGGCTGCACGCTCGCTGTCCGCCACGGCAGCCGACTGCCGGTGAGCTTCGGCCTCGAACTCTGCCGTGCCGACGTCGGCCATCCACTTCTGACGCGGGAACCCGTTGGCCATAGCCGAAGCGTTGCTCACTCGGCTAGGAGAGCGCTAACGAGACGGTTGAGGCTGACGCCGTTCTCAGCTGCTCTCACCACCAGTCGGCGGTGCGTCTCGGGCGGCACCCGCACCAGGAACCTTCCGCTGTAGGCGCGGTCCGCCAAGGGCGCCGGCAGCTCCTCGCCATTGGATCGCATGTCTACGACAACTTCCTGCACGAGTTGCCGGATACCGGAGAAGGCCTCGTCGGGCGTTTGGGCGAGCCAGCTTAGTGACGGGAATTCCAGACAAAGGCCCACGTACTCGTCATCCTCGGCGGACCAGGTCACGCGATACGTGTAGTGATCAATCACGTAGCGCCTCCAACCTCTCGATGGCCTTGAGCACCTGCCGAACCTGGTAGGGCTTCGCCATGCCCTTGAGACTCTGGATGTTCACGCGCGGGTCCCCCGGCCAGGGCATGCGGTAGACCCGATGGCTGGTACCAGCCTGGCGGGGCTTCCCGAAGTACTCGTCGCAGAGCTTGGCGAGGTCAGCGAACCGAACGCTGTTCGGGTTCTTGCGGCACGACTCATGCGCGGCCTCCACATCCACACGCACGGATGATACCATTAACGATACTATCTGCCGACTCGACTCCGACCTCAATCCACTACGTTGGGCGGCGCTGGGTCCAGGAGTCGATGGAGACGGCGGCCAGGATCACCGCCCCTTGAATGACCCGCTGCCAGATCGGATCGACCTGGTGCAGGTTGAACCCGTTGACCATCAGCGCGATGAAGAATGCTCCCGCGACGGTGCGCCACACCGCGCCCTCGCCCCCCGCGATGGACGTACCGCCCACCACCACCGCAGCGATCACGCCGAACACGAAGCTGAAGTCGTCGGACGGCAGTGCGGACAGCGACCGCGAGGACGAGACCACCCCGGCCAGTCCGGCGGCCGCTCCGGCCAGCGCGAATGTGATGGTCTTCACGCGGGCCACAGGGACTCCGGCCAAACGAGCAGCCTCGGCGTTGCCGCCGGCGGCGTACACGTGGCGGCCGAAGCGGGTGCGGCTCAACAGGACCCAGGCCACCGCTACCACGGCAGCCGCGATCCATGCGCCGGTGGTGATGCCCCACCAGCGGGTGCGGGCGATAGCCGGGTAGGCGTCGGTGGAGGCTCTGAGCACACTCCGGTCGCTGATCAGGAACCCTGCGCCGAACACCATGAACGAGGTCGCCAGCGTGGCGATGAACGAATTGACCTTCAGCGCCGTGACCACCAGCCCGTTGGCCACCCCGACGACCAGCCCGACGGCCACCCCGACGACGAGGGCCAGCGCGGCGTCGCCGGTGGCGTTCTCGACCTGCAACGCGAACAGCGGCGAGACCACGAAGACCGAAGCGGCCGAGATGTCGAAGCCGCCCGCGATCATGGTGATGGTCGCGAACGAGGCCGCGATGAGCAGGGCCGACTGCTGGTCGAGAATGTTGCGGAAGTTGGCCTGGCTCAAGAAACCGTTCGTCGTTGCCGCCAGGAAGATGAACAGGGCGACCGTGACGAAGGCGATGCCGTAGCGGCGGACCGCGGGGAGAGCCTGGGCCATCATGGGGACTCACCCTCCGCCAATGCCGGGTCCCCGCGGCCCCCTCCCGCTCCATTCCCCGGGCCGAAGGCGTCCGCCAGCAGCCTCTCCTCGGTCATCTCGCTGCCTGCATGCTCGGCGACGAGGCGGCCCCTGCGCATCACCAACGCCCGATGACAGGTGCCGATCACCTCCTCCAACTCCGAGGAGACGAGGAGAACCGCGCAGCCCGAGCGGGCCATGCGGTTGAGCGCTTCGTAGATCGCTCGCTTCGAGCCGACGTCCACGCCCCGCGTGGGCTCGTCGGCTATGAGGAGCCTCGGCTCGCCGAGCACGGCCCGGGCGAAGAGCACCTTCTGCTGGTTGCCGCCCGACAGGGCCGCCACCGGTGCCAGCACGCTCTGTGCCCGCACGCCGACCTCGTCGCAGGCCCGTGACGCCGCCTCCTGCTCCTCGCCGGTGCGCATGCCCAGCCGGCCGGCGAAGCGCCCCAGATGGGGCAGTGTCGTGTTGTCCCGCACGGGCCGCCTGGCCATCAGGCCCTGATCGCGGCGCGATTCGGGGATCAGGGCCACTCCCTTGGCCAGCGCGTCCTCGACACGGCCCGACAGCCGGTGACCGCAGACCTCGACCGATCCGGCCGCGGTCGCGTGTGCGCCGTAGACGGCGTGGGCAACCTCACTGCGACCCGCTCCGACCAGCCCCGCGAGCCCCAGGATCTCGCCCGCCCTGATCTGCAGCGACACGTCGGAGAACCCGGCACCGGCCGAGCCGAGCCCCTCGACCCGCAGCACCACCGGTGCGTCATCGGCCGGGGCGGGCGGCTTGGGAGGGAAGACCTCGCCTATCTGGCGGCCGGTCATGCCCTCCACAAGCGACGCGTGCGACTCCAGGCGAGCCGGACCGGTGCGTACTATCCGCCCGTCGCGCATGACCGTGACAGTGTCCGCGACGGACAGCACCTCATCGAGAAAATGCGAGACGTAGACCACGGCCACCCCGCGCTCGGCCAGGCGGCGCACGGTGCCCCGCAGCTCCACAGCCTCGTGACTGGCCAGCCGGGCCGTCGGCTCGTCCAGCACCACCAGGCGCGACCGCCGCCCGAGGGCACGCAGGATCTCCACCTTCTGCTGATCGGCGACAGACTGAGACCCGACTCGAGCGTCGAGAGACACCTCCAAGCCGTGCTCGGCAACGAGGGCCGCGACCCGGCGGCGGTTGGCCCGGTCCTTCACGAACGGACCCCAGTGTTCCTCGGTGCCCAGCACGATGTTGTCCACCACGCTCATGGCAGGCAGCAGCGACAACTCCTGGGCCACCCCGACCAGGCCGCGGTCGGCCCCCGCCGCGGGGCTGTCGAGCCGGAGAGTCGAACCGTCCATCCAGACCGCGCCGGCGTCGGGGGCGTGCGCGCCCAGGACGACCCCGCAGAGCGTGGATTTGCCGGCGCCGTTCTCGCCGACCAGCCCATGGACGCGACCGGCCTCGAAGTCGACCGAGACGTCCTCCAAGGCCTGAGTCGCGCCAAAGCGCTTGCTGACGTTGCGAACGCTCACAAGCGCTTCGGCGTGATTCATCGTGTTGCCTGCCGCGCTCGGGGCGCGGAGGGGCCGGGCCCGGGTGGCTGTCTCAGCCGTCCCACTGGGGCGTGAACAGGTCCACGTTGTCGGCGGTCACGAGCCCATTGTCGGGGAGATCGGCCAGCGGGTCCACCCCGCCCAAGTCGGGACCGCCGGTCAGTGCCGAGACCATGGCCTCCATGGCGATGCGGCCCTCGTCGCCGGGGGCTCCGAACACACCGCCGAACCAACGCCCGCCGGCGATGCCCTCGATGGCCGGCACCGATCCGCCCCACCCCACCAGACGTACCTGATCGAGCTTGCCCTCATCGGCGAGGACGATCTCCGCGCCCTGCACCGACTGGTCGGCGCCGACGAGCACGTCGAAGTCCGGTGCGACCTGGAGTATGTCCTGGGTGGCGTTGATGCCGCCCTCAGGGCCGAGGTACTGGCCCTCGCCCTCGGCGACGATGGTGATGGCCGGGTAGGCCGCGATGACCTCGTCGAGGCCAGCCCGGGCCGCGTCGTCGATGGGCAGGCCCTTGATCCCGTAGATGTAGACCACCTCGCACGGGTCGAGGTCGGCGCAGGCCAGCACCGTGAGCTCGCCGAGGCGCTTGCCGTTCACGAACGGAGCGGCCATGACATTGGCGCTGACGCCGGGAACTTGGGGCTCCGAGGTGGTGTAGTCCTCGCCCACCACCTGGTTGAGGGTGACCACTTCCAGGCCCGCGCCGAGCGCGGCCTCGATGTCAGGGAGCGAACCGATGCCGACGATCGATACCAGGATCACGCCGTCGTAGGCGCCCGAAGCGATCACGTCCTGGAACTGGGTGGTCTGCAGACTCGGGTCGAATTGAGCGTCGAACTCGGTGATCTCGATGTTGTTGGCCTCGGCGACCGCCTCCATCTCAAGGCGCGACGAGAGCAGCCACGTGTTGGCCGAGCTGGCCGAGAGATAGGCGACCTGGAACGGCTCGTCGGGTGCGGCCGGCTCCGGCTCGGCCACTTCGCCACCCTCGTCTGGCACGGCCGGGTCGCCCTCATCGGGCGCCGGCTCCTGCGCGGCCGTGTCGGGCGCGGATTCATCGGGTGCGGGCTCGTCAGTTTCGTCGCCCTCGTCGGGCGCAGGCTCCGGCGCGGCCTCGTCACCGCCGCTGTCGGCCGGGGCCGGCTCCTGCGTCTGCTCCCCGCCAGCCTCTTCGCCGTCGTCGCCTCCACAAGAGGCCGCGACCAGCGCGAATGCTGCGACGAGTGCGAGCCACAGGAGCGAGAGTCTTGTGCGCGGGATTCTCGCCATCGGGCGTCACCTCCTCCTGGTACGCCGCCCGGCTCATGCCGAGCTGACCGCACCATAAGGCGAGACGCCGGACACCGACTTAGGCTGGATGCATATGGGAATCCCCTATTCCAGTGCGTTCTGCACAAGCGGGGCTGGCTGACGGTTGATGCGCAGCATCCGGCAGGCGAGTTGCAGTGACAGGCGGGTCTCTGCGTCATCCAGAGCGACGCCGAGCAGGCCGGCTATGCGACGCATCCGGTTGGCGACGGTGTTGCGGTGCAGCCCCAGCACCAGCGCGGCCTCCGTGGTGGAGCAGCTGGCATCGAGGTAGACCTCGAGCGTCCTGAGCAGCTCGTTGTCACTGTCGACGTCGAGGACCGGCTGCAGTATGAACCGGGCGTAGCGGGCGAAGTCCTCGGATCCGAACCAGCCCATCAACACCCGCTGCACACCGAGCTGATCTATGTGGGCTGCACCGAAACGACCCCCGAAGCGGGCGTTGGCAATCAGCGCCGCCTCGTGGGCCTCCGTCAGCGACCGGCGCAGTCCTCCGAGACCCGAATACGGGCGCCCGATGCCGGCATGGGCCTGGAGGCCCGAGTGCGCGTCGACAAACTCAGCCAGCGCATCGCCCAGGCGGCGGACCATCACCGAGTAGCTCTCCACCGCCGGTTCCGACGTCTCGGTGACCCAGCCGCTCCAGCCGTCGTTGCGCTCCACCAGCGGCCCGTCGATCCCGGCGCCGCGCAGACGCTCCCGGACCTCGGCGTGCAAGTCGATGATCCGGGAGGTGTCGGCCCCGCGCAGCGTGATGTGGAGGCCGGTGTTCCATCCTGCAGCGCTCCATCCCAACGCCAGCATCTGGTTGCGGATGTCCCGCTCGTGAAGGTCGCTGGTGGCCAGCAACTCATTGAGGACGGCGATGCGCCGCCGGGCGTCGCCCTCGGTGCGGGCCCGCACCGAGGCCAGCAGGGCCGCCAGGTACCAGGACCCGATCTGCAGCAGGGACCGCAGCAGGCGCTGCACGCCGCCCGGCCCGCGGCTCTCGGCGACCAGCCAATAGTCGGCGTCCTCGCCTGCCTCGCCCGGGGTCAGCACGATCGCGGTGCTGTGGAGCGAGGCCTCGGCGGAGTTGTCGACCAGGTACGCCGGTCCCGACGCCAGCCGGCGGTCCCCGATCTCGATCAGCTCGCCGGCCACGAGGCTCCGGTCCTGGCCCAGCAGGCAGATCCTCGACGCGCTCAGTTCGGCGATGGCATCCAGCACCCGGTCCACGCTGGCGGTACGGGTCCGGCTCAGAGAGACCAGCAGCGAGTCGACCGCCGAAGCGTGCTCCACATCGGCTGCCCAGAGCTGAGCCCTCAGCCGATGGGTGAGGGTCATGGCGTCGGTGTCCGACAACACCACCAGCGGCACGTCGAACCGGTTGGCGAGGCGGCAGACGCCCACGCCGAGTTCGAAGCCGGGGTTGGTGACGATCAGGGTGGACGAGCCCGCGTCGGCCACGATCCGGATGGCCATGTCGATCTGGTAGAGGTGCTCGCCGATGTCGGCGGCGTCGAAGACCACCACCTCGCCGGGCTGTGGAGGCGAATCGGACCGGAGCCTGCCATGGAGGACGACCTCCGTGACCGCGTCGTCCAGTCCTGTTTCGCCCGCGACCAGCTCGGCGTCGGTCAGCGCCGGCGAGGCCAGCAGCTGTCGCACCGTGATCGGGCGCTCGTTGCCCACGGCCCCAAACCTACAGACGCTGCTCAGGAGGCCGGCTCGACGCTACGGCAGGTTGGCCCGGAAGAAGTCGAGCATGTTGGCGCTCGCGAAGCGCACCGAGCGGTCGGGGCCGAACCGATCGACGAGGCGGCCGGACAGGTTCGCATAGTCGGACGGGGCCTTCAGGTCCTCGATGAAGGAGAGTTCAGCAGGATCGACGAGCAACTGGCGTCCGAGGATCGGATCGACGGTGCGAATCAAGTCGTCGATGAAGTCCGCCCCGATAGCGGCCCGGTCCTCGCCGGCGACCGCGGCGGCGTGCTCGATGTGGTCGACGAAACCGTCGATGGTGGGAACTGTGTCGGACACGAAGGCGCCGAAGGCGTTGACTGCCACGAACCCGCCGGAGCCGGCCACCAGCCGGATCTGGGAGTCGGTGAGGTTCCGCGGGTGGTCGCACAGCGCCCGGCACGACGAGTGGCTGGCCACGAAGGGTCTGGTGGCGATCCCGGCCAGATGCTCCACGCCCGCAGCCGAGAGGTGGCTGATGTCGACCACCATTCCGAGGCGCTCCATCTCGGCCACAGCCTCCACGCCGAGTGTCGAGAGGCGGCCACCGGTGCCGGACTCGGCGGTCCCGTCGGCCAGCATCGTGCGCCGGTTCCAGGTGAGCGATGCCATGCGCACCCCCAAGCGGTGCAGCGTCTCGAACATAGAGATCGACGAGCCGACGGGCTCGGCTCCCTCAATGGCAATCAGCAGGGCGATACGCCCGCCGTCGATGATGGGGTCGATGTCGGCGGCGTTCTGCGCGATGGCCACGTCGGACCGGTGGACGGCTGCGATCTCACGGGCCAGAGCGATGATCTCCAGCGTGCGCCGCAGAGCCCCCTCGCCGACGAACTGCTCC
>JAPOQG010000182.1 GCA_026710865.1 Acidimicrobiaceae bacterium
CCCCCGAGACCCACTGGTGCGGTGTCATCGACGGGTACAGGACGGTGTCGCCCGGATCGAGCGGGATCGGGTCCCTGCCCTCCAAGCGGATCTCGACAGAGCCCTCGAGCACATGGACGACTTCCTGGCCCTCGTGCACGATCACGTCCGAGACGATGTTCGGCTCCGCCACCGTCTCGTTGGCCTCGAGGCGATGGCCCTCGCCGGGGGTGAGGAAGCGGGTTCTGGCTCCCTCGGCGAGAAGGAACGCCTCGCCCTCGTCCGCCCTGACCAGCGTGACCTCCGAGAACGCCGGGTCGAGCAGCGCGACCGTGGTCGTTCCCAGTGCTTGGGCCACCCGGTGCAGTGCGAAGAGGCTGGGCATGGCCCGCGAGTTCTCGATCTGGGAGAGGAACGGCTGCGACAGGTCGCACCGGTCGGCAAGCTCCTGCATGGTCATCCCGGCGGCTTTGCGGCGCTGCCGGAGGGTGGGCCCGAGCAGCGGAGCGACCGACGTCTCTTCAGAGGGCCTGTGGTGCTCTACCGCTCCATGGTGCGTTCTCATCGCTCTGCCACCGGATTCTAGCTCACCGGGTCGCGCTCAACCGCCGACCAGGAACTCCACGAGCGAGTCGACCAGGGCCGAGGGGTTGTCCACTGCCACGACATGGGTGCTGTCGCCGATCTCGACCAGGCGCGAGTCGGGCGTGAGCCGGTCCATCTCGGCCATGACGTCGGCCCGGACGAAGCTGCCGGAGGCATGGACGTGAAGCGTCGAAGCCTGGATGCGCGGGAGCCGATCCCAGTGGTCGTCGGAACGGAACGGCCAGCGCTCGAAGAAGAACGGATCGTGCTTGGGGGCCAGACGGCCGCCGTCGACCGGGCCGTAGCAGGTGGCCGCCACCACCTCGACCATGCCGGCGGGGGCGTTGGGATAGGCGCCCGCCACCGCGGCGCGGACCTCGTCGTGGTCGGCGTGGTCCCGGGGACGGGGGAACAGATCGGTCTCGCCCTGCTCGAAGGAGGGCTCCACGTCGACCACGGCCAGCCGTGCGACGTTGCCGGGATGCTCGTCGGCGTACTGGATCGCCACCAGCGCGCCCCACGAGGATCCGGCCAGGTCCACCGGCGAGCCGCCGGACACCGCATCGACGGCGCAGGCCAGGTCGGCGACGTGGTCGGCGGTGGTGTAGTCGTGGCCGGCCGACCACTGGCTCTCGCCGTAGCCCCGGAAGTCGAGCGCCACCACCCGGCGGTGAGCGCGCACGCCCCCGGCGACCTCACACCAGTTCCAGGCATTGCCCGTCACCCCGTGGAGGCAGACCAGGGTCGGGCCGTCTCCCCCGAAGTCGAGTCCGTGGATCCGGTTGCCTGCCGCTCCCTCGACGAAGAAGTGGGCCGCTGCAGTAGTGGTGAGAGACATGGCGCTGAGACTCCTGGGGGATCGAGGTGCCGCCGTCGGCGGAGCACGGGATGCGGCGACAAGCTAGCGGGGCGCACCGCCGCTCGCCTTTCCGGGGGGCCGATCGACGGGGGTAACGTGACCCGGCCGACGCGCCCGCTGGCAAGCCAATCCGAGACGAACAACACGAAGACAAGAAACACGAAGGAGGGCCTGTGACGATTCTGGAGGGACGCGAGACCGTCGATCCGTTCATCCCCGAGCGGGACTCGCGGTGGTACCGGGCGATGAGGCACTTCTGGCATCCCGTCGCCTACTCCAAGGACGTCGCCGAGGGCCAGATGGCCTCGGGCAAGCTGCTGGGGGAGCGCATCCTGGTCGTCCGCCACGAGGGCGTGGCCCGGGCCTTCATGGACGTGTGCCGCCACAAGGGCGCCGCTCCTTCGCTGGGATGGGTCGAGAACGGGTGCATCAACTGCCCGTACCACGGGTGGGCCTACGACATGGAGGGCACCCTGGTGTCGATCCCGTCGCGACCCGAGCTGAACGGGGTGCTCCAGCTGGGGCTGGTCCGCTACCTGTGCCGTGAGAGCTCCGGCATGGTATGGGTGAGCCTGACCGACGAGCCGTGGGGGGATCCGCCCGGAATACCCGAGTGGGACGACCCGATCATGCGCTGGCAGACGCCCCCAAGCTACGACTGGGCCACCAGCTCGCCCCGGCGACTGGAGAACTTCGTCGACTTCGCCCACTTCCCCTTCGTCCACGAGAACGTCCTCGGCACCCGGGACAAGCCCGAGGTCGAGCACCACGACGTCTGGCGGGAGGACGGGGCCCTGCGGTTCGACAAGGTGTTCGTGGAGCCCAACGTTCCCCGCATGAAGGAGCTGCTCGGAATCGACGACGACATCATGACCGTGCGCAACTGGTACCAGCTGACCGTTCCCGGCTCGATCTCGATGGTGCGGAGGTTCCCCAACGGCAAGCGCTACGCCCTGTACATGGTCACCGCCCCGACCGGTCCCGCGACGTGCCGGAACTTCTGGCACATCGGCGCCGACTTCGTGGACACGCCCGACGAGATGGACTTCCTGCTCGAGTTCGAGTACATGGTGCTGGACCAGGACCAGCCGATCGTCGAGTCGCAATGGCCCGAGCACCTGCCCGACCGGCTCAACGCCGAGACGTACGTGAAGGTGGCCGACGACGTGACTCTGGCCTATCGCAAGTGGCTGTTCGAACTGGCCGAGGAGCTGGAGCAGGGTTGAGCCGGACACGGCCGGCCTCGCCGGCCACCACACACGCCGAATACAGGACACACGGGAGGACCTCGATGGGAATGCTGGACGGACGGGTGATCATCGTCACCGGCGGGGCCAAGGGCATCGGCCTGGCCTACTGCCGGGGGCTGGCCGCGGAGGGCGCGACCGTCGTGGTCGCCGACCTGAGCGACGGCAGCGAGGTGGCCGCGGAGCTCGAATCCTCGGGAGCCGAGGCGATGTCACTGCGGGTCGATGTGTCCGACGTCGCGCAGACCGAGGCGATGGCCTCAGCCACCGTCGACGCCTACGGCCGCATCGACGGCCTGGTCAACAACGCCGCCTTCTACATGGCCGCCACCCGGGCCCCGATGGAGGACCTGCCGCCCGATGAGTGGGACCTGTGCTTCGCGGTGAACGTGAAGGGGTCCTGGCTGTGCTCGCGGGCGGTGGCGCCGACCATGAGGGCCCAGGGCAGCGGCAGGATCGTCAACATCGCCTCGATGACGGTGAACGACGGCACGCCGGGGTTCCTCCACTACGTGTCGTCGAAGTCGGCCATCTGGGGGCTGACCAGGGCCCTGGCCCGCGAGCTCGGCGGGTCCGGGATCGCGGTGAACACCATCACGCCCGACTACATACCCCACGACGAGGCCTACTCGAGCGTGCAGCCCGAGGTGGACGCGGCCATCCAGTCCCGACGGGCGTTCAAGCGGAGCCAGGTTCCCGAGGACATGGTGGGCACCCTCATCTATCTGATGAGCCCGCTGTCGGATTTCGTCACCGGCCAGAACGTCTGGGTGAACGGTGGCTCGGGATTCCATTAGGGTGCCGGGCGGGATCGTTGCGGTGCCGCTGACAAGCGCTCGGCCGTCGCGTATAGTCCTGATCAATAATCCACACATCACCGACTCCCACGGCCACCGGCGGACCCACAGGGCGTACAGCGCCCCGTGCCCAACGGTGGCTGTGCGATAGGTCCCACAAGGAGGGAAACCGCAACACCATGCGCAAGACAACCATGCGGCTACTGGTCGCCTTCACGCTCGTCGCAGGCCTGGTCGCCTGCGGAAGCGACGACGAGCCGGCTCCGGCGGCGCCCGCCGTGGACACCGGCGCCAGCGACGCGGCCATCGAAGCAGCAGAAGCCGAAGCCGCAGCCGCGAAGGAGGCGGCCGACGCCGCGCAAGCAGAGGCCGACGCCGCCGAGGCCGAGGCCAAGGCCGCGGCCGACGCCGCCGCCATCGCAGAGGCCGAGGCTGCAGCAGCCGCCGCCGCGCTGGAGGCCGCCCAAGCCGAGGGAGCGGCAGTAGCCGAACTCGAGGCAGAGCTCGCCGCGGCCGAGGAGGCCGCCGCCGAAGCCGAAGCTGCCGCCGCCGCAGCCGCCGCAGCCGCCGAGGAGGCTGCCGCGGAGCAGGCAGCCGCCGCCCCCAGCGAGATCGACATGGCCATGCTGGTCGTCGGCACCAAGGAGGAGGGCTGGTACGCCACGTTCATCGACAGCGTCAATCGCGTCTCAGCGTCCAACAAGTACGGCATCAACATCAACCTGGAGATCCTCGAGGAAATCCCGTTCGCCGAGGGCGAGCGCGTCATCCGCGACCTCGCCCAGACCGGCACCTACGAGATCATCGTCGGTCACAGCACCTACGTCGACGGCGTCGCCGCCAACAAGGCCGACTTCCCCGACACCTTGTTCGTGTACTCGGGATCGGGCAACGACGACCACGAGGGCGGCGACAACGCCTACTGGATCGACGTGTTCATCCACGAGCCCGCCTACCTCGCCGGGATCATCGCCGGCATGACGACCGAGACCAACAGGATCAGCGGCGTGGCCGCGTTCCCGTTCCCCAACGTCAACGCCCCGCTCAACGCCTTCGTGGACGGTGCCCGGTCGGTCAACCCCGACATCGAGGTGGCCGGAGTGACCTACATCGAGAGCTGGTTCGATCCGGCCACCGCGTCCAGCGCGGCGGCCGCCCAGATCGCCAACGGCGCCGACGTGATCTATGCGGAGCGCTTCGGGCCGTTCGCCGCGGCCGAGGACGCCGGCAACGTGCGCGCCGTCGGCCACTTCACCGACCAGCTGAGCCTGTCGCCGGTGGTGCTGACCAGCGCGGTGGCGCAGTGGGACACCGCCTTCACCGACGTGCTCGACGCCTGGTACGACTACAACGTGCACGGCGTGCCCTACAACTCGCCGCCGGAGCGCATCGTCTACCAGTCGATGGTGGACGACGGCTCCGCGCTGGGCACGATCGCCGACGACGTGCCCGCCGACGTTGTGGCCGCCGTTGAGGCGGCCCGTGCCGCGATCCTGTCGGGCGAGTTGGTGGTCCCGCTCAAGTTCGACGCCTTCGAGTAGTCGAGGGCGCCCAGGCCTCACGGCAAACGATCGACGGAGCGCACCGGTCCGATGGCCGAGTCGGCCCAGTCAGGCGCGGCCGCGCCGGGGAACATCCTCGTCGCCGAGGAGGTGACGAAGGTCTTCCCCGGCGTGGTCGCCAACGACGCCGTCAACCTCGAGATCCGGCGCGGTGAGATCCACTGCCTGCTCGGGGAGAACGGGGCGGGGAAGACGACGCTGGCCGACATCCTCTACGGCGTCTACCAGCCCGACGAGGGCCGGGTGCTCCTCAACGGCAAGCCGCTGGACCTGCACTCGCCCCGCGACGCCATCGAGGCCGGGATCGGCATGGTGCACCAGCACTTCGAACTGGTGCCCCCGCTGTCGGTCATCGAGAACGTGGTCATCGGCACCCCGGCCAAGCAGTGGCTCGACCTGACCGAGGCCAGGCGCCGCCTGGACGAGTTCTTCGAGAGCTACGACGTGCACATCGATCCCGACGCCGAGGTGGGGCGGCTCTCGGTGGGGGAGCAGCAGTGGGTGGAGATCTTCAAGACGCTCTACTTCGGCGTCGAGATCCTCATCCTGGACGAACCCACCGCGGTCCTGACCCCCCAGGGGGTGGAGGAGCTGTTCCGCACCCTTCGCACTATGAGAGACGAGGGCCTCACCATCATCCTGATCACGCACAAGCTGAGGGAGGTGATGGCCCTGTCGGACCGGGTGACCGTGCTGCGCCGGGGCCAGGTCGTCGGCACGGTGAACACCTCCGACGTCGACCAACTCGATCTGGCCCGGATGATGGTGGGGCGCGAGGTCCTGCTGCAGATCGACAAGACCCGCTCCGAGCCCGGCGACCCCGTGCTCGAGGCCGAGGCCGTCCACCTGGAGTCCGACACCGGCCGGGGCTCGCTCGACGGGCTGTCGATCACGGTCGGCTCGGGCGAGATAGTAGGTGTGGCCGGAGTGTCGGGCAACGGCCAGAACGCCCTGTTCGACGCGCTCGTGGGTGTGCGCCACCCCTCCAGCGGCACGATCCGCATCGCCGGTGTGGACACGACCGAGGCGTCGCCCTACAAGGTCGCCGCCCTCGGCGTGGCCACGGTGCCGGCCGACCGCATCGCGCAGGGGCTCCTGATGGACTTCAGCGTCAAGGAGAACCTGGTGCTCGGCAA
>JAPOQG010000054.1 GCA_026710865.1 Acidimicrobiaceae bacterium
CGGCGGGCTCGGCGACGGGGTCGTCGGACCCGCAGGCCGCGGCCAGCAACCCGACGACCCCGAGAGCCGCGGCACCGGTGAGAAGTCGCATGACGAGCCGGATTCTCATTGGTCCTTCCCCTTGCCGCGGGCCTTCTGTTCTTTCTTCCAGGTTCGAACCCGCTGGAGCGCCTCAGGTCCGTCGATGTCGGCCACCGACCGGGGCTGGTCGTCCGAGAACGCTCCGGCCTGCTCCTGCCAACCTTCGGGACGCACACCGAAGCGCTTGGCCAGCACGGCTGTCAGGATCCGGGCCTTCTCGTCACCGTAGCCGGGCAGGTCCCGCAGCCGCTCGAAGAGTTCCTCGCCGGTGCCGGCTTCGGCCCAGATCGCGCCGGCGTCGCCGCCGTAGCGGTCCGCGACGTGCCGGCACAGGGTCTGCATCCGCTTGGCCATCGATCCGGGAAACCGGTGCAGGGCCGGTTTGGCTCTCACCAGCGCCGCGAAGTCCTCGGGGTCGCGTTCGGAGATCTCGTGGGCGTCCAACTCCGAGCCGAGCCGTTCGACCAGACGGTGGGGGCCCATGAACGCCCACTCCATGGGAATCTGCTGGTCGAGCAGCATTCCCAGCACGAGCGCCAGCGGGTCGGTGTTCACGAGCCGGTCGGCGGCCTCGTCTCCTGTCACCGCCAGAGTTCCCGTCGCAGTGTTGGATCGAGCGCCCGCAGGACGGGAGCGGCCCACGGCGCGGCGATGTGATTCCCGCTCTTGTTCGTTGCGCTCATGGGCCACCCAAACCGAGGCATCACTGTCTACGGCGTCGCTCGTTGCTACGCGAGATGCCATGGTGCTTCCCGTCCGCTCGGGCTCCGCCTCATCTATCGGAGCATATCCTCGCGCCGGTGTCGGGGTGGCCGGGGTCGTCGCGTTCGGATTCGATGCCGTAGCGTTTGATGGCCGCGGACACCTCGTCCGGCTCGGCCTCACCTGAGGCCACCAGCGCTGACAGCACGGCAACCACGATGTGATCCGCGTCCACCTCGAAGAATCGCCGTAGGGCCTCGCGTGTGTCCGAGCGGCCGAACCCGTCGGTGCCCAGCACGTGCAGGGGCCTGGGCGTGAAGCGGGCGATCTGGTCGGGGACCAGCGTCATGTAGTCGGTCACAGCCACGATCGGGCCGTCGGAGTCGGCCAGCTTCGCAGTGACCAGAGGCACTGCGGGCTCGCGGGCGGGCTGCAGCCGGTTGCGCCGCTCGGTGTCGAGGGCCTCGCGCCGCAGGCTCTGGTAGGAGGTCGCGCTCCAGAGCTCGGCCGAGGTGTCGTGGTGCTCGGCCAGCAGCGCCTGGGCCTCGAGGGCCGCGCCCACCGAGGCTCCCGAGAACAGGATGGTGGCGTTGCGTCGCCGGTTGCCCGGACCGTCGTCGAACTTGTAGAGGCCGGCGGTTATGTCGTCGTCGCTCACGTGGTCCGGGCGGGGAGGCTGCTCGTAGTTCTCGTTGTAGACGGTGATGTAGTAGAAGACGTCGGTGCCGTCCACGGCGTCCGGCGGGCACATCCTGCGCAGGCCGTCGTCTATGATGGCCCCCAGCTCGTAGGCGAACGCCGGGTCGTAGGCCTCGCAGGCGGGGACGGTCGACGCCAGCACGTGGCTGTGGCCGTCCTGGTGCTGCAGTCCCTCGCCGGGCAGCGTCGTGCGCCCCGCGGTGGCACCGATCAGGAAGCCTCTGGCCCGGGCGTCGGCCGCCGCCCAGATGGAGTCGCCCACCCGCTGGAACCCGAACATCGAGTAGAACGCGTAGAAGGGCACCATGGGCACGCCGAGGTTGGCGTAGGACGTGGCCGCGGCCAGCCAGCTCGCCAGCGAGCCGCACTCGGTGATGCCCTCCTCGAGGATCTGGCCGTCGGAGGACTCGCTGTAGCTCAGCAGCAGGTCGTGGTCGACCGGTTCGTAGAGCTGGCCGTGGGGCGCGTAGATCTTGAACTCCCGGAACAGCGAGTCCATGCCGAAGGTTCGGGCCTCGTCGGGGACGATGGGAACGACGCGCGGGCCGAAGTGCAGGTCCCGCAGCAGGTCGCGCAGCAGCCCGGTGAAGGCCATGGTGGTGGACACCTTCCGCCCGCCCGAGCCCTTGCGCAGGCCCAGGAAGGGACCGTCGGCGGGCAGCACCACGGGTCGGCGGTCCCGGACCACCCGGCGGGGCACCGCGCCGTCGAGGGCCCGGCGGCGATCCATCATGTAGCGGATCTCCTCGGAGTCGGGGGCCGGCCGGTAGTACGGGGGGATGCCGTCGGCGAGGTCCTTCTCGTCGATCTCGTTCTCCATGTGCAGCCGCGACCGGAGTTCCATCAGCTGCGAGGTCGTCATCTTCTTGATCTGGTGGGTGGCGTTGCGGCCCTCGAAGCCCTCTCCCAGGGTCCATCCCTTGATGGTCTTGGCCAGGATCACCGTGGGCTGGTCCTTGACCTCGGTGGCGGCCTTGAACGCGGCGTAGACCTTCTGGTAGTCGTGGCCTCCCCTCGGCAGGACTCGCAGCTCCTCGTCGGAGAGGTGCTCGACCAGCTTCCGGAGCCGGGGATCGGGGCCGAAGAAGTGCTCCCGGATGTAGTCGCCCGTCTCCACCGCGTAGCGCTGGTACTCGCCGTCCACGGTGGTCGCCATCTTGTTGAGCAGGGCGCCGTCGGTGTCGCGCATCAGCAGCTCGTCCCACTTGGAGCCCCAGATCACCTTGATCACGTTCCAGCCCGCGCCCCGGAACACGCCCTCGAGCTCCTGGATGATCTTGCCGTTGCCCCGGACCGGCCCGTCGAGGCGCTGGAGGTTGCAGTTGACCACCCAGTTGAGGTTGTCGAGGCCGTTGCGCCCGGCGAGCGAGATGGCGCCCAGGGTCTCGGGCTCGTCGCACTCCCCGTCGCCGAGGAAGCACCACACGGTGCTGTCGGACGTGTCGTCGATGCGGCGGTTGTGGATGTAGCGGTTGAAGCGGGCGTGGTAGATGCTGTTGATGGGGCCGAGCCCCATCGACACCGTCGGGTACTCCCAGAAGTCCGGCATCAGGCGGGGGTGGGGGTAGCTCGACAGCCCGTTGCCGCCCACCTCCATCCGGAAGTTGTCGAGTTCCGGCTCCGAGAGGCGTCCCTCCAGGTAGGCCCGGGCGTACACCCCGGGGGCGGCGTGGCCCTGGAAATAGATGTGGTCGCCGACCAGCCCGTCGTCCTTGCCCTTGAAGAAGTGGTTGAAGCCCACCTCGTAGAGCGAGGCCGACGAGGCGAAGGTGGACAGATGGCCGCCGATCCCGTCGGCGGTCTTGTTGGCCCTGATCACCATGGCCGCCGCGTTCCACCGGATGAAGCGGCGGATGCGCCGCTCGACCTGCTCGTTGCCGGGGAAGAAGGGCTGCTCCGAGGCCGGGATGGTGTTGATGTAGGGCGTGTACGTGGTGGGCGGGACGCCCAGCTGCTGCTCGTTGGACCGCTCGAGCAGCTTGGCCACGATGTAGCGGGCCCGCTCCCGCCCGCCGGCGGCCACCACGGCGTCGAGCGAGTCGATCCACTCCTGGGTCTCGGCCGAGTCGGTGTCGGGCAGCTGGCGCAGGAAATAGTCGGCCATGGCTTGCATGATCGTACCGAGCAACCGGGCGCCAGAAACGATGCGCGCCTGCGCACGCCCGGTGCGCGAGGATCGGCGGATGCTGGCCGATCGCACGGTGGTGTACACCGACGGCGCCTGCCTCGGGAACCCCGGGCCGGGCGGATGGGGCTGGGCCGTGCCCGGAGGCGAGTGGGCTTGCGGCGCGGAGCCCCACACCACCAACCAGCGCATGGAACTGCAAGCCGTGCTGGAGGCGCTCCGGGAGATCCCTGGCCCGGTGGAGGTGGTCTCCGACTCGACCTACGTCGTCAACTGCTTCCGCGACCGGTGGTACGAGGGCTGGCTGAGGCGGGGCTGGCGCAACTCCAACCGCAAGCCGGTGGCCAACCGCGACCTCTGGGAGCCGCTCATCGAGGAGTACCGGTCGCGGCCCGGCGAGATCACGTTCAGGTGGGTCAAAGGCCACTCCGGCGACGAGTGGAACGAGATCGCCGACCAACTGGCCGCCAGCGCCGCCGCCGATCAGCGCTCCCGCCGCGGCCCCTAGTTCCCGGTAGTCGGCTGCGGGTGTCGCTGCCGATCAGCGCTTTCGTCGCGGTCGGTGGTTCCCGGAGGTCGGCTGCGGGTGGCTGCCGTCCGGCGGTCTCGCCGCGGCGCGCAACCGATGTCTCGGCTCCCGGCTCCTCGGTGTCTCGGTTCCTGGCCCTGGCGGGGGCTCCAGCCCCCGGGGCGGCTAGTCGGGGGCGAACAGCGGCACCGGTCTGGCGCCCCGAAGGGCCGCCCGGGCGGCCGCCGGGCCGTGCCCAGACATCGTGACGCCGGCATCGGCTGGTTCGAGGCCGTGATGGGTGCCGTTCCCCGCTGTCGCCGGCGCGGGCTGTGACCGGGCGTGGCGTGTCTGCGCCATGGGCGGGTCGGGGGCGCGGGCGGGCCCGAAGTTGACGGTGTCGGGGGGGTGGAGTGTGCGGTTGCCGGGCGGGCCGTGTATCTGCCAGCCGAAGTGGTGGACGGCGTTGTGGTGTTGCCAGCAGGCCAGCACGAGGTTGTCGAGACTGGTGGGTCCGCCTCGTGACACCGGCTCGACGTGGTGGACGTCGCACATGTCGGGGTCGGCTCCGCAGGCGAAGCAGCCGCCGTCGCGGGCGATGAGCATCTGGCGTTGGGCTTTGGTGGCGCGGCGCCGCGGGTGTGTGCGCCATATGGGCCTGCCCTTGCGGTCATAGATCACGCCGGTGAGCCGGGCGTCGCAGGACAGTTGCTCCAGCACCGAGCGTGGCAGCCGCTCCCCGTCGGGCAGTTCAGCGATCAGTTCGCCGGTGGCCTCGTCGACGTGGGCGACCACGCAGATGTCCGCGAACGGCTCCCCGCCGCCCGAGCGGGCGCTGGTGGAGGTGAGATGGTCGAGCGCGTCGGCCATGCACTGGTCGAAGCTGCGCCGCTGGGGGCCGCTGCGGTTGGTGGAGGCGTGCTCGTTGGGGTTCTTGTTGTCGGCGTCGAGCATGCGGCCGGCGTCGGCCCGCAGCCGGCTGCGGATGCGCTGGCCCGTCACGGTGTCGAACTCGCCTCGCAGGTGCACCATCCCGTCGTCGGCGTCCCACATGCGCACACAGCGCCGGGCCCGCTGGCGGGCGTGCTCGGACGCACCGCCGTCTCCCTGGCGTTGCACCGTCCAGCGGCGGGCCTCCTTGGTGAACTGCTCGGGTCGCAGTGACTCGGCCTTGGCCAGCAGATCCCCATCGCCTTCGACATCGGCCGCGCTGGTCTTCTCGACCGCCTCGGCCAGCCTCCTGGCGTTGGCCGCAGACACCAGACCCTGAGCCACCGCGTCCTGCAGCCTGGGCGCCTCGCGCAGAGCCTCAGCCGTCTTGACGTGGCTGCGGGCCTCCTGGCGCGACATTCCCGCCGCGCCGGCGAGTACTTCGGTTCCCCCGTCGCCGTGTCGCTCGCTCCCGGCGATGCCGGCCGCGGCCGCAGCCTGCGCGGCTGACATGATCGCCGTCGTCGACTTCGACACCGCCAGCATCTCGCGCATCTCCGCGCAGGAGGCCTCACCGGCGTTCACCAGCGCCAGCATCTCCTTGGCGGCGGTCTCGGCCCGTCGGGCGGCTTCGATCAGCATGAAGAAAGTATCTCACAACGGTGTGACATCTGTCAAGCATTTCAATATCTTTTCACTCATTAACAGGCAGTCCAGTCCAGCGGCGATCCGGCTCAGCCCGGCCCGCACTGCGGCGAGGCCGGTGGCAACGCCGGGATGGGCGAACCGCAAGCCGCGTGACGGCAAGTACTGCGGGCCACGCGGACATTGCTGCGAGAGCGGGGCTGTGTGGTGGTTCTCAGTCGGCGAGTCGCAGCGGGTCGGGACCGTTCACCTTCCCGGCCTCGATGAGAGCTCGGACCGCCCGATCGAACGCCCTCTCGATGTCGGGACCAACTCGCTTCCAGCCGTAGAGGCTGGCCCATGCCTTCCGCAAGTAGGCGTTGGGGGAGTCGCCTGCATCCTTCAGCAGATGCATGATGGCCAACTCGATCTCATCCGGCGGCACCTCCTCGACAGGGCGCCTGGGTGCATCGTCGAAGGCGGGTACGCGCACGACCGTCATCCCGTGCGGACTGTGCAGCCAGTCCCCGCGCTGTTCAATGCCCCTGGAGGCGACAGCACGCCCCACAGCGTTGTCGAACGCGTCCCTCATCAGCTTGCCCGCACGACCGCGGCCCCAAGCCCTGCGAATAGCCCGAAGAACGACATCGCGATGGATGGGGGCGTGGTCGTCCACGACCTCGCAGATCTGAGCGACGATGACGCCGCGAAACGCCGGGTCGTCGAACTCAGCGGTAGTCGAGGGAGGCGCAGAAGCCGCTGGCTCGACGTAGTCGTGCGCCCAGTCGGGCCTCGCGTCCAGGTCGGTCGGGACGGTGTCCACCACCGGTCCCGTCGGTGCGGGTCGCGGCCCGCCGTCGTCCGGCGGTTCTTGAAGAGCGTTGTCGATGGCAGATCTGAGTGCCCTGATCTCTCTCCCGCGGTCAGCGAACCAGGCGGTGCTCCACACCCGGTGTATGGTCCATCCCAGGCCTTCGAGAATCTCCTGGCGAAGGCGGTCCCGGTCCCGGGCCACCTTCGACGAGTGGTAGGAGGCGCCGTCGCATTCGACTCCCAGCAGGTAGTTGCCGGGCTTGTCGGGATGGCGGATTCCGATGTCGATCCGATAGCCGGCCGCACCGACCTGGGGCACCGCCTCCAAGCCCATCGATTGGGCGGCACGCAGGACTTCCTCCTCGAAGGGACTCTCGCTGTCGCCGAGCGAGTCTCGCAGATCGATGGCCAATGCGGCCCGTCCCCGCTCCGCGAAGTCCAAGTAGCCGCGCAGGTGCGCGAGCCCGCCGGCTTCGGAGCGAGTGTCCCCGCCGGCCACCCGAATGCTCCCACCTGATATCGAGGAGACGATCTCGATCCGTCGCCTAGCCCGCGTGACGGCGACATTGAGCCTGCGCTCGCCACCCTCGCGGTTGATCGGGCCGAAGTTCATGGTCAGCTTGCCGTTCTCGTCGGGGCCGTACCCGATGGTCAAGATGACGATGTCGCGTTCGTCGCCCTGCACGCTCTCGAGGTTCTTCACGAAGAAGCCCGACAGCCGGTCGCCGGCCTCCAACTCTCGCAGTTCAGGCTCGTCGGCGGCTCGACGCTCGATCTCGGCTTCCACTGCGAGCTGCTGCGCAGTCGATAGGGCTACTACTCCGATAGTGGTCTGCGGATGGTGCCGTCGGTGATGGAGCACCCGGTCCACGACCTTGGCAGCCTCCTGGAGGTTGTCTCGGCTCGCGCCTCGCCGGTAGACGCCGTCGACCCTGAACAGTTCCACGCCGAGATCGGGCGCGTTGGACACAGCACCGGGGAACGTATGGAGCTTGCCGCCGTAGAACCGGTAGTTCGAGTAGGTGATCAGATCCTCATGGCGGCTGCGGTAGTGCCATCGGAGGGGCAGAGGCGTGAATCCCTGGGCCTTGCACCGGTCGAGTACGGACTCGAACCCCAGGACTTCTTCGCTGGCTTGGTCGAGTTCGTCCTCGTCGGTGTCGGCCATCCGGTCGAAGAAGCTGGTGGGCGGCAGCTGCTTGTCGTCGCCTGCCACGATGAGTTGGCTGCCCCGGTATATGCAGCCGATCGCGTCGGCCTCCTTCACCTGGGAGGCTTCGTCGAAGATCACCGCGTCGAAGGTGAAGTCCGCCGGAAGGAACTGCGATACCGACAACGGGCTCATCATGAAGCACGGCTTGAGCCGCTGAGCCGCATCTCCTGCTTGGCTCAACAGTGCGCGAACCGGCTTGTGGCGCCTCTTGAGTTGAGCCTGCTGCCTGATGACCCCGGCGCCGCCGGCCGAAGAGGTCGGTCGCCGGCTCGCGCATGCGTTGATCACGCTGGCCGCGGTGTTTCGCACCAGCTCGCGGTCGAGTCGCTGGAAGCTGTCTCTGATCGAGTCCCGGTCGTCCGATCGGTGCGGCCTGAGCCGGTCGTCACGGTCGAAGATCTGGTCCGCCCAACGGCGTAGAAGCGCCAGCTTCAATGTGGGTGCAACGTCGCCTGCGGGTGTTCGGCGGCGCTCACATTCTTCGACGCCAGGCGCCAGGCCCTCGGATGCGAGCGCCTGGCGGGATTCGACGTATTCCGACCATGTACGCGGATCGGCCACGGACTCTTCCAGCGCGTCGAGCAGTTCGTGAGCCCGCGAGCCGGGCCTCGGCGGTGGCCAGCTCGTCAGCCTCCTTCGCAAGCTGACGCACTCTCGCGGTGTCGTCATCGAGGTCGGGCGAGGCGAGCCATGCACCGGCGACCGGCGGCCGGTGCTCGACTAGCTGCAGCAACCCCTGGAGCCATTCAGCCATGGCGGGCGTCGGCTTCCGTGCGA
>JAPOQG010000072.1 GCA_026710865.1 Acidimicrobiaceae bacterium
CGGGTGTGTGTGGGTGGGTTGGCCGGGTCGGGGTGTGTGCTGCGGCGCCCGGTTGGCCGCGGGGTGTGGTGTTCAGATGAGCAGGGGGAGGTTGTGGATGCGTTGGTGCGCGGCGAGGAGGTCCGGTGTCCATGGCCAGTCTTGGGAGAGTTTGCAGAGGTTTTGTCGGCCTGTTCGCACGAGCCGGGCGGCGGTGTGCAGCAGGCAGTGGCGGAGCCGTTTGGGTTCGGCGCGGGCGAGGTCGCCGTCGAGGGCGAGTCGGCGGAACCATGCGAGCAGGTCGTGGGCGCACATGGTGATCTGCAGCCAGGCGGTGTGGTCGCGCAGCTCTGTGCCGTCGGCGCTGAGCGCCGGCTGCCAGCATTCGTCGGGGACGTCTGTGATCTTCTGTGCGATGTCGATGGTGAGCGGATGGCCGACACAGAACCGCACCCCGCGTTCGCGGCACTCCTTGAGGAACTCCTGGGTGCATCCCGCGGAGTCGGCTCTGACGGTCACCTCTGTGTCTCGGGGGTCCACCGGGATCTGCGCCAGCGCGTCGCCGAGGACCTCGATGTGGTCTGAGGCGGTGTTGGACCCGGCGTTGCCGGGGCGCAGCATCGCGGCGAGGCACTCGCCGGTCGCGTCGAGATAGGCCATCAGCGGATGGAACCCGTATCCGCCCTTGTAGGTCCCCGCGGCGGCCTGCTTGTCAGAGTGCGAGTCCACCAGCGTGGCGTCGATGTCGATCACATAGAACCCCGGATCGGCTCCCGCGGCCCACACCGCGCGGCGGGCCTGCGCCCGGGCCTCTTTGAGATGCTCGACACGGCCGCCGGCCGCGGCCAGGGTACGCCACAGCGTCGACGGCGACGCCACCTCCCCGAACAGCCGCGGCTGGGCCGCCATCGCGTCGATATCGCTGATCGCCTCCCCGCCGTCGGCGACCATCACCGCCGCATCGACCAGCACCCGGCCCCACCCATGGCCCCGATCGCGCTGCTTGGACCCCGCCATCGCCACCGACAACGCCGCCGTCAACCCGACACCGTCAGCCAGATCGGCCAACAGCCGAGCACCGGCATGAACAGCCAGCCCGCGTCCCCCGCCACAGAACCCCAACCGCGGGCGAGTACTGATACGCTTCACCATGAGAGTGCCCTTCCCTGTGCCCGTCTTGCGTGTACCGCAACCCCAAGACTGGCACATCAGAAGGGCATTCCCGCGTCACAGGCCACCCCACACAGACCCCCCTACTGAAATATCTGGGCTAACGCGCGCCGCCTTCGCGGCGCGAGGGTCTCAACAATCGCCGATGCGTGTGTCTAATGGCCAGGCCTGCGGATGTCAAAGACGCGGGCCGCGTCCGCGCAGCGCAGGCCGACGGCATGCCGGGGTGGTTCAGGCGGCTTCGGCGTCGCCGTCGCGGCGGTCGCGCCGCGGGCGCGTCAGCTAGCTGCCGGCGGCCCGGGCCGTCCAGCGGCCGTGGCGGCGCTCGAGCGCCAGGTCGAGGCCGAAGCACTCTGAGAGGCTGGCGCTGGTCAGCGTCTCGGAGATCGGTCCGCTGGCCAGCACGCCCCCGGCCCGGAGCAGCAGGACATGGGTGAACCCGTCGGGGATCTCATCGGCGTGATGGGTCACCAGCACCAGCGGCGGAGTGGCCCGATCGGCGGCCAGATCCCGCAGGGTGCCGATCAGCTCCTCGCGGCCGGTGAGGTCGAGCCCGGCGTTGGGCTCGTCCAGGACGATCACCTCCGGCTCCTGCGCCATCGCCCGGGCCAGCAGCACCCTCTGGCGCTCGCCGGAGGAGAGGGTGCCGAAGCGGTGGTCGGCGCGGTGTCCGCAGCCCACCCGTTGCAGTGCGGCCCGGGCCCGGCGGGAGTCCTCCTCGTCGTAGGTGTGCCACCAGGGTTCCAGCGCGGCGTGCTTGGCCGTCATCACCGCCTCCAACGCGGTCAGCGAGGGCCGGAGCATGTCGGCCATCGCGGCGCTGGTGAAGCCCACCCGCGCCCGCAGCCGTCGCACATCGGTGCGTCCCAGCCGCTGGCCGAGCAGTTCGACGGTTCCGGCCGACGGGTGCTCCCACATCGTCGCGATGCGCACGAGGGTGGTCTTGCCCGAGCCGTTGGGGCCGAGCACCACCCAACGCTGGCCCGCGTGCACCTCCCAGTCGACGCCCCGCAGCACCTCGGTGCCGTCGATGGTGCGGCTCACTCCCCGAAGCGACAGCACCGGGCCGCCGGTCGCGGCTGCGTCGCCCCCGGTGCTCACCGCGCGCCGCCGTCGCGGTCGGGGCCGCCGGACGCGGCTGCGCCGTCGCGTCGGTTCACTGCGCGCCGCCTTCGCGGTCGGGGCCTGTGCCCGGCCGGGCACCCTCGGCGTGGCTCTGCCACAGGGCGAACATGGTCGCATAGCGTCCCCCGCCAGCTACCAGTTCGCGGTGGGTGCCCAACTCGACGATCCGCCCGCCGTCCACCACCGCGATGCGGTCCGCCCGGCGGGCGGTGGCCAGCCGGTGGGCGATCACCACCGCGGTCCGCCCGCTCAACAGGACGTCGAGGGCCTGCTCGATCTGGGCCTCCGAACGCAGGTCCAGGTTGCTGGTGGCCTCGTCGAGGACCAGCACCCGAGGCTGGGAGACGAACGTGCGGGCCAGGGCCAGCAGCTGGCGCTCGCCCGCGGAGATGGTCGACCCCCGCTCGTGGATGATGCCGTCGAGGCCCCCGAGGCGGTCCACCACCTCGTCGACGCCGACGGCGCGCAACGCGTCGTGCAACTGCTCGTCGGTGGCCTCCGGGCGGGCGAAGCCGACGTTGTCGCGCACCGTGCCCGCGAACAGGAAGGGCTCCTGGGGAACCACCCCTATCTGGGAGCGCAGGCTGGTGACGGTCACGTCCCGCAGGTCGCTGCCGTCGATGAGGACGGCGCCGCCGCTGGGGTCGTACAGGCGGGCGATCAGCCGGGCCAGCGTGGTCTTGCCCGAACCGGTCTCGCCCACCACCGCCAGCGTCTCGCCCGCGGAGATTCGCAGGCTCACGTCATGGAGGACCGCGCGGCCGTCGCGGTAGGCGAACGAGACCCGATCGAAGACGATGTCCCCACGGATCGGGGCAAGGTCGGGCGCGCCGGGCCGCTCGACCACGGTCGGCTCGGTGGCGAAGAGCTCCCGGAGCTTGGCGATGGCCGCGCCGCCCTGCTGGTAGGCGTTGTAGAGCTGGACCAGCGCCTGCACCGGGGCGAAGAAGGCGGTGAGGAACAGCAGGTAGGCGGCCAGCTCGCCCACGGTGATGCGGCCGGTGGCCGTCATCGCTCCGCCCACCCCCAGCAGCACGGCCTGGGTGGCGATGCCGATGGCCTCGCTGCCCGGCCCGTAGAGCGAGTTCGCCCGGGCGGCCCGCAGGTTGGCGTCACGGTGGCGGACGACGACATCGCGGTGCTCGGCGATGCTCGCATCCCGGCGGTCGTGGGCCGCGATCACCCGGATCCCGGCCAGGGACTCCTGGAGGTTGCCGAGCAGCTCGCCGATGCGGTCCCGCACGGTGCGGTAGTCGGCCGCGGCCCGGCGCCGGAACCACATCGAGGCCGCCACCGTGGGCGGCACCGCGGCCGCCAGGGTGACGATGGCCAGCAGCGGGTCGTAGTAGAAGAGCAGGCCGGTGATCACCACCAGGGTCAGGGCCTGCACCGCGAAGTTGACGATGCCCTCCTGGAACAGCACCGACAGGGCCTCGATGTCCGAGGTCATCCGGGTCAGCAGCACGCCCGCCTTCTCGTCGGTGTGGAAGTCCATGCCCTGGCGCTGCATGTGGGCGAAGGTCCGGATGCGGAGGCGTTCCATCAGCCGCTCGCCCAGGCGCCCGGTGAACGCGGTGCGTGCCGCGCCGAGCGCGGTGGCGACCACCAGCAGCCCCGCGTAGGCCAGGGCCGCGACGACCAGCACACCACGGTTGCCGGCCAGGATGCCGTCGTCCACGCCGATCTGGGTCAGGACCGGCCCGAGCTGTATGGCGACTGTCTCGACGGCGACCAGGGCGAACGCCACCGCCAGCCGGAAGCGGTGCGGCCACAGGAACCGTCGCAGCCCGAACTGGCGGTCCGCCTCGTCGGCCTGGCGCGACCATGAAACCGTCGGCTCAGGGTGCGCGGGCTCGTCGAGCAGGACCTGCTCGACCCTGTTCCGCAGGTCGCCTGGCACCTCCGCATGGGGCAGACCGGCCGCGGCCGCAGCCTGCCCTGCGGTTGGACCGCTGCGCATGCCCACCGGCGAGTTGAACATCAGATCGGGGAGCTGGCCGCCGCGCCGGTGTCGGTGGTACCGGCGTCGGTGTCGGTGGCGCCGATGTCGGTGAGGACGAGGGCGTATTCGGGCACGGTCGCCAGCAGGTGCCGGTGGCTGCCGATGGCCGCCACCCTCCCCGCCGCGATGAAGACGACCCTGTCGGCGAGAGCGATCGTCGACAGCCGGTGAGCGATCAGGATGGTGGTGCGCTGCGTGCGCCGCTCGCGCAGCGCGGCGTGGATCCGCTCCTCGACCTCGCTGTCGATCGCGCTGGTGGCGTCGTCGAGCACCAGAACCGCCGGGTCGGCCAGCAGCGCCCGGGCGATGGCCAGGCGCTGGCGCTGGCCTCCGGAGATGGTCGAGCCCCTCTCGCCGAGCTCGGTGTCGGTCCCCGACGGCATCGAGGCCACGAAGCTCCCGGCGGCCGCGTCGACGAGGGCCACGGCCACCGACGCCTGATCAGCGTCGGGGCGGGCGAAGGCCACGTTGTCGCGGACGCTGGTGGCGAACAGGAACGGATCGTCGGTCACCACCGTCACGGCCCTGCGCAGATCCGACAGCCGCAGGTCCCGGACGTCGATGCCGTCGATGCGCACCGCTCCCCGGTCCACGTCGTAGAAGCGGGGCAGCAGCCGGGCGATGGTGCTCTTGCCGCTGCCGGTGCGGCCCACCACCGCCACGGTCTCGCCCGGCTCGACCGTCAGGCTGAAGTCCTCGATCACCCTGGTGGCGGCTCCGGTGGCGCTGGGGTTGGTCGTGTAGGCGAAGGTCACATCGTCGAGCTCCACCCGCCCGGCCGGGTCGGTGAGCGTCACCGCGTCGGGGGGCTCGGTGATCTCCGGGGACTCGTCGAGGATCTCGAACACCCGCTGGGCCGCGGCCGAGGCCCGCTGCCACTGGATCATCACGAACCCGATCATCCGGAACGGAGCGGCCATGATCAGCACGTACGCGTTGAAGGCCACGATGTCGCCCACCGCGGCGCGGCCGTCGATGGCCAGCAGGCCCCCGACGAGCAGCACCAGCGCCAGGCCGAGGCGGGGCAGGGCCTCCATGATGGGCGCGTGGCGGGCCCGAGCGTCCGCGGTGGCCGTGCCCGCCCAGCGCAGCCTCCGGGCGGACCGGGCCAGCGTCCTGGTCTGGTTGTGCTCCTGGGCGAAGGTCCTCACGATCTGGGCGCCCTGGATGTTCTCGTCCACGATCGTGGCCAGATCCGCCATCCGGGCCTGGGTCACCCAGCTGAGGGGGAACACCCGGTTCCTGAGCCGGATGCCCACATACAGCACCAGCGGGAGGGGAGCCATGGCGACCAGGGTCAATGGCAGCGAGAGCAGCACCATCGCGGCGGTGCCCATGACCAGCATCACCATCTGGGTTGCCACCAGCGGAGCGAAGGCGAACAGCAGCTGGATGGAGCGGATGTCGCTGTTGGCCCGCGAGATGACCTGTCCCGTCTGGGTCCGGTCCCAGTACGAGAACGACAGCTCCGTCAGCTTCTCGTACACCAGGTTGCGCAGGTCGGCGTCGAGGCGGTGCGCGGAGCGGAACAGCCCGTAGCGGTAGGCGTAGCCCAGCCCGAAGCGGACCGCGGCCAGCACAGCCAGCGTCAGCACCCACCGGCTCAGGTCGTCGCCCGCGGCGGCAGCGTCGACGCCGCGGCCGATCACGATGGGTACCGCCACCGTCGCGGCCACCGCGGCCAGTCCGGCCGTCACCGCGGCTGCGAACACCGGTCGCTGCCGGTCGAAGACGGGCAGGATCCGGCGGATCCACCCGAGGCTGCGATCTGGGTGCAGTCCCGGCGACGGCATCAAGTCAAACTAGAGCCGAGCGAACAAAGAACGGGAACCGATCGGGCACCGCTGTAGATTCGCGGTCGCAGCACCCGTCGATCCGGGGAGGACCCATATACACCGCGCTGTGGCTTCTGGCCGCTCTCGCGCTGATAGCCGCCAATGCCGCCTTCGTCGCCATGGAGTTCGCTCTGGTGGCGGTGGACCGGACCCGGGTGGATGAGAGGGCAGGGGCCGGTGACCGGCGGGCCCGGATGGTGCAGCGTCTCGTCGCCAAGCTCTCGTTCCATCTCTCCGGCGCGCAGATCGGCATCACGGTGTCGTCGCTGCTGCTGGGTTTCATCATCCAGCCGGCGCTGGCGCCGATGGTCGAGCCCGGAATCGAGGCACTCTTCGGGCCGGACGCCCCTTGGGGCGTGTCGGTCGCGGTCGCCCTGGTGCTGGCCACCATCGTGCAGATGGTCATGGGTGAGCTGGTGCCCAAGGCCGTGGCCACCACCAAGCCGTACGGAACGGCGGTGGCGGTGGCTGTGCCGACCACCGCGTACGGCGTGCTGGCCCGGCCGCTGGTGAGGTTCCTCAACGAGTCCGCCAACTGGATGGTGCGCCGACTCGGCATCGAACCACGCGAGGAGCTCGAGACGCTTCCCGACCGCGACGAGCTCGAACACCTCTTCGTGTCGTCGGGACAGGAGGGCATGCTCGACGAGGGCGAGGTCCGCTTGCTGACCAGGTCGATCCGTCTTGCCGGCAAGCAGGCCGACGACGCCATGGTCCCCAGGGTGGAGGTGGTCGCCATCGCAGCCGACGCATCGGTGGCCGACCTGGCCGAGGTCTCCGCAGTCAGCGGCCACTCGAGGTTCCCGGTCATAGGAGACCACCTCGACGAAGTCGCCGGCGTCGTCCACGTGAAGGCGTTGTTCGCGGTGCCGGTACAGGATCGACAGTCCACGCCCGTGTCCCAGTTGATGAAACCGGTACTGGCCGTTCCGGAGTCCCGCGACCTCGACGACATATTGGACGATCTGCGCACCGGCGCAGGTCAGCTGGCGGTAGTGGTCGACGAGCACGGGGGGACCGCGGGGATCATCACCCTGGAGGACGTGCTGGAGGAGATCGTCGGCGAGATCGACGACGAGCACGACTCGTCAACGCCCGAGCGCACCCGGGCCGAGTCTCGGGGGTCGACGGTGCTTCCGGCGTCGCTGCACGTCGACGAGGTGTTCGAGGCGACCGGGTTCTCCATGCCCGAGGGGGCCTACGAGACGCTGGCCGGGCTGGTGCTCGACCGCCTGGGCCATATCCCGGGTCCGGGCGAGATCGCCACCGTGGACGGCTGGCGCCTCGAGGTGGTGGCGGTGGACGGGCTGCGAATCGCCACCGTGCGGGTGGTGGCTCCCTCCGCGGCCGGCGGCAAGCCCCCCGCCGGAGCTGGACCGTCGCCCGGCTCGGAGGCATCGCCGTGAGCACCGGGTCGATCGTGGCGCTGGTGGTCGCTGTTGTGATGCTGGGTGCCAACGCCTTCTTCGTGGCGGCCGAGTTCGCCTTCGTGGCCGCCCGTGCCGTCCGCCTGGAGGCTGGCGCGGCCGGTGGGGACCGCCGCGGCAGGCTGGCCCTGGCCGCGGTCCGCGATCTGCAGACGCAGCTCTCGGGAGCCCAGCTGGGAATCACCATGGCCTCGCTCGTGCTGGGCTACGTGGCCGAGCCGGCCATCGCCCATCTGATCGAGCCGGTCATCGAGCTGGTCGTGGAGGTTCCGTCGGGCGTGCTTCACACCGTCTCGTTCGCGGTCGCTCTCTTCGTGGTGACGACGCTGCACGTGGTGGTGGGGGAGATGGTCCCCAAGAACATCGCCATCGCCGAACCTGAGCCGGCCGCCCGGATGCTGGCGCCGGCGATGAAGGTCTACGTGACCATCTTCAAGCCGGCCATCTGGTCCCTCAACGTGGTGTCGAACGGGATTGTGCGTCTGATGGGAATGAAGCCGGTGGACGAGATCAACACCGCCCTGACCATCAACGAGTTCCACACGCTGCTGGCTGGCGCCCGCGACGAGGGCGTGATCGAGCCCACCGAGCACGAGCTGCTCGCTGGAGCGCTCGAGTTCCGGGTCCGCTCCGCGGGTTCGATGATGGTGCCGGCCGAGCGTCTGGTGTCGGTGCCCAGGGGTGTGTCGGTGGCCCGGCTCGAGGATGTGGTCGCCTCCAGCGGCCACACCCGGGTGCCGGTGTGGGGGTCCGATCCCAGCGACGTGCTGGGCTTCGTGCACGCCAAGGACCTCCTGAGACTGCCGCCCGACGCGAGCGACGATCCGGTGCCGCTGGAGCTGCTGCGCCGCATGCGGGTGGTGAGCCCCGACATGGCGGGCCGCGATCTGCTGCTCTACATGCGCAGGTCCCGGGTGCATATGGCCCTGGTGCGCAATGAGGCCGCCACGATGCTGGGCGTGGTCACCCTCGAGGACGTGCTGGAGGCGCTCGTCGGGGACATATTCGACGAGACCGACGACAATGGCGCGTGAGGTTCTTTCGGGTCAGGCGCCGACGGCGTGGTAGCCGCCGTCGGCGTGGACGATCGACCCCGTGGTGGCCGGCAGCCAGTCGCTGAGCATCGCCACGATCGTGCGCGACACCCCGGTCGCGTCGGTGACGTTCCAGCTGAGGGGTGACCGTCCGTCCCAGGCGTCCTCGAACTCCGAGAAGCCGGGTATGGAGCGGGCGGCCATCGTCTTCATCGGCCCGGCCGACACCAGGTTCACCCGGATGCCCTGCGGTCCCAGGTAGCGGGCCAGGTACCGGCAGGTGGACTCCAGGCCGGCCTTGGCCACCCCCATCCAGTCGTACCCGGGCCAGGCCCGTGAGGCGTCGAAGTCGAGCCCCACGATCGAGCCGCCGTCGCCCATGAGCGGGGCGACCGCATCGGCGAGCATCTTGAGCGAGTAGGTGGAGATCTCCAATGCCACCTGCACATCCGACCAGGTGGCGTCCATGAACGAGCCGCCCAGGCAGACCTGCGGAGCGAACCCGATGGCGTGCAGCGCGCCGTCGACGTGTCCCCAGCTCTGGGACAGGTGGTCGTGCAGCGCCTCGGCGTGGGACGGCTCGGTGACGTCGAACTCCACCACGTCGATGCCGTCGCCGAGCTTGCGGGCGGTGCGCCGGGTGAGGCGCATGCCCCGACCGGCCCCGGTGAGGAGGATCTCGGCGCCCTCGGCCAGCGCCATCTCGGCCGCGCCGAAGGCCAGGGAGGCGTCGGTCAGCACGCCGGTGATCACAATGCGCTTGCCGTCGAGGAGGCCCACGGCCCGCAACGCTACCTTGAGTAGGTGCGGCTATTCTCGCAGCCCCTGAGACGTTGACGGGCGGCTGGGGATCGTGCGGCTCTACGACACAGCCCGGGGCGCGGTGGTGGACTTCAGTCCGCCTCCCGTGGTGCGCATGTACGTGTGCGGCATCACCCCCTACGACGCCACCCACCTCGGCCACGCCGCCACCTACATCACCTACGACGTGCTGCAGCGGCGGCTGCGGGACATGGGCTGCGAGACCCGCTGCGTGCGCAACATCACCGACGTCGACGACGACATCCTGGCCGCGGCGCAGCGCCGGGGCGTCCACTACCTCGACCTGGCCTTCGAGCAGACGGCCCGCTTCGACGACGACATGGCCGCCCTCAATACCCTGCCGCCGGCTTCGGAGCCCCGGGCGACGGGAGCCATCCCCGACATCCGCGGCTTCATCCACGCGGCCCTCGACCGGGGATTCGCGTACTGCGCGGCCGGCAGCGTCTACTTCGACACGAAGGCCTTCGACGGGTTCGGCTCGCTGTCGGGATTCGGCCGGGACCACATGGTCACCCTCGCCCGGCAGTGGCGCGACAACCCCGACGACCCGGCCAAGCGGGATCCGCTCGACTTCGTGCTCTGGCAGAAGGTCCGGACCGGCGAGCCCTCCTGGGAGTCCCGCTGGGGGCCGGGCCGGCCCGGGTGGCACGTCGAGTGCTCGACGCTGGCGCTGCGCGAACTGGGCGAGACCATCGACCTGCACGGCGGCGGAGCAGATCTGCTCTACCCGCACCACGAATGCGAGCGGGCCCAGTCGGAGGCGGTCACGGGCAAGCCCTTCGCCCAGCACTGGCTGCACCAGGCCCTGGTTCACCACCAGGGCGCCAAGATGTCGAAGTCGCTGGGCAACCTGGTCTTCGTGCACGAACTGCGTGAGCGCCACGAGCCGATGGCCATCCGCCTGGCCCTGATGTCGCAGCACTACCGAACCCCGTGGCCCTGGCACGACGCCCTGCTGGAGGAAGCCGAGCACCGCCTGGCCCTGTGGCGCCGCGCTCCCCGCGACGGCAACGACTCCGACCTCCTCGACAAGGTGAGCCAACGCCTCGACGACGACCTCGATGTCCCCGGCGCCCTCGCCGCGGTTGACGAAGCCGCGCAGGCCGGCCGCCCCGTCAGTGCCGCTGCGCGCCTTCTGGGCGTCTCCCTCTAGCAAGTACGCATATTGACAGAATTTCAATAATTGATATGTATTGCTAAATTATGATATGTGATAGAAGTACACGAGACTCTCGCTTTCAGGCGTTGGCACGCCCAACTTCGTGACGATGTAGCGAGGTCGCTCATAGTTGCCAGAATCGAGAGGCTGCGACGCGGCAGTGCCGGAGATGTGAGACCGGTGGGCGGTGGAGTCATGGAGCTGCGTGTCCACTACGGTGCCGGCTACAGGGTGTACTTCATGCGAAGCGGACGGTCGGTGCTCTTGTTGCTTGCAGGCGGCGACAAGCGCAGCCAGAATCGAGACATCGCCCGGGCGCGGCAGTTGGCCCAGGCACTGAGGGAGGAATGGCAGACGTGAAGAGGGTGGAGTTGCTTCCCTGGGATCCGGCGGATCATCTAGACACCCAGGAACAAGCGATGCACTATTTGGATGCGGCGCTACTAGAGAACGACCCGCGCTTTGTGGTCGACGTGCTTGATGACATCCGCCGGTCCGAGGCAATGACGAAGTTCCCGCCGCAGGCGCGGGAGGAATGCGAGAACCTCCACAAGGCGGTGTCGGCCAACGGGGAGGTTGAGTTCGGCGCCTTGCTGAGCGTGGTCCAGGCCCTCGGTCTTCAGCTTCGGGTCGAGCCGGCGGTGGCCGCGGATTGCAACTCGGATGCCCAGCCGCCCGTGTCGCGCCTGCGCAACGCGTTGACCGGGGTCTTCCGGAGGCCTGCCATGGCCAGCAAGTAGCTGTCGTCGGAGGCTGGTACGGTGTCCGACGGCTAGGCCCCGGACAGCACGCGCGACGAGCTGTCCATGAGACCCCCGGGGAGCGGTTCTGCCGCTCCCCGCCTCGCGTCTACGGCCATTGCGCTGAAGCCCGCGCTCCATAGGGCAGCGGTAGCCTCGGGGGCGATGTCTGCGATCACCGTGTCGTTGCCGGACGGCTCTGAGCGGGAGCTGGCCGAGGGGTCCAGCGGGGCTGATCTGGCTGCCTCCATAGGCCCTCGCCTGGCTGCCGACGCGGTGGTCGCGGTGGTGGACGGCGATGAGAGGGATCTGGCCGCGCCCCTCGCGGACGGCGCTTCGGTGGAGATCGTCACCGCGTCATCGGACCGGGGACTGCACACCATCCGCCACTCCACCGCCCACGTGCTGGCCCAGGCTGTGCTCGACCTGTTCCCCGGCGCCACCTTCGCCATCGGGCCGCCCATCGAGCACGGCTTCTACTACGACTTCGAGCTGCCCGACGGCGGCACGTTCTCCGACTCCGACCTGGAGCGCATCGAGGCCCGGATGCGGGAGATCATCGCCGCCGACCAGCCCTTCCGGCGGATGG
Organism: Acidimicrobiaceae bacterium; assembly: GCA_026710865.1. Lineage (GTDB taxonomy): Bacteria > Actinomycetota > Acidimicrobiia > Acidimicrobiales > Aldehydirespiratoraceae > Aldehydirespirator. Next base: position 11,883 of record JAPOQG010000072.1, read on the forward strand.
AGATGGCCGCCGCGGACGCCCTGGATCTGTTCGCGGACCACCCCTACAAGCGGGCCATCATCGAGGCGGTGGCGCTGGGTGCGGGCGCCGACGGCGACCTGGCGTCGGAAGCCTCCGGGGACGGCACGGTCAGCTGCTACCGCAACGACGCCGGCAGCGCCGGCACCGACGGCTTCGTCGACCTGTGCCTCGGCCCCCACGTGCCCTCCACCGGGCGGCTCGGCCACTTCGCCCTGCAGCGGGTGAGCGGCGCCTACTGGCGGGGCAGCGAGCGCAACCCCATGCTCCAGCGGATCTACGGCACGGCCTGGGCCACCCGCAAGGACCTCGCCGGCCACCTGCACCGACTGGCCGAGGCCGAGCGGCGCGACCACC
>JAPOQG010000053.1 GCA_026710865.1 Acidimicrobiaceae bacterium
ACGAGGTCGTCGTCGGCGATGTAGACGGAGATCTCGCCGGTGTCGAGGCCTGCGGGGATGACCAGGTCGCCTCGGGCGCCGGCGGCGGTGGCGTAGTCGGCGCCTGCTTCGGCGGTGCCGTCGGTGGTGTAGTAGTGCAGTGTCACGGTCCGGGTGCTGGTGCGGCTCAAGGTGACGGTGAAGGTGGCGGGGCTGTCGTCTTCGGGGACCTCGGTGCCGGCGATGGACGCTCGGGGCAGGTCGTCGTCGTCGAGGATCGCGCCGACGGCGATGGCGACGTCGATGAGGGCGTTGGTGGGTTCGCCGAAGCGTACATGGAACGTCTCGTCGGCTTCGGGGAGCTCGTCTTCGATGGTGGCGACGTCGATGATGGCGGCGGTGGCGCCGGCAGCGAAGGCCACGGTCCCCGACGCGGCGGTGAAATCGGCGCCGGCGGCGGCGCGGTCCTCGCCCGCTGAGCGGGCCGCGGCGGCCCAGGGCACGGTCACGGTGCGGCCCGCAGCGGGTGCGAGCCGCACCGTGAAGCGCACCGGGTCGCCCTCTTCTGCGCTGGAGTCGGCGATGGTGATCTCCGGCAGCGGGTCGTCGTCGACGATGGTGCCGACGGCGGTGCCGTCGACGACGGTGGCACGTTCGGGGCTGGTGATGCGCAGCCAGAACGTCTCGTTGTGCTCGTCGAGGGCGTCGCCGCGCACCGGCACCCTGACTGTGGCCGTGGTGGTGCCGGTGGTGATGATCCCGGTGCCGGTGACCGCGTCGAAGTCCAGTCCCGGCACCGCCGCGGCGGCGCCCGCGGTGGGGTCGGTGACCGCGGCGTAGGCGAAGCGCACCGCCGCGGCGGGGGCCTTGTCGGCGGTGACCTCGAAGATTGCGGTGCCGCCCTCGGCGGCGGTGGCGTCGGCGACGGACAGGTCCGGTTCGCCGTCGTCGTCGATGATGGCCGCGGCGGTGCGCTCATGGCCGTCGCCGACCGCCGCGTTGGCGCTGGGATTCGACAGGGTCAGCGCGAACGTCTCGGTGTCCTCCACGACCTCGTCGTCGACCACGGCCACGCTCACCTCGGCGGTGGTGTCGCCGGCGGTGAAGGTCAGCTTGCCCGAAGCCGTCGTGTAGTCGCCGGGCGCTTCAGCGGTGACATCCGCGGTGGCGTAGTCGACGGTCACGTCGGCTTGTGCGGCGTCGCTGAGCCGCACCGCGAAGACCGCGGCCGCGCCGGGGGCCTCGCGCACCGCAGCCGGGCCGTCGACGAGTATCTGGACCAGGCCGTCGTCGTCGATGATGGTGCCCACCCCCGCGCCGTCGTCGATGGTCGCGTTGGCGGGATCCGACAGCACCAGCCGGAACCGCTCCAGGCCCTCGGGATCGTCGTCGTCCACCAGCGCCACCGACACCTCGGCGGTGCGGCTGCCGGCGCTGATCGTCGCCGACCCGTCCGATTCGGCCACATAGTCCTTGGCGGCCTCCGCGGTGCCGTCCTCGGTGGCGTAGTCCACCGACACGTCCCGGCCGCTGGGTTCGCTGAGGCTCACCGTGAAGGTGATCGGGTCGCCGTCGCCGTTCTCGGTGGCCTCGGGGTCATCCACCGACAGCGCCGGCAGCGGATCGTCGTCGATGATCACCCCCGCGGCCTCCGCGTCGTCGAGCACCGCGCCGTCGGGATCGGACAGCACCAGCGTCATCTGCTCGGCGTCCTCGTCGAGACGGTCATCCACCGTCGCCACCCAGATCGTTGCCGAGGATCTCCCCGCCAGGATCCGCACCAGCCCCCGCGCCGGCCCCGCCGACTCGAAACGGTCGCTGTAGTCGTCCACCGCGGTGGCAGTGCCCGCCACCGTGCGATACCGCACCGTCACATCACGGCTCGAAGCCGGACCGTCGAAACCCACCCGGAACCCCAGCGCACGACCCTCACGAGCGAACGCGTCCGACACGCTCAGTTGCCTCTCGGTGACATCACGGATCGTGCCCACCGCCTGGTCGTCACCCAACCCCAGATGCGACCCGTTGGACAGATCCACAAAAAACTTCTCGTCGCCCTCAGCGACATCATCGCCCTTGGACTGCACCGTCACCGTCTTGGAGGTCTCCCCCGCCGCGAAGGTCACCCGCCCCGACGCCGCGGTGTAGTCGCCGGGCGCCACCGCGGTGCCGTCGCGGGTGGTCCAGCCCACCGAGGTCACCCGCCCGCTGGGAGTCACCCGCCCGCTGGGATCGGCGAGGCGCAACTCGAACACCAGCGGATCATCCTCGGGCTCGGCCGCGTCATAGATCCTCACCTCAGGCGGATCGTCATCATCGATGATGCTGCCCGCAGCCGTGCGAGCACCGTCGGCCAACACCGCCCCGTCGGGGCTGCTCAGCCGCAACTCGAAACGCTCGGTCGCCTCGTCGAGACCGTCCTGCACCGTGTTCACCACCACCGTCGCCGACAACTCCCCCGCCGCGATCCTCACAGTCCCCGACACGCCCCGGTAATCGGCGCCCGCAGTGGCGGCACCGTCGCCCGCGGCGAGGTCCACAGTCTCGTAGTCCACCGACACCGTGCGGCCGCTGGGACGGTCCAGCCGCACCGTGAAACCCAAAGGCTCGCCCTCGACCGCGGACACCGCCGCCACCGACACGGCCGGCTCGTCGTCGTTGTCGACGATCGTGCCCGTCGCCCTTGTCTCCGGCAGTTGCAGCCAGGGGCCCGGCGCAGGGCTCACCCACCTGACCGAGATCTGGAACGTCTCGGTGTCCTCGTCGCGCTCGTCGTCGATGACGGTGATCGACACAGGATGCTGGAGGGCGAGAGGCTCCATCGTGACGAAGAACGGGTTGCGGTGGGTGAAGTCGTAGTCGGCGTCCTCGGTTCGGCCGGGCCGGCGGTCCCCGTAGTAGCGGGGATCGTGCGTCGCCGGCGCCGTGCCCTCGCGCGCGTAGCGCTGGCCTGTGAGCGACCGGATCAGGATCTCATGGCCGAGGCGCCGGCATAGAGGCTCGCTCAACTCGATGGTGAACACAATGCTGACGTCGCTCTCGCTGGCCTGCGCGTCGGCGACCGTGATCGTCGGGGGCGTCCCGCCGCGTTCGTCGGGGTCCGCGCACGACACGGTGCCCTCGATGGTGCCGAGCGCGCTGGGGTCGGCCAGCGACACCCCCGCCGCCGAGGTGACGTTCACCAGGAACGTCTCGTCGCCCTCGCTGTCGTCGCTGTCGACGAGCGCCCGCACCCCGATGGTGGCGGAGGTCTCACCCGCGGGGATCGTCACCGACGCGCCCGCCGCGGCGGTGTAGTCGTCGCCCTCAGTGGCGCGGCCGAACCCCGCGGGCTGCTGCACCGTCTCATAGACGACCGTCACGTCCGCGTCCGCCGCCGGGCTCAGCGTCACCGCGAACTCGAGGGTCTCGCCCTCGCCGCCGCTGGTGTCGGCGATGCTCAGCCGCGGCAGGTCGCCCTCGATTATCGTTCCCACCGCCAGGCCGTCGGCGAGGGTGGCGGTGGGGTCGTCCTTGTCCGCCTCCGGGATCCGCAGCTCCACCTGGAACGTCTCGTCGCCCTCGCTGTCGTCGGTGTCGGCGACCGCCCGCACCCGGATGGGCTCGGCGGGACTGGTGTCGCCCTCGTCGATCTGCAGAGGCGTCCACGAGACCGCGGTGAAGTCGATGTCGGCGGTTGCCGAGCCGGTGTCGACGGTGCTGTACTCCAGCTCCACCGTGCGCCCGCTGGGGGTGCTCAACGTCACCGGGAACTCCAGCCAGCCGTCCTCGCCGTCGGAGGCCTCGCGGCCGGAGGCGTCCCCGATCGTCACCAGCGGCGGCGGGTCGTCGTCGATGATCGTGAAGGTGACCGTGTCCTGGGTGCCCGCAGGGAAATGCGCGGGCGCGTAACCGTGCTCAGACGGGACGCATACCGGGTCCGTTACCGGGTTGTTGGAACGCCACGGCACCGGGCAGTGCAACCATCTGACGTGGTAGGTGAACTGCTCGTCGTCCTCGTCCAGATCGTCCTCCCGCGTGTTCGCCCTGAATCCGTGCCAAGCCCGATCTATGTGGCGGTATGCAGCGATGTGGATCCCCCCGCCGTCGTAGGGGTCGTCGTCGTCTTCTCCCGTGAAGGCGTCCAGCGGCCCGGCCGTCCCCGGCAGTGCGCCTATTTGCACCCCCACATGCCTACAGACTTGCGGATCCCAGAAAATGGCGGCGGCGCCCGCCTCGCCCTCGCTGGCCTCGTAGAGCCGCCGGCCGGATTGATCGCCGAAGGACTCCGAGAACCCCAACACCGGCGGATCCTGTGCCGTGTCGTCGGGATCCACGCACGGCTGGCGGATCGTCCCCCGCCCGACGCCCTTGGCGATGGTGGCGTTGGCGACCGGGGCGCCGAGCACAACATTGAACACCTCAGGCCGCTCGTGCACGTCGTCGCCGTTGGTCTGCACCCGCACCGTCATGGACGTCTGGCCCGGCGTGAAGGTCACCATACGGCGCTCCAGCCTGTCGTAGTCGACGCCGGCGGTGGCGGTGACGTCCTCGGTGTAGAGGTAGAACGTCACCGCCTCGTCGACGGCCCTCTCCCTAAAGAAACTCGGGTAGCGGTCCCCGAGCCGCACCAGGAACTCGAACTCTTCGCCCTCCTCATCGCTGACGTCGCTGATGTGCAGCACCGGCAGCGGGGCGTCGATGATGGTGCCGACGCCCTCGGAGTCGCCGAGCACCGCGGCGTCGTTGTCCGGGTCCACGGCGAGGACCAGCGCCATGGTCTCGTCGTCCTCGTTCGCTCTGTCAGCCAGCGCAGCCACCAGAACACGGCGGCTGGTGGCGCCGCCGCGGTTGAAGGTGACCGTGGCGGGCGTGTCGGGGCCGGCGACCGCGGTGTAGTCGTCGCCGGCGACCGCGGTGCCGTCGACGCTGTGGTAGGAGACGGTCACGGGACCCGTGAGGTCGTTGTTGGGGCATCCCCGGTCGTCGACGAGGCGGATCACGAACTCCAGCCGACCGCCCTCCACGGCGCTGGGATCTTCGAAGGCGCAGGGATCTCCGCTGATGGTGGGGCCGCTCACCCTCACCACCGCCGGGTTGACGTTGACGATGGTGCCCACCCCGACGGCCTTGGCCAAGCCGACGTAGCCGGGGCTGCGGTCGGTGAGCACCAGATGCAGCGTCTCGGGGCTCTCGGCGATCTTGTCGGTGAGGATCCCCACGGTGACCGTCTTGTCGGCGAGGACAGTGCCGGCGACGTCGGCGGGCGGGTCGCATTCGTCGCGCATCGCCTGGGTGATGTCGGCGCGGTCGGAGTCGTCGAAGGTCAGGGTGCCCGCGCCGGGCTGCGTGAAGTCGCGGCCCGCCTTGGCCTCGCGGTTCTCCACGCTGTAGGGCGCGGTCACCGTCTCATAGACGCCGCCGACGAGGCGAGGGTTGATCACCACCACCGTGAAGGTCATCGTGGTGCCCTCGCGCGCGGACGTGTCGAGCACGCACAGCTCCGGTCCGTCCACGTCGAAGACAGTGCCCACCCCGTAGGGCTCGTCGTCGGCGGGGTCGCCGTCACCGTCGGCGTCGAAGCCGGGGTCGCGGTCGAACAGCACCGCATTGTCAGGGTCGCTCAGCGTCAGGCTCAGCTGCTCGACCACCTCGGTCACGGTGTCAGACAGCAGCGACACCCTCACCTCGGCGGCAGGGTTGGCGGCATCCAGCGTCAGCATGCCGGTCAAGTCGCCGACATCGAGCGTCTCGGTGCCGCCGCGGTCAGTCCGTGAGCGCATCTCGAAGTCCGCCGGCGGCGAGCCGTGCGGGTTGGCCGCGTTCGGGGGGTCGCCGTGGCCCGCGACGGCGTAGTCCACCGTCACGGCCTCGCCGGGCCGGGCGCCGGCGAGGGTCACCGCGAAGCCCTGGGCGGTGCCCTCTCGGCCCTCGAAGTCGCCGACGGACACCACCGGCGGCGGGGCGTCGATGATCGTGCCCACCGCGAACACCTCGTCCAGCGCCACGATGTCGCCGCCGTCGCCGTCGGAGAGCCTCAGCCGGAACGTCTCGTCGCCCTCGCGCTCATAGTCGTCGAGCAGTGCCACCTCTATGGTCTGGGCCACCGCGGTGCCCGGCCCGAACACCAGCGTGCCCGCCAGACCCGACACCGCAGGGTCGGGGTCGCCGCAATCTTCTTGCAGCACTCCGGCGCGCCGGTAGTCGCTGCACACTACGGCCGCCATCACCGGCCGACCCTCCTGCGGCACATCCTCCTCCAGCACGAAATCCACCGACAACCGCCCGCCCAGCACCACCGGCACACCGTTGTCGGTCAAGTTCACCTCGAAGGTCAGCGACCCGCCCGCGGGTGCCTCAATGCCGGACTGGTCCTCGGCTGAGATCACCAGCCCGTCGTCGTTGCGGATCGTGAACCGGCCACCCCCGCCGCCGGGAAGCGGGCGGCTCCCGTCACCGACATGCACCTCCCCGCTCACCCGCTCCAACCTGATCCACAGCGTCTCGTCGAACTCCACATCGGTGTCCGGGCACAGCTCCAGGTCGAATCCCTGCGGTAAGAAACTGCCGCCCATGAACGTCAACGTCCCCGTCCCCGGCGAGGCCACAAAGTCCGGAGCCTCATAGCCCGAAGGGGGGGCCGCAGGCCGGGTGCAGTCCGTTCCCTCCTCGGCGGAGTAGTTTCCGGGGACGGCTTTGAACCTGTCGTCGTTCTCTTCGACGTGATACCGCAGCACCACATCCGCGGAGGGCGGCCGGTCAAGGGCCACCCTCACCCGCACCGTCCCGTCGTTCTCATAGGCCCGCAGCGGCACCAACTCCGACACCCGGGCCTCGTTGTCAAGGATCGTGACCAACGTGCTGCGGCCGCCCCCCTCAACACCCGCCACAGGGCCCAGCGCCACCCTGAACCTCTCAGCCGGCTCACCCAACGGCGCTTCGGCGTCGTTGCACGTCACCAACTCGACAGGCGCATCCGGCAGAACGACACCGGACGCGAACGTCAACTCTCGGTTGACGCTCACATAGTCGGGAACAGCGCCCAGAGCGCAGGCGGCACCCCCCACAGCCTCGACGTTCTCAGTCGACACCCGCACGGTCACCGGGTCCTCGCTGGGGCCCGTCAGGCGCACACCGAGCTCCGTCCTTTCGCCCTCCACCAGCTCAAGACTCGGCGGGATCCACAAACTCGGCCTCAGGTCGACGTTGACGACCGTGCCGGTAGCGATTGAACGAAAGACATCCACCACCAGGCCCATCTCCTCCAGGTTTCCCGAGGCCGGCACCAGTTGCAGCTCCAGGGTCTCGTCGCCCTCATAGAGGCCGTCCCTGACGGTCGCGAACTCGATCTTCGCCGAGTTCAGGCCGGCGAGGATCGTCACCGTGCCCCTCGAAGGCGGCACGCGGGAGGCGAAGTCCGCGCCCATCAAATCAGTATGGACGACGTCCCATACCACTGACGTGTCCTGAGCGACCTGCGCACCCGACATCACCGTGAACACCAGCGTCCCGCCCTCGTCGACGGGCCCGGGAGGCGGCTCGATCCAGATGCTGTTCGGCGCTGCCGTCGGAATCGGCTGGCGCAGCACGATCTCGGAGGCCTGGCCGGCGAAGGTCACCGTCGGGAACAGGCCCCGCAACGGCGCCACCGCCCCGTCGGTCTCGCACACGAACCGCACCCCCAGCACCCCCACACCGCCGCTGTCACGGCCCGCCTCGAACTTCACCCAGCTCTCATCGACGAACTCATCGGACCCGACCCCGGCGGTGCCCCGGGGACCGCCGATACACAAGAAGTCCAACCCCGGACGCGACCGCAACATCTCCTCAGCCACCCGCTCCCTGTCGTCCGCGCCCTTAACCGTGTCCTCCTCACAGCACACCGCCGCCGCGGTGGCGGCCTCCTCCGCAGCCAGATCCGCGGTCAGCCCCGCCCGACCCCCACGGCCCGCCCACAACACGAACACCGCCAACAACACCAACACCGGCACCAACAGCACCAACTCCAACGACACCGACCCCGACTCGCCCCCCGGGCCCCCCCCCCCCCCCCCCCCCCCCCCCCCCCCCCCCCCCCCCGCCCCCCCCCCCCCCCCGCACACGCCCGCGCCCACCCCGCACCCGAACACCGCCGGACCCACCGCCGGACAGGCCCGAAACCCTCGACCGCATGTAGAGGGTCAGGCTCCGCACTCGCCCGCTCCAGGGTCCGTCCCGGCCATGGTCGCCGTCCGGCCGACACCGCGTTCGCCACGGGCGCGCCCGGTTTGCGGCAGGACGGTCATCGACGACGGCACCGGCCCGGCCGACACCGCGCCCGCCACCAGCGCTCCGGGCTGGCCGGGCTGCGGCGCGACGGTCACCGGCGACGGCACCGCTCCGGCCGACACCGCGCCCGGTGCCGGCACCACGGTTTGCGGGGGCACCGTCCCCGACCCGGCCGACGCCGCGCCCGGTGCTGGCGCTTCGGGCTGGCCGGGCTGCGGTGGGGTGGTCATCGGTTGCTGTCGGTGGTCCTGTTGGGGGTGGCTATTGGTTCTCCGCGAGGGTCCAGTCGGTGTCGTCGATGGTGTCGAGGGTCACCGCGGCCGGTGTGATCACCACATGGCCGGTCTCGAGGGCGCCGCCGAGCAGGAAGTCCCCGCAGGCGCGCGCCGCGAGGCGGGCCTGCTCTGAGAGGCCCTCAGGAACAGCCGCGGCCACCAGCCGCTCGCGGATGTAGTCGAGCACCGCCTCGTTGACGTGGAACCCGACCGCGTACATGTCGCCGTACAGCAACTGGTCAGCCATCACCGCGGCGAGCTGCTCGATGCCCGCGTCGGTGTGGAACACCATGTCGGCGTCGAGGTTGTCGAGCACCCACGCCTCGGTCGCGTCGTACACCGCGAACGGCTCGAAACCCAACGACTCGACATCGGTGGGGGTGTTGACCCACTCCAGGCCGGAGTGGATCTCGCCGAACCCGGCCACGAAGCCCCGCATCAAATCGAAGGACTGCTGATCGCCGGCGTCGCCGGTGAGCACCCCGCCCCGGCGCATCAACAACCCGCCGGCCGCGGCCCACTCGCCGACCTGCCCGCCGAGGGCGTGGCCCGCCTCGTAGGCGTCGATCCCGAAGAACGCGAACCGCTTGGAGTCGGGACTGTCGCCACCCACCGCGAACACCGGCACACCCGCCTCCACCGCGGCGTCGACAGCGCCCGTCAACAACCGCAGCCCGGCCGTCTGCACCGCCAGACAGTCGATGTCGCCCGACGCGACCAGCGACTCGATGATGCCCGCCTGCGCCTCCGCGTCCGCGGAGTTGGGGCCGACCACCCGAGCGTTGACATCGGCGTCATAGACCTCGGCGGCCTCGCCCGCGCCCTGCGACCAGCCGTGCCCCAACGCCGCCGCCGCGGAGCCCTCGCCGGTCTCAACCAAAGAGACCACGAAGTTCAGCCGCTCCCCGGCCTCCAACTTGGCCGCGATCCGCTCGGCCAACTCGAAATTGCCCCACGCCAACTCGGCCACATACGGCGGCCCCAAAGGCTCGTCCTGCACCTCCGGCGGCGCCTCCTCCGGCCCTGCTTCGGGCTCGGTGACCGCGGCCACCGGCTCGGTGTCATCCGCCACCGGCTCGGGCTCCTCGGCCACCGGCTCGGGAGCGTCCGCGCCGGCCTCGGGATCCTGCACCGCGCCCGGCTCGGTGTCCGCCGTCACCGCGGGCTCGGCAACCTCGCCGCCGTCACCGTCGCTGCAGGCAGCAGCCAACAGGGCCACCGCACCGACGGCCCCAGCCAGCGCCCTCACGAGCCTGGTGTTGATGATCCTCATGGTCCTACCTCCAGATATCGATCTCGTCGGTCGTCATTCCAAGGATCGGCGAACTCCACCGGTGGATGCGACAGATCGGCCATGATGGCCGGTTGTACAGGTCAGCATCCAACCGGTGGAGGTACACGTTATGGCACAGCGGCTCACCGCAGAGGAACGCGTGCGCGTCGAGGCGATGGCACAGGCAGGCACCGGTGCCGCTCGGGATCGCGCGACGCCACCGCAGGCACCACTCGACGATCCATCGCGAGCTCGATCGCGGCGGTGGACGCGACGGCTATGACGCCGAGGCCGCCCAGGACGCCGCCGATGCCCGGGCGCGTCGCCCCAAGCCCCCCCCCCCGGCTCGATGTCGGGGACGTCATGGAGGGATCGGGCACCGTTGGGGTCGGCTGTCTGGCGGGTTGTTCGGTGGGCATGGTCAGGTGATGGCTGGGCCGTGGTCGGTGGGGGTGATGGTGCGGCCGTGGGCATGGCCCTCGATGAGGTTGCGGTTGTTGAGCGCGGCGGTTACTGCGGCGATGACTTGCTGGGCGGGCTGTACGGCGGTGGGGTCCTCGACGGTGTGGGCGATCTGTGCGGCGGCGGTGGTGACGATCTGGGCGGCGGCTGTGGCGAGGCCGGGCGCGAGGCGGGTGGTGGCGGCGAGGTCGATCTCGGGGTGGTCGGCTAGGTAGGCGCCGGCGGCGCGCCAGATGGTGACGTGGTGGTAGAGGTTGCCTTCGGTGTCGGGTCGGGGTGTGGCGAGGGGTTCGAGGGCGGCTCGGGCGGCACCGGTGTGGGGGCCGGTGCGGGTGAGGAGGTAGTCGATGTCGTGGGCGCGTCTGACGGGTTCGCCGGTGAGCGCGGCGAGTGATTTGAGGGAGGTCTCGATGGCCATCGCGGCGCTTTGGCAGACGTTGATGAGGCGCCAGTGGCGGTAGTGGTCGACCGAGGCGCGGTCGCCGGCGACGAGGGCCTGTTGTTCGAGTTCGCCGAGGCGGGTGTGGCCGAGCAGGTCGTTGAGGGCCTTGATGGCTTCGTCGAGGCGGCCGAGGGCTTCTTGGGTGTTGTCTGTGGCCAAGCCGATCTCCTTGCCCCAGGCGACGTCGGTGGCCGGGCGGGCGTAGAGGACCACCGTGTTGGCGGCGATGCCGGCCTCGAAGGACGCCGAGACCCGGCGGGTGCGGTGGACCCATTCGGGCCAGTCGGTGACGTGGACCTGCACCCGATGCCCGCTGGAGGCCTGCGCCGCGGTCTGCAGGTCGAGTTGACGCTGGAGGCGGTGAGTGTAGTCGAGGTTGTCGAAGATGGCCACCAGGTCGATGTCGCTGTCGGGGCCGGCCTGGTTGCGGGCGACCGATCCGAACAGCAGCACCCGGGACGCGCCTGCGTCGACTAGTTCACGGCTGGCGCGGCGGGCGTCGTCGACGCTTGGCGCGGCGAGGGTGTCGGTGAGCATCGCTTGAAGGCTACTGGCCCGCAGAGCGCGGGACCTGAGCGAAGCGTCGGCTGGAAGCGCCTATCCTCGAAGCTGTCTGACGGTCCGGCTACGAACACCGAGATCGCCGAGGAGTTAGGCGGCCATCATGAGGCAGGCCTACCATCACGGCGACGCTATCAGGCCCAGCGACAGGGCCGAGCGGACGGCCGAGGCCGCGGTGTGGCCGAGCCCGCAGATGGAAGCATCCACCATCACCTCGGCCATCTCGTCGATCAGGGCCCGGCGGGCCGGCGACAGCGACCCCCGCTTCTGCATCTGCACCAGTGTCTCGTGCTGGCGGACCGCGCCGACCCGGCACGGAACGCACTGCCCGCACGACTCGTCGCGGAAGAACTCGGCTATTCGCACCACGATGCCGGTCATGTCGACCGACGTGTCGAAGGCCATCACCACCCCCGAGCCGAGAGTGGTGCCGGCGGCCCGGGTGTCCTCCAGGGTGAGCGGCAGATCCAGCGAGTCCGGGCCGACGAACGATCCGGCCGCGCCCCCCATCAGCACCGCCTGCAGCTCGCCGGTTCCCGAGATCCCGCCGGCGAACTCCAGCACAGCTCCCAGCGTGGTCCCGAACGGCACCTCGTAGAGGCCGGGGCGGCCGACGTGCCCCGACAGGCACAGGAGCCTCGTGCCGGGCGATCGCTCGGTTCCCCTTGTGCGGTACTCCTCGGGGCCGTCGATGAGGATGCCGAGCACGTTGATCAGAGTCTCGGGATTGTTGATCGCGGTCGGCTCGCCGAACAGGCCGTGGGTGGTGGGGAACGGCGGCTTGTTGCGGGGCTCGCCCCTGAATCCCTCCAGCGAGTTGAACAGCGCGGTCTCCTCGCCGCAGATGTAGGCGCCCGCTCCCCGCCAGATGGCGATATCGAACTCGTGGCCGGTGCCGGCGACGTCGGGGCCGAGCAGGCCGGCGGAGCGGGCCGCGTCGATGGCGCCCTGCAGGCGGGCGGTGGCCTGCGGGTACTCGCCCCGGATGTAGATCCAGCCCTTGTTGGCCCCGGTTGCGAAGCCGGCGACGGTCATCGCCTCGATCACCGCGAACGGGTCCTGCTCCATGACGATGCGGTCCTTGAAGGTGCCGGGCTCCGACTCGTCGCAGTTGGCCACCACATGCTTGGGCCGCCCGGTCTCGGCGGCGACGGCCCGCCACTTGACGCCGGTGGGGAAGGCCGCGCCGCCCCGGCCCGACAGGCCCGAGTCGGCCACCGCCTCCATGACGGCCTCGGCGCCCATCTCTGCAGCTCGGGTCAGCGCCTGGTAGCCGCCGTGGGCGCGATACGAATCCAGCGACTCGGGGTCGGCCACCCCGATGCGGCGCAGCAGGCGCAGCGACGGGTCGCCGGCCTGGGGCAACTCGAAGGGCTCGCCGTCGGCGGGAACGTGGTCGGGGCGGCCGCCCACCCCCTGGACGAACAGCGCCGGCGCCCGCTCACACTGGCCCAGGCACGGGCTCCGGTGCACGTGGCCGCCGGA
>JAPOQG010000052.1 GCA_026710865.1 Acidimicrobiaceae bacterium
GGCACGCGGCTCAGTCGGAGTTGTCCTGCTGGCGCAGGAAGCGCTCGAACTCGGCGCCGAGGTCGTCGGGGCTGGGGACGCTGCGCTCAGCCCGGGCGTCGGCGCGGGCCTCGAGGCGCCGCACGTAGGCCACCACGTCGTCGTCCGCCCTCATGGCGTCGTTGACTCTCTGTTCCCACTCCTCGGCGGCCTCGTCGAGTTCCGACCAGCCAGTGGGTATGCCCGTCACACGCTCGAAGCGCTCCAGCAGGGCCCGGGCTCCCTTCGGGTTGGGGGCGCCCGAGACGTAGTGGGGCACGGCCACCCGCAGCGACACTGCCGGCGCGCCGAGCCGCTCGAAGCGCTCGTGGAGCACGCCCACGATCCCGGTGGGGCCCTCGTAGCTGGGACGGTCCAGGCCCCAGGCCTTGGCCAGACCGGCGTCGGTGGTGGAGCCGGTCACCAGGAAGGGACGGGTGTGGGGTATGTCGGCAATGTGGGCGCCCACCGTCACCAGCGAGGACGCTCCGGTGCGGGACGCGAGCTCGACGATGATCTCCCCGTAGGTCCGCCAGCTCAGCTGAGGCTCCGCGCCCACCACCAGCACCAGGTCGTGTTGGGTGTCGGGGGGGCGCAGCACATGAACGTCGTTGGAGGGCCACACGATCTCCCGCTGCTCGTCCCGCAGCCTGACGGTGGGCCGCTGCTCGGCGAAGTTGAAGAACTCCTCGGGGTCGATGTGGGCCACCCGGATCGAGTCGCTGCGCTCGCTCAGCCACTCGAGGGCGCCTGTCGCCGCGCCGCCCACGTCGAACCAGCCCTGGAAGGCGGTTACCAGCATCGGCGACCGAAGGTCGGGCAGGGTCTCCTCCCACACCAGATGACTCACCCCCCAAGCATGGCGCGGATCGGGCCCCGATCGCACCCCGCGCCACACGCCGGGCGGTCGAGCGTTGGACGCCGGCCCCGGCTCGGCTAACCTGTGTGGCCGTGACCACCTTCGCCGACCTCCTGCTTCTCGTGTAGGCGAGCGCCACATATCGGTGCTCGCCGAATCCCCTCGTGCCGCTGGCCGGGGGGATTTGTGCTTCTCCGGACCCATTCCGCCCCGCCTCGACCGACACCCGCGGATCTCCGACCGAACCAGAACACCCGCTCACCGAGGACAGACACCATGCCCACGCCCAATCCCATGCCGTTCACGAAGTACCGGCCCTACCCGCCGGTGGAGCTCGCCGACCGGACCTGGCCGGACCGGCGGATCACCAAGGCGCCGCTGTGGTGCTCGGTCGACCTGCGCGACGGCAACCAGGCTCTCGTCGACCCGATGGACATTCCTCGCAAGCAGCGCATGTACGACCATCTCGTCGACATGGGCTTCAAGGAGATCGAGGTCGGCTTCCCGGCCGCCTCCCAGCCCGACTTCGACTTCTGCCGCAAGCTCATCACCGAGGAACTGATACCCGACGACGTCACCATCCAGGTGCTCACCCAGTCCCGCCCCGAGCTGATCGACCGCACCTTCGAGGCGGTGGCCGGCGCGCCCCGGGCCATCGTGCACCTCTACAACTCGACCTCCGTCACCCAGCGCCGGGTCGTGTTCCGCACCGACCGGGCCGGCATCGTGTCCATCGCCGCCGCCGGAGCCGAGCGCTGCATGCACAACCTGCGGACCCTCAGGGAGTCCGGCGGCGGCGACGGCATCCGCTTCGAGTACTCCCCGGAGAGCTACACCGGCACCGAGCCCGAATTCACCATCGAGGTGTGCGAGGCGGTCATGGACGTGATCGGCCCGACGCCGGACTGGCCGCTGATCCTGAACCTGCCCGCCACGGTGGAGATGTCCTCGGCCAACATCTACGGCGACATGATCGAGCACTTCCACCGCAACATCCGCGACCGGGACTCGATCGTGCTGTCGCTGCACCCCCACAACGACCGGGGCACCGCGGTGGCCGCGGCCGAGTTCGGCATCATGGCCGGCGCCGACCGGGTCGAGGGCACCCTGTTCGGCAACGGCGAGCGGACCGGCAACGTCGACGTGGTCACCATCGCGCTGAACCTGTTCACCCAGGGCGTGGACCCCGAGCTCGACATCAGCGACATCGAGGAGGCTCGCCGGGTGTTCGAGTACGCCAACCGCATGAGCGTGCCCGAGCGGCACCCGTACGTCGGCGATCTCGTGTACACAGCCTTCTCGGGCAGCCACCAGGACGCCATCAAGAAGGGCATGGCCGCCATCTACGACGTCGCCCCGGGCGAGCCCCTGAGCGGCGACTACGACGTGTGGGACGTGCCCTACCTGCCCGTCGACCCCCGCCACCTCGGTCGCAGCTACGAGGCGGTGGTGAGGGTCAACAGCCAGTCCGGCAAGGGCGGAGTGGCCTACGTGCTGCTCCACGAGTACGGCCTGGACCTGCCCCGCGACCTCCAGGTGGACTTCTCCAAGCAGATCCAGACCGTCACCGAGGACACCGGCACCGAGATCACCTCCTACGAGATCCACCGCCGGTTCATGGCCTCCTACGTCGAGCCCGAGCGGCCCTGGATCGAGCTGATCGGGCACCGGGCCACCACCGACACCATCGGAACATCCCGCACCGACATGGAGGTCCGCATGCGGATCGCCGGGATCGAGCGCACCATCAGCGGCTCGGGCAACGGCCCCATCGACGCCTTCGTGGGCGCGCTGCAGACCAACGGCCTGTTCGCGGGCAAGGTCGTCGACTACTACGAGCACGCCATCGGCGCCGGAAGCGACGCCACCGCCGCGGCCTACGTGGAGGTCGACACCGGCGGCCGCTACACCACCTGGGGCGTGGGCCTTCACGAGTCGATCGTGTCGGCCTCCCTGCGAGCGGTGGTGAGCACCGTCAACCGCATGCACGCCGCGGGCATCGTGAGCTAGGCCGCGCAGCATCCCCGTGCGGCGGGCAGACTGGGGCCATGGCCTTCTCGCTGATCCGCTTCAACTTCGTGTCGCCGGACCCCTCGGACGCTCAGGCGATGAGCGACCGCTACCGGGCCGGACTGGAGATCGCCCGCTACGCCGACAGCCACGGCTTCAACGCCGTCTCTCTGGAGGAGCATCACAGCAGCCCCATGGCGTGGTGCCCCACACCGCTGTTGAACGCGGCCATGATCCTGTCGAGCACCGACAGCCTCATGGTCACGATCTCGGCCCTGCTGCTCCCGCTGCACGACCCGATCCGGGCCGCCGAGGACATCGCGGTCATCGACCTGGTGAGCCCGGGGCGGCTGGTGATCGTGACCGGTCTCGGCTACCGGCCGGTGGAATACGCCGCGATGGGCAAGGAGTGGAAGCGCCGGGGCAAGGTCCTCGACGAGGCCCTGGAGGTGATGCTCGCCGCCTGGAAGGGCGAGCCCTTCGAGCACAACGGCGAGACCGTCCAGGTGCTTCCCATGCCCTACAGCCGGCCCCATCCCATGGTCCTGGTGGGCGGGTCGTCACCTGCGGCGGCCCGGCGGGCGGCCCGGCTTGGCCTGCCCATGCAGCTCCCCGGCCAGTTCCCCGAGATCGAGGCCCTCTACTACGCCGAGTGCGAGCGCCACGGCACCCAGGGCTTCTGCATCGCCCCGGACAACGTGGTCATGTTGAACGTGGCCGAGGATCCCGACCGGGTGTGGGCCGAACACGGGGACTGCTTCATGCTGGAGGCCATGACCTACAAGGGCTGGCAGCCGCCCGGCCAGACCTCGGCGGTGTGCTCGAAGGCCACCACCGTCGAGGAGCTGCGGGCCGAGGGCATCTACAGGGTCCTCACCCCGACCGAGGCCGTGGACCTGGCCCGAAGCACCGGCACGCTGGCCCTGCATCCCCTGGTGGGAGGCATGCCCATAGACGAGGCATGGTCCAGCGTCCAACTCGCCGCCGAGCAAGTGCTGCCCGCGCTGGCAGACTCCTAGAGGCCGAGCGATGACTCCACAGGCTGGGCGATTCGGTCCCCGTCCTGCGGGCCGGTAACCTCTCCGCGCGGCTGAGACCGACAGGAGAATCCGATGGACTATCGCAACCTGCTCTACGAGCGCGACGAACGCTATGTGACGATCACGCTGAACCGGCCCGAGCGGCGCAACTGCATGTCGTCGGAGCTGCTCGGTGAACTCGAGGACGCACTCCGTACTACCGGCGGCGACGGCGACGTGGCCGGCATCGTGCTGGCCGCCAACGGCCCGGTGTTCTCATCGGGGCACGACCTGGCCGAGATGTCGACCATGGGCGAGCCCGAGCTTCACGAGCTGTTCACGATCTGCAGCTCGGCCATGACCGCGATGGCCGAGGTCCCACAGGTGGTGGTGGCCAAGGTGCACGCCCTGGCCACCGCGGCCGGCGCCCAGCTGGCCGCCAGCGCGGACCTGATCGTGGCCAGCACCGAGGCCGGGTTCGCCACCCCTGGCGGCAAGGGCGGCCTGTTCTGCCACACGCCGATGGTGGCGGTGGCCCGGCCTCTCGGCCGCAAGCGGGCCGTGGAGATGGCCCTCACCGGCGACGTCATCGACGCGGCCACCGCGCTGGACTGGGGCCTGGTCAACCGGGTCGTGCCCCCCGAGCAGCTGGACGAGGCGACCATGGACCTGCTGGGCCGGGCCACCCGGGGCAGCCGCTACGCCAAGGGCATCGGCAAGCAGACCCTCTACGCGCAGATGGACATGGGACTCGGCGAGGCCTACAAGTTCGCCACCGACGTGATGGCGTCCAACGCGGCCCGGGGCGACGGCGCCGAGTGGCCCAAGGCCTTCATCGAGAAGCGTCCCCCCGTCTGGACCCACACGCACTAGCTGCACGCCCGCTAGCGGCACGCCCGAGCGCGGCAGGGACGGCTCAGCGGCCGTCCACCGACCAGTGCCAGGGCTCGCTGGGGAGGTTCTGAAGGCCGAACTGGGGGGCTAGGCGTTGCAGCGCCCGGAAGACGGCGCTGCTGCGGCTGGTTATGAGCCGCCCCGACTCGGTGAAGTCGATGGCCAGCCCCTTCTCGTGGTTGCTCCGGCCCGGCCGGGCCGTCGGGGGACGGCAGGTGCTGGAGGGCTTTTGCCAGACGGCCCAGTCCGACGTGCCGCAGTGGGCTCTCCTCAGCTCGATCTGCCTCTGGTGGGTGCGGTAACCCCAGCCGCCCATGTCGAAGCCTGCCGCTTCCAAGGCCTCGAGCAGTCCGTCGACGTCATCCGCAATCTGGGCATTCACCACGAAGCCGCGCACGTTGGCGAGTTCGAAGTTGATGCCGTCGGGAGTCACCGACGCGACCGGCTCCGGTGCCCGTCCTGCCTCCTCGGCTATGCGCCGGGCTTCCTCCTCGGCCTTGCGCCGGGCCTCCTCCTCGGCTCTGCGCCGGGCCTCCTCTGCGGCCCGCTGGCGGGCGAGCGCCGAGATGATCTCGCGTTCGGCGGCCTCGATCTCGGCGGCCAGCTCGGCATCCAGCTCCCTGATCAGCTGGACCTCGACGAGGCGGCGGTCGACCCGCTCCTCGGCCTCCACCGACAGCGCAGCCTCGCGGTCGACGGCCTCCAACAGGTCGGCAAGGACGAGGTTGGCCTCCCGGCGGCGCACCTCGGCCTCGGCGGCGGCCTCGGCGGCCTGGATTCGCCAGCGCTCCAGTTCCTCGCCCAGCCGGCGCAGATCGTCGAGGTCGTCGATGCCGCTGCCGGTCGCGAACCCGGCCAGGGCCTCCTCGCGGGCGTTCTCCCACGGATCGGCGCCGAGCACGCTCAACGATCCGGTCGGGGCCTGGAACGAGACGTAGGACTCGACCACAGCCCTCCGCAGCCTCTCCTCGGTGGAGAGCAGCTCTTCCTCCAGTTCGGTGATCCGGGTCTCGGCCTCGGCCACGACGGCCTCGGCGTCGGCCACGGCCCGCTCCGCCTCGTTCAGGGCGTCCTGCTGGGTGTCCACCGCGGCCTGGACCTTGTTGAGAGCGTCGATCAGCTCCGCCGCATCGGCCGTGGCCGCATCGAGGTTCTCGGTGGCGTCGGCCGCGACCTGCTGCAACTCCTGGCGTTCGGCCTTGCGATCCTCGGCGATCTGCCTGCTCTGCTCGATGATCTGCTCATCGCTCTGAGCGGCGGCGGGACCCGATGCGGCCGCCGCCATCAGCAGCACGCCGAGCACGCCCAGCCAGCGTCGCTGGCGGAGCAGCGGGAAGGAGCGGCAGGGGGATCTCTCGGTCATGGTGAAGTCACCGCCCGCCAAGAACCCTCCAGAAGCTACCAGCACAGCGATCCGGCAGGGTCGCGCCGTCCGGCGTCGGAGGCCGAGCGGGCAGGACGGCGAGTCCGGCCCATAGGGGCGAGGCCGTGGCCCGAGCGGCCCGTGAGCGCAGCGAACCAGAGCGGGAGAGACCCCGTCGCAACGTGACCGGGTTGCGCCGGCCCGCATCTGTTCTTAGCGTGCCGGCGTGCAGCTGGGGTTGACCCTGGGGTATTGGGGCCGGGCGATGCCCGACGGTCTGGCGGAGCTGGCCGCCGCGGCAGAGCGGGCCGGGTTCGACGCGGCCTGGGCCGGGGAGTCGTGGGGCTCCGACGCGTTCTCGCCCCTCGTCCTTGTCGCGGCCTCCACCGAGCGCATCCGGCTGGGGACCGGCGTGGCGCAGCTCTCGGCCCGCACGCCCACGGCCACCGCCATGCACGCGGTGACCCTGGACCACATCTCCGGCGGGAGGGCCATACTCGGCCTGGGGGTGTCCGGGCCCCAGGTGGTGGAGGGCTGGTACGGCCGCCCCTCGGTCCGGCCCCTGGCCCGCACCCGCGAGTACGTGGAGATCCTCCGACGGGTGTTCGAGCGGGCCGATCCCCTCAGCTTCGAGGGCGACCACTTCCAGCATCCCTATGCCGGGGAGGGCTCGGAGGGCCTCGGCAAGCCGCTCAAGATCATGACCCATCCGCTGCGCCCGATCCCGATCTGGATCGGCGCCGAGGGGCCCCGCAACGTGGCCCAGACCGTGGAGATAGCCGACGGCTGGCTGCCGCTGTACTACTCGCCGCTGCGCCCCGAGGTGTACGCATCGCAGCTGGCCGGCGCCCCCGACGGCTTCGAGATCGCGGTGCACACGACGCTGCGAGTATGCGACCACGACGGCATCGCCGACGCCCTGTGGCCGGTGCGGGCCAGCCTCGGCTTCTACATCGGCGGGATGGGGGCCGAGGGTCAGAACTACCACACCCGGCTCATGGCCCGGATGGGGTACGAGGAGGCCGCCTACGAGGTCCAGCGACTGTTCCTGGAGGGCCGGCGCGACGAGGCCATCGCGGCCGTGCCCGAGGAGTTCGCCGACGAGATCTCCCTGGTGGGGCCGGCCGAGCGGATACGCGAGCGGCTCCAGGCGTGGGAGGACTCTCCGGTCACCATGCTGAACGTGGCCGCACGATCCGAGCAGGAGTGTCGCCAGGCCGCGGAGCTCGTCAAGGGCTGAACCCGTCGCTCCGATCCCTCAGCGGTGGTAGGGGATCGGCATCGACGCGCTCGGCGGCGGGGTGGTCTCGATGTCGGGGGGCGGCGCCTTCCACTCCGGGTGCTTGCGCACCGCGTCGGCCCGGTACCTCTCGGTGGAGTGCACCCTGTCGGGGTCGAACTCGGGGATCACCTGGTCGCCGAAGATCTCGATCATCTCGAGGATCTCCTCGTACTCGAAGCCCTCGTTGGGCAGGCCGAACACCAGTTGGTCGGTGCCCACCGCCACGTAGGACCTCTCGAGCTGCTCGCACACCTCCTCGGGCGTGCCGCACAGCATGTAGCCGGCGTCGATGGCGAAATCGAGGGTGGCCTCGTCGGGCAGGCCCAGGGGAGGCTCGGGCCAGGTGGGGGCGCCCTCGCGCTTGGGGATGGTGTCGTGGTAGAGGCACACCATCGAGTACAGGTACCCCCGGCCGTTCATCAGGGCGATCTCCCGGGCCCGGTCGCGGTCCTCCAGGCAGATCACTGCGTTGGTCATCATCACGTTGTCGTTCATGTACGAGCCGTGGGGCTCGGTGCACTCCGCGATGGCCTCCTTGTAGCTGTCGATGCGGCCCTTCAGCGCGGGGGCGGGCTCGAAGTTGAAGGCGATCGCCCCGATCCCCATCTGCCCGGCGGTGGCGAAGGTGGCCGGGTTGCCGCAGGCCACCCAAAGCGGCGGGTGGGTGCCGTTGTAGGGCTTGGGAAGGACGTTGTGGTTGGGGGGCACCCGGAAGTGCTCGCCCTCGTAGGAGTAGTCCCGTTGGGCCCACATCCGGGGGATCTCGGCGATGGCCTCGTTCCACATGGCCTTGGTCTCGGAGGTGAGGGTGCCGTTGAACGTGGCCACCTCGTGGCTGCCCGCGCCCCGTCCGGTGCCGAACTCGAAGCGGCCCTCGCAGAAGTGGTCGAGCATGGCGGCCCGCTCCGCGATGCGCACCGGGTGCTCCTTGGTGGTGGGCAGGCTGGTGATGGCCGTGCCCAGGTGGATGTAGTCGGTCTGCGCGGCGACCCATCCCATCACCACCTCGGGAGCGGACATGTGGCTGTACTCGGTGAGGCAGTGGTGCTCGCCGAACCAGGCGAACTTCCAGTTGTGCTTGTCGGCGAGGATCGGGTACGACGCCTCCCGCATCAACATGAGGTGCTCGTGCTCGGGTATGTGCGCCGACGGTCCGGGTATGTAGCCGTTCTGGAAGATCCCGAATTCCATGAGCCCTCCCTGTGGTGCGTGGTTGGAGCAGGCGACTGTCGCAGCCGAGGCTAACGGGCCTCGCCCCGGTCGTGGGCCGGCGGCAGGATCGACGGTGCCCGGCCGTCGCGCCGGGGCGGTGACGGCCCGGTTAGCGTTGATCGGGTGAGCCGTTGGTGGGAGGTCGGTGGAGCGTCCCACGGCGACGTCTACGACGACCGCTGGAAGCGCATGGAGGCCAGGGGCGAATGGGTCCACGGCGAGGCCGACCTGGTGTGCCGGTTCGAGCCCGGCTCGGTGCTGGACGCCGGCTGCGGGACCGGGCGGGTGGCCATCGAGCTCGACCGCCGGGGCATCGAGGTGGTGGGCGTGGACGTGGACGAGCGCATGCTGGCCGAGGCCCGCAGCAAGGCTCCGCACGTGCCCTGGATCTTGGGCGATCTCAGCGGTGTCGCCGTCGCCGGGCCCGGTGACGGCGCGCCCCGGGGGTTCGACGTCGTCGTGTTGGCGGGCAACGTGATGGTGTTCGTCGAGATCGGCACCGAGGCGACCGTGGTGGCCAACATGGCCAGGCACCTGGCGGTGGGCGGCCGGATCGTGTCGGGTTTCCAGCTGGGCCTCACCCCTTTGACCCTCGCTGACTACGACCGGTTCGCGGCCGCGGCCGGGCTCGAGTTGGAGCACCGCTGGCGCACCTGGGACCGCGAGCCCTACGACGGCGGCAGCTACGCGGTGACGGTGCACCGCCGGCCGTCGGCCGCGTGAGCGCGGCTGGCGACGGCCGCGCTCTGGTGGCGGCGGGATCCCGGTTCACAGTGCCGGCGGCGACGACGGCATGATGTCGGCCACCGGCGATCACGCCCTCGCGGCCCGTCTCGCCGAGGGGACCGGCAAGCTGCTGACCGGCCTTCTCAACGACCCTTCCGGGCCCCGGGGCCGGGCCCTGGAGATGGCGGGCGACCGGCAGGCGCACGAGTTCCTGGTCGGCGAGCTGCGACGGCTCCGGCCAGGCGACTCCGTGCTGTCCGAGGAGGGCCGCGACGACCGCCGGCGCCTGGACGCCGAACGGGTCTGGATCCTCGACCCGCTCGACGGCTCCAGCGACTTCGGCGTGTCGGGGGCGTGGTCGGTGCACGTGGCGCTGTGCGAGCGGGGCGTTCCTGCCGCGGCGGCGGTGGCCGTGCCCGCGTGGGGCGCCACGTTCGCGACCGACCCGCCGCCGCGGCCCACCATGTGCCGCGTCGGTCGTCGCCGGGTGGTGGTGGCCCGGTCCCGGGGACACACCGACGGCCGCCGGCTGGCCGAGCGGCTCGACGCCGAGGTGGTGGCCATGGGGTCGGCCGGGGTCAAGGCGATGGCGGTGGTGCGCGGCGAGGTGGACGCCTACGTGCATGCGGGCGGGCTCTACGAGTGGGACACGTGCGCGCCGGCCGCGGTGGCTCTGGCCGCCGGCCTGCACGCCTCTTGCGTCGACGGTTCGCCGCTGCGCTTCAACAACGGCCGCCCGCACACGCCCGGCCTGGTGATCTGCCGCCCCGACTTCGCGGCCGAGCTGCTGGAAGCCCTCGATCCGGTCAGCCGCCGTTGGTGACTCGACGAATTGGCAGCGTTTTGCACGGTATGCGTGCATTGTGCTGCCAGTTCCGATGGGTCAGGGGCTGTTGGCGCGCCGCGACCCGAATTGGCAGCGTTTTGCACGGTATGCGTGCATTGTGCTGCCAGTTCTATGGGCCTTGGGGATCAGCCGCGACCTTCAGCACGCCCGGAGCGGCCTCAAGAGTGATGGGCGTCGATCCGATTGTCTCGCCGTCGCCGACGAGATCCATGGGCTCGCCCTCGATGGTGACGCTGCGTCCTCGCAGCATGTGCACCTGCCGATGGCCCACATGGTTTCCCTTGTACGCCCTCGGGAGCAGACGCAGCATGGTGGTCCGGCTGGCCGGGCCGAGCACCGCGACGTCCAGCAGCCCGTCGGTCGGGTCGGCGTCGGGGCAGACGACCATGCCGCCGCCGAATGTCGGTGTGCTGGCCACCGCGAACATGGCGCTGCGGTATTCGGTGCGCTGCCCGTCGACGGTGACGACCAGGTGACGATGACGAAGGCCCGGCATGGTGAGCAGGGTGGCCACCGTGTAGCGGCTCGGCCCTCTGGGGAAGCGCAGCCGGTCGGCCCGGAC
Organism: Acidimicrobiaceae bacterium; assembly: GCA_026710865.1. Lineage (GTDB taxonomy): Bacteria > Actinomycetota > Acidimicrobiia > Acidimicrobiales > Aldehydirespiratoraceae > Aldehydirespirator. The sequence continues at coordinate 10,793 of JAPOQG010000052.1, forward strand.
GTTGACGTCCACGCTGAACCCGCCGGTCACGTTGAACGTGACCCAACTCTGGCGGTCGGTGCCGATGGCGTCCACCGGCCGCGACGGGCCCAGAGCCCGAGCCGCAGCCTCCTCGACGCTGAGGCCGAACAGCCCGAGGGCGCGGGCGAAGTCGTTGCCGGTGCCCGCCGGCACGATTCCCAGGGCCGCATCCGTCCCCGCGACCCCCTGGACGGCCAGATGCACCGCCCCGTCGCCGCCCACCGCGATCAGCCGCTCGGCGCCGGCCTCGACAGCCGCTCGAGCCGCATCGGCCGATTCCTGGGCTGAGCCGCCGCTGATGTCCACCGGAGTATGGCCGGCCTGCTCGATCACGCGGCGAACGATGGGGGCGGCGGCCGCGGCGCGGCCCCGGCCGCCCCGGGGGCTGACGAGAAGATGGACCTCGGCCACGATGCCCGGTTCTAGCAGCGGTCGGCCCCCGTCGCGGCAAGGTCGCCCCCAGCCGACACAACGTCAATGGATTTCATTATTTGCAAGGTTGCTTCATCCTAGTGGGGACTGGTAGGGTTTCGGGTGGTGAACGTGGTCAGCTTCTCAGAGCTTGCGCCGGTGCTTGCGGCAGTCTTGGGCCCCATGCTCGCGTTCGTGGTGGTGTCGATGCGCTACCAGCACCTGGATGCGATCAAGACCCGCGAGTTGATCTCCGCTTCCGAGAAGGAGACCCGCAGGCTGCTCGGTGCTGAGTTGGCCGAGATCCGGAGCGATCTATCCGACGCCCGCGAGCGGCTGGCCCGCATCGAGGGCCGGTTCGGAATCGGCGCGCCGCTATCGCGAGACGAAGCGAACGAATCGGACGAGGGCGCTGCCGGCGGCGAGTGATTCTGGCCCGAGGCTCCCAGCGACCTGACCTGGAGCAGGCGGGCGCGCTGTCGTCGTCTACAGACCGAGGAAGCCTCCGCCGTCGGCCACGATGGTCTGGCCGGTGATGTAGCGGGCGCCGTCGGAGGCCAGGAACACCGCCACCGGACCGATGTCGATGGCCGCGTCGCCTAGGCGGCCCAGCGGGGTGCGGGCGACCAGGCGGGTCTCCAGGTCGGGATTGGCGGCAACAGCCGCGTCCATGGCCGGTGTGCGAGCCACCGGGGCGATGGCGTTGACCCGTACGCCGTGGGGACCCCACTCCCGGGCCAGGCTCTTGACGATCCCGCGCTGGGTGGCCTTCACCGTGGCGTAGACGGGCAGGTTGGCCGATCCCTCCACCCCCGCGGGCGACGTGAGCAGGATCAGCGTGCCCGGCCGTCGCCGGAGGTGGGGCAGCGACGCCCGCGCGCAGAGGAAGCTCGCGGTGGTGCCGGTGGCGATCTGGGGCCGGATCCTGTGGCTGCCGCTGAGGTGCACCCCTCCGGGCCGTCCCGCGTGGGCCACCGCGTTGTGGACCATGATGTCGAGCCCGCCGAAGCGCTCCACCGCCACAGCCACCGTGGCCTCTACGTCACTGGCTTGGGTGACATCGCAGCGGACGAACGCAGCTTCGCGGCCTGCGGCCCGGATCGACTCGGCCGCGGGCTCGCCGTTGGCGGCTCGGCGGGTGGCGATCACGACCGCGGCTCCCGCGCCGGCCAGCGCCGACGCGATCCCGGCCCCGACGCCCTGCCCGGCCCCGGTCACCACCGCCACCTGGCCGTCGAGCGGGACAGCGTCTCCGGCGCCCGATGGCGGCCCCGGCGCGCTCACGGCGCCACCATGCCGATCATGACCCGCGGCACCGAGCGTCTCCGGCGCCCGATGGCGGCCCCGGCGCGCTCATGCCCCCGTAGGTGTGGAGGGCGCGTGACGGCGGGAACCCTTCGACGCTCGGGCGGGGTCCGGTCTCGGTCATCCGGCCATCCAGGCGCCGCCGTCCATCACCACTGACGCTCCGGTCAGTCCGGCGGTCGCGTCACCTGCGAGCGTGTCGATGACGGCTGCCACCTCCGACGCCGACGGCGGCCTGCCCAGAGCGGGATCGTGCAGTGCGGTGGCCTCGGTCGCGGCGGCCGCATGCTCCGGCGCCAGGAACATCGACGGATGAAGGGTCACCGCGTGGGCCCGGATTCCGTCGGAGCCCCAGCTCCGGGCCAGTGAGCGGGCCAGGACCCGCAGTCCCTCGGCCAGCGCCGACAGCGCCACGAAGCTCGCCGCGCCGGCCGCGCCGACCAGCGGCACGCAGAACACGATCGTCCCCCGCCGGGCGGCCAGATGACGGTGCGCGCCGCGGGCCACGCGGATGCCCGCCTCCAGCGGATCGTCGCAGGCCGCGGCCCAGTCGCCGTCGGTCATCTCGTCGATCGGCTTCGGGATCCGGCTCTGCTCGGGGTACAGGGCGTGCACCACCAGATCCAGCCCGTCCGTCGGGCCGGCTCCGCGGGGGCCGGCCCGATCAACGAAACCGTCGTCCACCTCGTGGGCGTCGGGCGCCACCAGGCGCACATTGCCGCACAGTCCGGCCGCGATCGCTGCGGCAGGGCCGCCCCCGCCCACGACCAGGACCTCGCGGCTCACTTCCCACCCTGCCCCGCTCGGGCCATGCGCTCTCCGGCCAGGACCGTGCTCCATTCTCCCGCCCTCCCGGCGCCACCGGCGTCGCGGCTCATGCAGCCGCCCGTCGGGATTCGGCTGCCCGCTCCCTCATCTCCGCCCCGGCCCAAGCGCCGGCGCCGCCGACCGCGACGGTGCCCACGACCCACAGCCACGCCGCCAGGGACGGCGAATCCAACTGGAAGAACTCCCGGAGGGGCGGCCAGGCCATCGCGGCCCCGTACGAAGCGGCCATGGCCCCGGCCAGCCCCACCTTCCAGGGTCGCAGCGGGCGGCTGATGAGCAGGAGAATCACCAGGCCTAGTCCCAGCAGCGTCATGGTGGCCGATGTGCGGGCCTCGTCGAGGGTGACGCCGTCGAGGCGGCGCACGATCTCGTACAGGGCGAAGGTCGCGGCGCCGGCCACTGCACCCGCGGGCAGCGAGAAGCGCAGCACTCGCCCCAGGAAGCCCGGCCGGACCAGCTGGTAGTTGTGGGCCAGCGCCAGGAAGAACCCGGGCACGCCGACGGAGAAGGTGCCGATCAGCGTCAGGTGGCGGGGCAGGAACGGGAACGGCGAGCCGGCCAGCCCGATCAGCACGGTGAGCAGCACGGCGTAGGCCGCCTTGGCGATGAACAGGTTGGCGACCCGCTCGATGTTGTTGATCACCCGGCGGCCCTCGGCCAGCACCCGGGGCAGGGTTGAGAACCGGTTGTCCAGCAGCACGAGCTGGGCCACGGCCCTGGCCGCGGAGGACCCGGTGCCCATGGCTATGCCCATGTCGGCGTCCTTGAGGGCGAGCACGTCGTTGACCCCGTCGCCGGTCATGGCCACCGTGCGCCCCCGGGACTGCAGGGCGTGCACCATGGCCCGCTTCTGGTGGGGGTCGACCCGCCCGAACACGGTGGTCGACTCCAGGGTGTCGGCCAGATCATCGGACCCTTCGGGAAGCTCGCGGGCGTCGAATGCAGGCACATGGGCCCGGACCGGCCCACCGGTCGGGCCGTCGGCGCCGGCCTCCGGGTCGCCGGTGATGCCGGCGCGGTGGGCGACCGCGGCCACGGTGGCAGGGTGGTCGCCCGAGATGACCTTCAGGTCGACGCCCTGATCGCGGAAGTAGGCGAAGATCTCCGCCGCGTCGGATCGGATCGTGTCGCCGAGATGCACCAGACAGACCGGCTCGCGGTCGGCCGGAAGGCTGTCGGCGGGCGGTTCGGGAACCCCCGAGCGGGTCACCACCAACACCCGGCCGCCGTCGGCGGAGGCGGTCGCGGCTCTGGCTCGGGCCTCGTCGCTGGCCGCGCTCGTCCCCAGCAGCACGTCGGGCGCGCCCAAGTGGAAGGTGCCTCGACCCTCGAAGCTCGCTGCGGCCCATTTGCGGGCCGACGAGAACGGCACGCTGCTGCTCAGTTCCCAGCCCTCGGGTCGGCCGCCCACGGAGGCAGCGATGGCGGCCAGCGTGGCGTTGGGGGCCGGGTCGGCCGACGCCAGCGCAGCCAGCACCCGGGTCGCTTCGGTGTCGGTGGCCGAGCCGAGCGGCTCGGCGTGCCCGAACGAGATCTCCCCGGTCGTGATGGTCCCCGTCTTGTCGAGGCACAGCGTGTCCACCCTTGCCAGCAGCTCCACCGACGCCAACTCCTTGGCCAGTGCCTGGCGGCGGGCCAGGGCCACGACTCCGGTGATGAAGGCGAGGCTGGTCAGCAGCACCAGCCCGTCGGGCACCATGGCGACCGCAGCCGCGACCGTGCCCTGCAGCGCCTCCTGCCAGCGGTCCTCGGTCGCCAGCAGTCGCCCCAGCAACAGCGCCGTCGCCAGCGGGATGATCCATGTCAGGCGGCGCAGGATCAGGTTCACGCCGCTCTTGAGCTCACTGCCGACCAGCCTGAACTGGCGGGCCTCCTCCGACAGCCGGGCGGCGTAGGAGTCGGCGCCGATGGCGGTGGCCCGGTACCAGCCCGCGCCGGCGCTCACGAAGGACCCTGACATCACGCTGTCGCCGGGAGCCTTGTCGACGGGGTCGCTCTCTCCGGTGAGCAGCGACTCGTCCACCGCTAGGCCGCGGGCGGCCACCACCTCGCCGTCCACCACCACCTGGTCGCCGGGCCGGAGTTCCAGGACGTCGTCGGCCACCACCTCGCTGGTGCCCACCTCGCGCGTCCGGCCGTCCCGCACCACCCGGGCCCGGGGCGCCGACAGCACGGCCAGCTTGTGCAGCGTGCGGCGGGCCTTGAGCTCCTGGGCGATGCCGATCACGCTGTTGGACACCACGACGCCGGCGAACAGGGCGTCGGCCGGGAAGCCCGCCACCATGATCAGTACGAACATCGAGCCGATGATGGCGTTGACCGGGGTCAGCACGTTGTTGCGCACGATCTGGCCCACGGTGCGCACCGGGGCGTCGGGCACGTCGTTGGTACGCCCCTCGAGTACCCGCTGGGCGACCTCGGCGGTGCTCAGCCCCCGGGGTGCGGCGGTGCGCTCGGGCAGCTTGTCGACGAGTGGGGGACCGGGGTCGTCGTTCCGCAAAGCCGGCTAGACCCGCTCGACGCGCTTGAACGCCTCGCCGTGGGCCAGACCGGCCCGGCGTCCGGCGGTCCGGCACTTGTCGACGACCCGTGACCGGAAGGCGGCCAGGTCGGTGCCGTCGTCGGTGGGGCCGATGCCGTGGGTGCTGCGGTACTGGCTCGCGTGGGCCAGCAGGGCGTGCACTTTGGCCTCCATGTGGTCCTCGGCGACCTGCTCGACGTGATCGGGGTCCTCGCACTCGAACAGCAGCAGCTCGACGGGCCGGTGGTGGGGGACTCCGTGCTCGGAGTAGAAGTGCGGGTCTCGGGCCGCGACGACGGCGTCCATGCACAGGAATCCGGCCGCCCGATGGTCGGGATGCAGCCGCCAGCGTTTGAACGGGTCGTGGCCGAGCACCACGTCGGGGCGCAGCTCCCTGATGATCCTCGCCATCCGGCTGCGCAGAGCCATGGTCACCTCCAGCTCCCCGTCCACCTCGCCGAGGAAGCGCACCTCGCCGGTGGCGCCGAGCCGGCGGGCGGCCTCGGCCTGCTCCGCCTCGCGACGCTCCACCAGCGCCGCGATGTCGGCGTCGGCGTCCCAGGTTCCCTTGGAGCCGTCGGTGCAGACCAGCAGGCTCGCCTCGCAGCCGGCCCCGGCCCATTTGGCCAGGGTCGCGCCGCAGCCGAACTCGATGTCGTCGGGATGGGCGCCGATCGCCAGCGCCCGACCCGGAACGGCCACATCGACGGTGGTCACCGGCTCGTCACCAACTCGTCCAGCTCCAGCGCGCTGCGGAGGTCCTCGGGCAGGTGGCGCAGGTCCTCGGGGTGGTCGATGTCGGTGGAGAGGGTGTCGTCGTCGACGATGTTCACCTCGAGACCGAGCCGTTCAGCCTCGGCGACATGGCGCCCGAAGGAGCCCGGCCCGTACGAGAACCGGAAGCCGGCCGCAGTGGGCACGCACACCACGTTGGAGCCGTCTCGCCGGCGATCGCCGACGATGGTCAGTCCTGGCCCCACCGCGGGTCGCAGCGCCCGGGCCAGGGCCAGATCGGCGTGGGCCACCACGGCACGCTCGACTCCGGCGGCGGCCAGATGATCCACGGCCGCAGAGACGGCGATGGTCAGGCCGGGGCGGCCGGCCGCCACGACCGCTGCGCCCAGATCCGTGGCCCAGTCGGCCACCTCGGCGTCGTCGGTGGCCACGTGGACGGGCATCGGATCGGCCGCGACCACCACCCGGCACGCCATCAGGAGCATCAGGTCGCGGCAGCGGGACTCACCGAGGACGCCCGCGAGCCGCGACAGCGCGCCGTCGAAGGAGCGGATGGGAACGACCACCGCCGTCGAGGGCTCTTCAGGGACTGGTGGCGACGCCACTGGGCGGCTCCGGGCATTGGAGTTCGAGGGCTGCGCCGAGTCTAGGGTTGCGGCTGTGAACGTCAGGGTCGCGGTGATCGGCGGCGGGTCGTGGGGCACGACCGTCGCCCATCTGTGCGCGCACAACACCGCCACGGTGCTCTACGCCCGCGATCCGGCCGTGGCCGGCGCGGTGAACTCGTCACGCGAGAACCCCCGCTACCTCCCGGGGAGGCAGTTGCATCCCGACCTGCGGGCAACGTCGGACATCGCGGAGGCCGCGGCGGAAGCCGACGTCGTGGTGATGGCCGTTCCCTCCCACGGCTTTCGTGGGACCCTGAGCCTGCTCGGGCCCCACATCGGGGAGGGCACGCCGGTGGTGTCGCTCACCAAGGGCCTGGAGGGCCACACCCGCAAACGGATGACCGAGGTGGTGGCGGATGAACTGCCCGGGCGTCCGGCCGGGGTGCTGACAGGCCCGAATCTGGCCAAGGAGATCCTGGCCGGACAGGCTGCGGCGGCGGTTCTGGCCATGCCGGCGGCCGACGGGCAGCTGGCCGACCAGCTCCGCGATGTCTTCTGTGCCAACGACTTCCGGGTGTACACGAACACCGATGTCGTAGGGGCGGAGATTGCGGGCGCCACCAAGAACGTGATCGCCCTGGCCGCCGGGATCGCGCACGGGCTGGGTTCGGGGGACAACACCCGGGCCGCTCTCATCACTCGGGGCCTGGCCGAGATGACCCGCCTGGGGGTGGCTCTCGGTGGCGACCCTGTCACCTTCGCGGGCCTGGCCGGAGTCGGCGATGTCGTGGCCACCTGCGTCAGCACCCAGAGCCGGAACCGCCACGTCGGCGAGCGCCTGGGACGGGGCGAGACCATCGGCGAGATCGTGGCGTCCATGGACCAGGTGGCCGAGGGCGTGAAGTCCACTGCCGTGGTGGCGTCGCTGGCCCGCTCGCTGTCCGTCGACATGCCCATCACTGAGGCAGTGCGGACCGTCATCGAGGAGGGCCGCCCCGCGGCGGCGGCCTACCGCGCCCTGCTCGACCGCCCGCCGACCAGCGAAACCCGCTGGTGAGCCGGCGCCCAGCCGGCCCGTCGCGTCGCCGCTGACCCGGTGGCCGACGGGACCGACCATCCGCAGACGATGGCGGGAGACTACGAGCGCACGGAACTGCTCGGTGACCTGGACGGACCGGTCGCGGCGGTCGACCGCGCCGGCACCATCGCTCTGCTTGATGCGGGCTTGCGGGTCGGCTGGGCCGTGGGCGCCGGGGACCGCTGGCACATCGCCGCCGAGGAGACGGCGGTGCGGACCAGGCTGGTGGACGGCATGCCGGTGACGGCCACGGCCATGAGGGTGCCGGGCGGGGACGTGGTCCAGCGGGCGGCCGCGGTGCGCGAACCCTCGGGCCCCGGCGTGGTGGTCGAGTTCGTGAACGAGTCGGCCGGGCCGGTGAGCGTGGCACTGGCGGTGTCCGGCTCGATCTCGACCGCACAGGTGCGAGGATCTCGCCTTCTGGCCGACGGCCGGGTCGCTCTGGAGCTCGACCGGACGCCCGGGGGAGCGGCGGCCGTCATCGACGGCGAAATATGGGAGGTCGTCCGGTCCGGGCCACGGGCCGGTGACTGCGAGGCTCGCAGCCGGTCGAGCCTCTCGGCCGCGGCGGTGCTGGTTCCGCTGGCGGTGCGCGTACCGCTGCGGGTGACCGTGCCCGTCGCCGGCGGACCCGTCGAGGCCCGACCACCGGAGCGGGTGGCGGCTGGCTGGCTCGCCCTCGTGTCGAGAGCCGCGTCGGTCGCGCTGCCCGACGAGACCGCGGAGCGGGCCTGGCGGCGGGGGATCGCGGCCTGCGTTCTCGCTGCCGGCGGGGCCGACCCTGCAGTCGCGTCGCGGGCCGCGGTCGTGCTCGACCGGGTGGGCCTGCCCGACGAGGCCGACAGGGCCCGCGAGTTGATCCTGCGGGCCGTGGAGGGTTCGCGGCTGCCCGCGGGCGATGCGGCGGCCGCGTTGCGGGCTCTGGCGTCGCGCCGGCTGCGCAGCGGCCGGGTGTCGGGGCTCGCCGAGTGGGCCGGCCCGCTGGTCGGCGCCGCGGGCGACCAACTCGACACCGTGACGCTGGAGCAGGTCTCGTCGGCCCTGGAGCCCGAAGCGCCCGCGGCGGCCCGCGATGCGCGCCGCCTGCTCGCCGTGATGTCCGCACGAGCCCCGACGCATGGCGGCGGTGGTTCGGGACAGCGTCGCATTCGGCGGTGGACGGCTTCCGGCGATCGCGTGGCGGCGGTGGTTCGGGACAGCATGGCGTTCGGCGGTGACGGCTTGGCCGGGATCGAGGCTGTGCTGGACTGCCTGGTCGACGAGGCTGCTGATCACGTCGTGATGGCGCCAGCGCTGCCTGCAGCATGGAGAGGGGCATCCCCTGACGCTCTCTCGATCGTTACCCGCCATGGCACGCTGTCGTTCTCGGTGCGCTGGCACGGATCGCGTCCGGCTCTGCTGTGGGACCTGACCCCCGAGGATCGCTCAAGAACCGGTGTGCATGACGATGGGGCGGTATTGCGCTGCGGGCTCGACCCGTCTTGGGCCGTGTCAGAACCGTCGGGCGAAGCTCTCCTTGATCCGGCCTAGCCGTAGCGGAGCGGCCAATGGTGTTGGTGTCGCCGCCCCGGGTCCGGCTGCGGCGCGCGCCGGGCCCGCTTCGCCCGGAGGTGTGGTTGACGTGTTCGAGCTAGTACCGACGGAGATCGTCTTCTACAGTCCTTCAAGCCAGCGCAGCAGCTTGGCCCCCGAGGCCTTGGGAGCGATCAGCGGGAACCGCGTCGAGAGGGGCGTGGCCCTCGGGTTGGACATGTGGTCCCCGTCGTAGATGAAGATCGGCGCGTTGGGGCGCGTCAGGTCCAGCGTGCCGGCGCGGCCACCTTCGATCAGGACGTCGAGGATCACA
>JAPOQG010000050.1 GCA_026710865.1 Acidimicrobiaceae bacterium
CTGATGATGCCGCGCCCGAAGGCGGCCTGATAGCCGCGGCACCGGATGGTCTCGATCATCTGGTCGCAGCCGCCGGTCCCGCTGGCCCGCTTGAGGCAGAACGACCACTGCGGCGAGCATCCGGCGGGGAGCGGGGCGGGTCCGTGGCAGCGGGGATCAAGCAGTGAGGCGTCGAACTGGCACCAGTGGCGGTTCTCCGGGTTCGCGACCATCTGCACCTGGCGGAATCCGGTGAAGCCGGCCGGGAACGCGCCGGTGGTGTATCCCGAGCACGGGGACCCTTCCGGGGAGCGGAGCACGTCGGCGCCCACGTAGCCCTCACAGGCCTGATCGTCTGCGCTGAAGACGCCGAAGTTGGGCGCCCCGTCCAGGCAGGCCGGAACCGCCTCGCCTGTGGCGTACTCGGTGGGCAAGAAGCAGAGGGGGAACTTGTTGCCGGGGTAGTAGTCCGCCTCGCAGGTCCATGAGCGGCGCAGGACGGCCCTACAAGTGTGGCTGCCGTGCTGGTGCAGCCCCGAGACGCAACTGATGGGATAGAAGATCCGGCATACGTTGCCGTCTTTCTTGACGGCGTACCCCCGCAAGCTGTCGCATCTGTCGTAGGACTCAGGCGCAGCCGACCTCTCTATGCGCTCCTCGCAGAACTCGGGGTAGCGGTCGTAGCCTTCGACGATCTCATAGACGGCTTCGGGGAACTCGACCGCGACGTCGTCGGGAGGCCGCGACAGTCTCATGATCTGTCCGGTCAACGGGCTCTGGGGGCAGGCCTGGACCTCCAGCACGCACTTCTCCGGCTCATCATCGTCGGGCTCATACTGCAGGGGCGTGCTGGGGCACGGGTTCGGAGTGCCGTCCACCGCCGAGGGAAGGCTGCCATCGGGCGGTATGGAGTCGTCGGTTGGGGGACCAGAATCACCGGTGTCGCCGTCGCCGGTATCGCCGTCGCCAGTGTCAACAGGATCGCCGCCAGTGTCAACAGGATCGCCGGGGTCCCCGTCCGGCGGATCGATCTCCTGGGCGTGCACCTCGCTGGCTGAGCCCAGCAGCAAACCCGGCTCCAGCGGGACGACGACGGCTGCCAACGCGACGACCACGCCCACGAGTGCCCTTCCTGCACGGTGCCCGGACCTGAGGCGCGGCACGCGCAGGGCACGCCGGCCGGCACGCTGCGGCGTCACTGCTGCCGACGTCGCCCGAACAGGTGCAATCCCCTGGACCATCTGCGATCCCAGATGCCGGCAGGGGTGACGCTCACGCCCCACCGCAGCCAGGCACAGCCCAACCCGGCGGCGATTGCGTTGCGTCAGGCGACCAACATGGGGGCCGAGCGAATAGGCACCGTTCAGCAAGCGACTTCGCTACGCGCTGAGCGAAGCTCTGGTCCGGGCGGCCCGTGAGTACAGCATCCATCCGCGGGAGACACGACGCCGTGACTCGAGGCACTCGCAATCTATTCGCGCTCGCCCTTGAACACTGGGCCATGTTATCTATGCAACCGGCGCAATCGACGGGGAGCGCCGCCCGGGGGCGACCCTATGTCTGTGTGGGTGGCATGCGGTAGCCGACGCGGGGCTCGGTGAAGATGTACTTGGAGTTCTCGACGGAATCGCCGAGTTTGCGGCGGAGCCGTTTGACGACGTCGCGCAACAACCAGGGCTCGCCCACTCTCTCGGGCCCCCAGACCCGGTGCAGCAGCATGCTGTGGGTGAGCACCCGGGGGGCGTGGGCGGCGAGTTCGTGGAGCACGGCGTATTCGGTGGCCGTCAACTCCACCGGCTCTCCGGCCACCGCGGCGCAGCGCTGGGCGTAGTCGATGCTCAGCCCTTCGGCCTGATAGGGCGCCGACGGCTCGCCCTCGAAGGAGTCCAGCCGCTTGCGGAGGGCCGCCCTGATCCTCGCCGTCAGCTCTGTGGGCGAGAAGGGTTTCACGACGTAGTCGACCGCGCCCATGTCGAAGGCCCGCGCAACGGTCTCGTCGTGGCCGTATGCCGACAGAAAAATGATGGGTATGTCCGCTTTCGCCCGGATGTCGCTCATGACTTCGATGCCGTCGCGGTCCGGCAGCACCAAGTCCAGCAACACGAGGTGGGGCTTCTCCTCGGCCATGATGCGGGGAATGTCGGCGGGGTCGCCGGTAGCGATGGCCGCGTAGCCCGCGGTGGTGAGGGTGTCGCGGATGTAGCGGAGCGCCTGGGGGTCGTCGTCGACGGCCAACACGCGGACCTGGCGTTGGGCCGCCGACCGCGACCGGGCGGACTTCGGAGCCGCAGCGGCGGTCGGGGCCGCTGCCGTCGGCAGGGTGAAGGTGAACCGCGCTCCCAGCCCCGTCCCTTCGCTCTCGGCCCAGATGCGACCTCCGTGGCCCTCCACGATGCCCTTGCAGATGGCGAGTCCCAGGCCCGACCCGGCGAGGCCGGATCCGGAGTCGGGGCTGCGGCCCCGCGAGAACTTGCGGAACAGTTCCGGCATCTGTTCGGCCGGTATGCCCCGGCCCTGGTCTGTGACAGAGACCGCGACCTGGAGGCCGTCTCGCGCCGCGGCCACCCGGATCGGCGACCCTTCGGGCGAGTACCCGGCGGCGTTGAACAACAGGTTGCTCAGCACCTGCACGATGCGGTGCCGGTCGGCCATCACCAGCGGCAGGTCCGGCGCCAGGTCCACGTCGAGGGAGTTGGCGGCGCCTGCGGTGAGGAACCTGCTCTTGGCGTCGGCCACCAGCAAAGACACATCAGCAGGCTCCGGAGACACCGACAGGGTGCCCGTGTTGATGCGGGCAACGTCCAACAGCTCGCCGATCAGGTGCCGCATCTGGTCGGACTGGTCGCGGATGATTCGCAGGAACTGCGTCGTCTCGACGGGATCCAGCCCGCTGCTGGTCTCCAGCAGCGTGGCGACCGACCCCGTGACCGCGGCCAGAGGCGTGCGGAGTTCGTGGCTCACCATGGCCAAGAAGTCGGCCCGCAGCCGCTCCTGCTCATGCAGCGGCGCCATGTCCTGCAGGGTCGCGACCAACGACCCCACCGCGCCGTCGCCAGAGCGGATCGGGGAGGCGTTGAGCAAGGCGCCTACGCTTCGCCCGTCGGGAACCCGCAGCACGATCTCCTCAGCCCTGATCGTCTCGCCGGCCCCGGGAGAATCCGACAGCAGCAACCCCTGAAGCGACACCTCGCGGCCGTCGGAACGCACGCAGGTCACCACGTCCAAGAGTTCCTCCAGCGACTGGTCGGCCTCCCGCAGGCCCTCCACGATGCGCACGGCCTCGCGGTTGAACAACACCAACTCCCCGGTCACAGCGTCGATGACGACGACGCCCACCGGCGAGGTGTTCACCAGTGTCTCCAGGTCGGCGCGGGTCTGCTGCTCGACCCGATGCCTGCGAGCGTTGGCGATGACCAGCGCCGCCTGGGACGCGAACATCACCAAGGTCTCCTCATCGGCGCGGGTGAATTCGGTTCCGACGTCCTTGTCGCCCACGAAGATGTGTCCCACCCGGTCGCCCCGGTGGAACATCGGCGCCGCCAAGAAGCTGAAGACCTCCACCGGCACGGGTATCGTGAACTCGTCGAAGCCCAGCGACTTGACGTGTTCCACCAGGTCGGCGACCCTCAAGGGCTCGGAGATCTCCGTCAAGGCCCCGAGGATCTGATGGCTGTCCGGGGTGAGCCATAGCTGCTCGGCCTCCTCGGCGCTGGTCCCCGACGACAAGAAGTCATGCACCTGCCCGCCCTCATCGAGCAAAGTCATCACCCCATAGCGGGCGTTCGTGAGGTTCCGAGCGGAATCGAGGACCCCCTGCAGCACCGCGTCGAAGTCCAGGCTCGCATTGATGCGCACGCTGGCCTCACTCAGGCGCGACAGCCGCTCCTGAAGCGCCTCGAGCTCCTGGTCCCGCTGGTCTGGGTGCGTCATTGCTTGCCTCCCTGGATTGGGCGCCGCAGCGCCCGTCGTGCAGCTCTACCATCTTTGACCATATGAGACAATACACGTTCTTACAGAGATCCATATGTTCAAGCACTCATATCACATGGCTGAGCCCAACCAGTGGGACGGTGAGTTCGAGACGTTGCGGGTTCGGGAACTACGGCGTGTAGGAGAACACGACGTTGTCCATGCTGGCCTCGACGCTGTCCTCTCCGCCGAGGTTCCGGACCACGGTGAGGCGGGCCGCGCCGCAGTCGCCGAAGGCGTCGCAGTTGAGCGTGCCGACCAGTCCGCGGTAGTCCCGCACTGCGTTGAGGTGGTCGCGGACGCCCTGGCGATCGATGACCAGATTGTTGTCGTGGACCGCGGAGGCGGAGGCGATGGCGTCGAGCAGCAGCGTGGTCGCGTCGTAGCCGAACACCCAGAACGGCGACGACGGGCTCTCTCCGTGCAGCGATTCGTAGGCGGCGAGGAACCCGGTCCCGCTGCGGCCCGTGCTCTGGTTGACGTTGGCGCCGAAACGCTGGTCAGGGCCCGAGAAGTAGATGCCGGCGGTCTGGGGCAGCGCCAGGTAGTTGGTGTTCAACAGGCTGTCGGCGGTCACCAGCACGGTGTCGGTGAGGCCCGGCACACCCGGCGCCTGGCCGGCGATGAAGTCGCCGGCGGGTTGGAAGATCGGGAAGAACAGCGCCCCGGGGCGACCGGCCGCGATCTCGGTGAGGACCGGGACCATGTCGGTGTCGTCCTTGTTGATTGCCGAGAAGCCGGTGATGGCGCCGCCGGCGGCCTCGAAGGCGTCGGCGAAGGCCTGGGCCAGACCCTGGGTGTAGGGGTCGCCGTCATGGATGGCAGCCGCAGTGGTCAGACCCAGCTCGCCCACCACGAACGCGGCCATGGCCGCACCCTGGTGCAGGTCGTTGGTGGTGGTGCGGTAGTAGCCGACGCTGTGGTCGGGGCCGGGGTTGCCGGCCAGATCCGAGGTGAGCGCAGGCGACGTGTTGCCGCCGGAGATCAGCACCATGCCGGCGTCGGTGATCAGCGGGGCCGCGGCCACCGCCGCGCCCGAACACGACGTGCCGATCACGCCGATGACGTCCTCGTCGGCGACGATGGTCTGGGCCGCGGCCTGGCCGCCGTCGTTGGAGCACAAGTCGTCGAGGCTGGCGCCGAGCTCCACATCGAAGCCGTGGATCGGCCCGTAGTCGTCCACCGCGATCCGCGCCGCCCGGTCGATCGGCAGACCGAAGAAGGCCACGTCGCCGGTGATGGTGTTGAGCGACCGGATCTGGATGGCGTCGCCCTCCTCCACTTCGACGATGCCGAGAGAACCGTCACCCAGCGCGCTGACGGAGCCGACGACGCCGGCGCCCTCATCGCCGCTGCAAGCTGCCGCGACGACAGCAAGCACAAGCATGGCGCCCAGCACCGCCGCCGACGGTCGCCGACTCGTCGCGGCGCGCCCAGCGGCGCGCTTCCGTCGACAGATGAGACGTTCCCGCCCGCGCCACGGTTCCCGGGATGCTCCCAGCCGGCCCAGCACCGCCGTCGGCTCGGGCGCGATCATGGCGTTCTCCGAGCGGGTCATATATTCCTTCGTCCTGAGAAGACCCAATCGATGCAGTCACAATAGCCTTGGCGCACAAGAGAGGTGCGACTCATGCCTGCTGTGTTCAAGGGTGGACCCGGAAACGGGATCGCGACAATGGGATCCGGCGCGCGGACGGTGCCGGGCCGCGTGCGGTGGTGCGCGGTCATGGCGGCGGTGCTGGTGGCGTCCTCGTGCGGGTCCGGATCCTCCGAGCCCGACGGTGCGCCGAGCGCGGCGAGCGAGCCGGCAGCCTCGGAGGCCCCTGCCCCGGACGACGGGTCTCCAGACGACGGGCCGGTCCCGGCGGATGACCCTCCCGTCGTAGAAACCGTCCCACCGACGGGCGACCGCGAGGCCGGCGGGGCTGACGACGGCTCCGCCGGGTCCGTGGACGCCGCCGGCGCTGACGGCGCCGGCGGGGCTGGCGAGGTCGTGTTCGAGCCGCCGATAGTCGGGGTGGACTGCCCGAGCGGAGTGCCCTTCGCCCGCGGCGCCCGCTGCGCGCTGGCCACCGTGCCCATCGACCGCGGCGACCCCGGCCGGGGCACCACCGAGATCAGCCTGCTGGTGTGGCCCGGCGTGGCCGAGGCCCGTGCCGGCGACGCGGGCCCGCCGCTGGCGGTGCTGCAGGGCGGCCCGGGCGGGCCGAGCAGCGACCTCGTCGAGTACTACCCCCGGCAGCCCTACACGCAGGTGTTCATCGACCAGCGCGGCACCGGGTTCGGAACGGCCGACTTCGACTGTCCCGAGATCGAGGCCTCACTGCCCGAGATCCTCCCCGCGACGCGGGACGAGGCCCGCTCGATCGAGCTCGCCGCCTACGGCGCCTGCTTCGGGCGGCTCGCAGGAGATCCGCTGCTGGCCCACACCGACACTGCCGCGCATGCCGCCGACGTGGTGGACGTGATGGAGGCGCTCGGCTTCGACCGGTGGTCCGTGTACGGGGTGAGCTACGGGACGACCATCGCGCTCGAGATCCTGCGGCACGCTCCCGCCGGCCTCGACGGCGCCGTGCTCGACGGCGTCTACCCGCCAGAACTCGAGGCCACTGCGTCGCTGGCGTTCTCCGCGCAGCGGGTGCTCGACGAGGTCGACAGCGCCTGCGCGGCCGACGCAGGCTGCTCGATACTGGTCGAGAGCTTCAGCGACACGCTGGAGGGCCTCATCGCCGAACTGAACGAGGAGCCGCTCACCGTGAGCCTCGGGAGCTTCGACTCGAGCCTCGGCGAGGCGGTGGACGTCCTCCTGGACGGCGACTCGCTCGCGGGGCTCGTGTTCCAGTTCCTGTATCTGGCCGAGCTGACCCAGTCGCTGCCGCTGGTCCTGTACGGGCTGGGCGAGGGCATGACCGAGTCGGCGGAGTACCTGGCCGTGCTGGCGGTGGAGTACAGCCTGCTGATCTACGAGGCCGAGCACGAGGCCACCTACTTCGCGGCCAACTGCGCCGACAGCGTCCCGTTCGACTCGGCGCCGCCCGAGGGCATGGGCGTCTTCGCCGCGGCGGTAGTGGGCGAGGGCATCGAGCACCTCTGCGACCTCATCGACGTTCCCGCCTCGCCGCCGGCGGCCGCTGAGGCGGTGTCCAGCGACAAGCCGGTGCTGATGCTGTCGGGGCGGTTCGACCCGATCACGCCGCCGGAGTTCGCGGCACAGGCTGCGCAGCATCTGCCCAACGCCACACTGGTGGTGCGCGACGGCGCCCACCACGGCGTGTGGGTGGGCGACGACTGCATCAACGACATCGTCGGCGACTTCCTGACCGATCCGGACCAGGTGCCCGACACCTCCTGCGCCGACGAGCCCCGACCGATCGCCTGGGCCCTGGGGTAGACGGGCCACCACGGGTCCCCGGCCGTGATCTTGGTGGCGCAGACGGCGCTGGCGGCAGGCACCGGCCCCGTACAGCAAATGCCAGGAGTTCGGTCCTGCCTCCCGGCCATACAAGCCGGGTTGGGCGGCACAGAATCTTGGTGCGAGTTCTGTGGACTCTCCACACGGAACGAACCCGAGATTCCCTGGAGCTAGCCCGCGGGTGGCCATCAGCCATGATTCCTGACTAATCCGGTCGGAATAGTCATCATGGGTGGCTAGCCTGTGGGCAGTCCGCCACGACCTGGAGGTAACCCCCATGGGCCTACGCATCAACGACACCGCTCCGGACTTCAACGCCGACACCACCGAGGGAGCGATCAACTTCCACGAGTGGATCGGCGACGGATGGGCGCTGCTGTTCTCGCACCCGAAGGACTTCACCCCGGTGTGCACCACCGAGTTGGGCGCGGTGGCCGGCCTGAAGTCGGAGTTCGCCGCCCGCAACTGCAAGATCATCGGCATCAGCGTCGACGGTGTGAGCGACCATCACGGCTGGTCCGCCGACATCGAGACCGCGACCGGCAACGCCGTCAACTACCCGCTGATCGGCGACCCCGGGCTCGACGTGGTGAAGCTCTACGACATGCTCCCGGCCGACGCCGGCGACACCTCCGAGGGGCGCACCGCGGCCGACAACGCCACCGCCCGCTCGGTGTTCATCATCGGCCCCGACAAGAAGATCAAGGCCTCCCTCACCTATCCGATGACCACGGGCCGCAACTTCGCCGAGATCCTGCGCCTGCTCGACTCGGTCCAGCTCACCGCCGCCGAGCAGGTGGCCACCCCGGCCAACTGGAAGCAGGGCGAGGACGTGATCATCGTTCCGGCCGTCTCCAACGAGGCCGCGGCCGAGAAGTACCCCGACGGCTGGGAGGCCCCCCTCCCCTACCTGCGGATCGTCCCGCAGCCCGGAGCCTGAGCCATGGACTGCCCGGCAGTCGATGGGCGGAGATGTTCGTGGGCTGCGGACCGGGCGAGTCGCTGATGGCCGCCTGGCGCTCCACCCCCGGCATGGCCCTGCCCACCGACGGCTGGCTAGTGCCGAGCGACGCACCCGGCTTCGGCATAGACCTGACCCGCGACCAGCTCGACGCCGCCATCGCCTAGGCCCACCTGCACATGCGGCCCGTAGCTCATCGCTGGCCTACCAGCGCGACCGGCTCGACGCCGCCATCGCCTAAGCGGGCCGCCCGCGAACTGGCAGCACAATGCACGCCATCCGTGCAAAACGCTGCCAATTCCAGCGGAGCCGGGGGCGGGTCAGTTGACGATGGTCACGCCCTCGGCGGCCATCTCATCGAGAGCGGCCGCCGAGGTGTCGGGGGCGACCCCGGCACAGTGCGCGACCAGCACGGACGTCGCGAACCCGGCCGCGGCCGCGTCGAGCGCAGTGGCCCGCACGCAGTGGTCGGTGGCTATGCCCACCACGTCCACGGCCTCCACGCCCCGCTCGGCGAGCCAGTCCCGCAGACCCACGCCCTCGCTGGACCCGGCGACTCCCTCGAAGCTGCTGTAGCCGTTGCTGTACTGGCCCTTGAGGAACACCTCGTCCAGAGCAACCTGCAGCTTCGGCGAGAACGCGGCGCCCTGGGTGCCGGCCGCGCAGTGGACCGGCCACGAAGTGACGAAGTCGGGGTTGGCGCCGGGCTCGGCGAAGTGCGGCCCGGGGTCGATGTGCCAGTCCTTGGACGCGACGACGTAGCTGTAACCGCCCCCAGCCCGGTCGAGGCCCACGAGGTCGGTGATGGAGGCGGCCACCGCATGCCCGCCCTCCACTGCCAGCGAACCGCCCTCGCAGAAGTCGTTCTGCACGTCGACGATGATCAGAGCCTTGGACATGTCAGCTCCTCCCTTCCCAGCCTGCCACGCGGACTCCGACCGCGCCGGCTGCCCTTCCGCTCCGTTGGCAGATTCTGTCGCGGCCGGCGACTCCATTCCCACCCATTCGGTGGGCACGGCCGGCGACCTGCGGGGATGGGGAACCCGGTCCTCGGGTCGCAGGCCGCGCCGGCGCTCCGCGCAGCGGCTGCGAGCCTCAGCCGGATCGTCCCGCCAGGCCCGTTCGCCGCCGTCCACCAGCACCACCTGGGGGTGGTGGGCGCCTGTGGCGGCAACCGCGGCGCCCACCGGCGAAAGCACCTCCGCGGACCAGAAGCCCGACGGGTCGATGGTGCGATGCACATCCTTGCGCCCGCCCACGGTGATCTTGCCCGGTGACAGCTTCCCGACGGCCCGCAGGGGCGCGCCGACGCCGGCGGAGTCGCCGATGGCGACCAGCTTGTAGACCACCGACGCGGTGGGGTGGCCCGAGCCGGTGACCATGCTGGTGCCCACCAGGTAGGCGTCGATGGGGGCGGCGGCCTCCTCCAACTCGGCGATCTTGAACTCGTCGAGGTCGCCGGAGGCCACGATGCGGCAGCCCTCCGCGCCGAGGGCGTCGAGCAGGGCCCGGGCCCGGATGCTGGCCGCGAGCAGGTTGCCGCTGTCGATGCGCACCGCGCCGATGTCCGGGCCCACCACGGCCACCGCCCGCCGGATGCCCTCGAGCACGTCGAAGGTGTCGACCAGGTACGTGGAGCCCGTGCCCAGCGCGTCGCGTTGCGCCGCGAACGCACCCTGCTCGTCGGGATGGGCGAGCACGAAGGCGTGCGCGGTGGTGCCCCCGGTGGGGATGCCGTAGCGCCGGCCCGCCTCCAGGTTGGAGGTGGTGTCGAACCCGCCGATGTGGGCGGCCCGGGCTGCGGCCACCGCGGCGTCGGGGTCGGCGCGGCGGCTTCCGCCCTCGATGAGCAGGCGGTCGTCGGCCACGTCGCGCACCCGGGCTGCGGCCGAGGCCACCGCGCAGTCGTAGTTGAGGATCGACAGCACGACCGTCTCGAGCACCACGCACTCGGCGAAGCCGCCCTCCACCGTCAGGACCGGCGAGTAGGGGAAGAAGAGCTCGCCGTCGGGGTAGCCGGTCACATCGCCGCCGAAGCGGTACGAGCGCAGCCAGTCGGCCACGGCCGGGTCGGCCACCACTCCCGCACGCATCAGGTGCTCGACGGTGTCCTCGTCGAAGCGGAAGCGCTCGATCGCGTCGATGACCCGGTCCACGCCGGCGACGACGCCGTAGGCCCGGCCCGCGGGCAGCCGCCGGGCGAACGCCTCGAACACCGCACGGTGCTCGGCAATCCCGGACTGGAGGGCCGAGGCCACCATGGTGATCTCGTAGTGGTCGGTCTTCAGGGCCACGGAGCCACTGCGATCCACGACTCGAACGCTACAAGCTGACACGGTCCGTAGGCTCGGCCGTGATGATGACTGCGTGGGGAGTCATGCATTCCATGGCGGCCGACCGCTCCGGTCTGGCGGGCAGGACGATCACCGCCGACACCCGCCGCCGGGTGTGGGGGTTCGCCCGCCCGTACCGTGCCGCGATCGCCGTGTTCATCGTGACCACCGTCGCCTCCACGTTCCTGGGGCTGGTGCCGCCGCTGGTGATCCGGGAGGTCTTCGACTCGGCCATCGCCGAGGGCGACGGCGGCTACCTGAACGTGCTGTTCGTCGTGCTGATCGCCACTGCGGCGGGCGAGGCGCTGCTGATGCTGGTGGGGCGACGGCTCAGCTCCGGCATCGGTGAGAGCCTGATCCTGGATCTGCGGCTGCGGCTGTTCGACCATGTGCAGCGCATGCCGCTGGCGTTCTTCACCCGCACCCAGACCGGCACCCTGGTGAGCCGGCTGAACAACGACGTCATCGGAGCTCAGCGGGCCTTCACCGGCACGCTGGGCACGGTGGTGGCCAACATCATCACGCTGGTGGCCACGCTCGTCACGATGGTCCTGCTGGAGTGGCGGCTCACCCTGCTGGCGGTGGCGATCCTGCCGGTGTTCGTGCTGCCGGCGAGGCGGGTGGGGCGGGGCCTGCAGGCCATCACCCGCGAGGGCATGAACCTCAACGCCTCAATGAACAACACCATGACCGAGCGGTTCAACGTGGCCGGTGCGCTGCTGGTGAAGCTGTTCGGCCGCCACGACGACGAGGCTGCCGACTTCTCCGACCGGGCCGGGCGGGTGCGCGACATCGGGGTCCGCAGCGCCATGTACTCGCAGGTGTTCCTGATCGCGCTGACCCTGGTCGGTGCGGTGGGAACCGCCATCGTCTACTGGCTGGGCGGCCATCTCGCCATCGACGGCTCGCTGAGCGCGGGCACACTGGTGGCACTGGGCCTGTACACGGTGCGCATCTACGTGCCCCTGACCAGCCTGTCGAACGCCCGGGTCGACGTGATGTCGGCCTTCGTGAGCTTCGAGCGGGTCTTCGAGGTGCTCGACACGCCCAATCCGATCACCGACGCGGCCGACGCCCGTGACCTGCCCCGACCCGAGGGGCGGGTCGAGTTCCGGGGCGTGCACTTCGCCTACCCGTCGGCCGACGGGACTCCCGAGTCGTTGGGCGTGGCCGCGGCCGACTCCGAGGCCGGGCCGGAAGACCCGGTCGAGGTGCTCTCGGGCATCGACCTGGCCGTGCCTGCGGGCTCGATGGTGGCGGTGGTCGGGCCGTCGGGCTCGGGCAAGACCACGCTGGTGTCGCTGGTGCCCCGGCTCTACGACGTGACCGCGGGTGAGGTGCTGGTCGACGGCCTCGATGTTCGCCGCCTGTCGCAGGCTTCGCTGCGAGCGGCCATCGGGACGGTCACCCAGGACCCGCACCTCTTCCACGACACCGTGGCCTCCAACCTGCGCTATGCCCGGCCCGACGCCGCCGACACGCTGCTGGTGGAAGCCTGCCGCGCCGCCCGCATCCACGACGTGATCGCGGCCCTGCCCGACGGCTACGACACGATGGTCGGAGAGAGGGGCTACCGGCTGTCGGGCGGGGAGAAGCAGCGTCTGGCCATCGCCAGGATGCTGCTCAAGGACCCGGCCATCGTCATCCTCGACGAGGCCACCTCCCATCTCGACACCGAGAACGAGGCCCTCGTGCAGGAGGCCCTCACGGAGGCTTTGCGGGGACGCACATCGCTGGTGGTGGCCCACCGCCTGTCAACCATCGTCGACGCCGATGTGATCGTCGTGCTCGACGAGGGCCGGATCGTCGAGATGGGCACCCACGACGAGCTGCGACCGGCCGGAGGCCTGTACGCCGAGCTCTACGAAGGCCTGCTGAGGGCCGAGGTCGCGAAGGCAGCCGCGCCGACAACCGAGGCCGTAGAGACAGCCGCGCCGACAACCGAGGCCCCAGAGACAGCCGGGCCGACAACCGAGACCGCGAAGACAACCGGGCCGACAACCGAGACGACAGAGACAACCGGACCGACAACCGAGACGACAGAGACAACCGGGCCGACAACCGAGACCGCGGAGGCAGCGGGCCGGTGAGCGGGCTGATCAGCGCGGACCAGACCCTGACGGTGGGCGAGTTGGCCCAGGTGCTTCGCTGGACCCTGGACGAGGCTTTCGGTAGCGGGGTATGGGTCGCCGGGGAGATCGAGACGGCGGCGACATGACCGGTCAGATCGGCGCGGACCAGACCCTGTCGGTAGGTGAACTAGCCCAGGCGCTCCGCTCGACCTTCTACGAGGCCTTCCCGATCGGAGTCTGGGTAGCCGGCGAGATCGACGGCCTCACGCGAGCCCGCAGCGGCCATGCGTACTTCAACCTGATCGAGCGGAATGGCGAAGACCAGGGAGCTGAACCTGCGGCAATCGTGTCGGTGGTGCTCTTTCAAGACGACCGGCAACGCGTCAACAAGATGGTCAAGCGCTACGGCAACAAGGTGACCATTGAGGACGGTGCGCAGATTCGCATTCAGGCGATGGTGGATTTCTATGCCCGTCAGGGCCGATTGCAATTGCGGATGACCTCGATTGATCCCGCCTACACGCTCGGCGCGATTGCCGCCGGACGCGCGGCTGTGCTGGCGAGACTCGATGATGAGGGCCTCATGAAGAAGAACTCCGAAACGGCACTTCCGCCGGTACCACTGAATGTGGGGTTGGTCACGTCCGTGGGGAGCGCAGCCCACGCCGACATGCGTCGTGTTCTTGAGGCGAGCGGGTTCGGGTTCACGATCACCGAGGTCGACACGGCTGTTCAGGGTCTCGACGCGCCTGAGGCGATTGCGGCTGCCATCGCTGCGGCTGCCGACCGGGCCGACGTTGTGGTGCTTGGCCGTGGCGGAGGCAGCAGCACTGACCTAGCCACGTTCGATCACGAGATGGTGGCCAGGGCAGTCGCCACGTGTGCCCGGCCGGTACTCACTGGAATCGGCCACGAGACCGACACGAGCGCGTCCGATCAGGTGGCCCACACGAGCTGCTCCACGCCCACCGCCGCAGCAACAGCGGTCGTGCAGCGAGTCGAGGACTGGCTGCAGCGCCTCGACAACACGGGCCGGTCGATTGCGATGCGAGGTCGCCGAGCCCTAGCTGCGGCTGAGCATCGCACCAACACGGTGACCGTCGCCACGTCTCGGGGCGCGACCGCCGCGGTCGGGCGGTCGGGGCGCAACCTCGACGCGGCCGCCCAGCACGTGGCCCACACGGGACGGGCGGCCACGGCCCGGGCCGGGCGCCGGGTGGCCGCTGTCACCTACCGGCTATCGCAGGCCGGGCCCGCGGCCGAGCGCAGGGCCGGCAGCCGCCTCGATCGGGCCTCGGCCCGGCTGTCGGTGGCCGGTCGTCACGAGATCCGGCACGCCCGGCGCCACCTGGACGCCGTCGCCACCAGGGTAAGAGCGCTCGACCCGGCCCTGATCCTGGGACGGGGCTGGTCGCTCACCCGCCGCGACGACGGCACGCTGCTGCGGTCGGTGCAGGACGTCTCGCCCGGCGACGGCATCGTCACCCACCTGGCCGACGGCACGCTGGACAGTACGATTCACGCCCGACACCACGCTGGCGGAGAGGACCGAGCCCGATGAACAGCCAGGCGCCCGCCAGCAAGGGGAGCAGTCCCACCCGCGACGGTGCCGCCGAGGCCGACGGTACGACCGCACCCGGTCCCGAAGGCAGCGAACCCACCCGCGACGGTGCCGCCGAGGCCGACGGTACGACAGAGATCGGCTACGCCGAGGCGATGGCCGAGCTTGAGGGCATCCTCGAGGAGCTCGAGGGCGAGGACCCGGACGTAGACGTCCTAGCCGATCGGGTGCAGCGGGCCGCGACGCTCATCGAAGTCTGCCGGCGCAGGATCGCCAACGCCGGCGTGCAGGTCGAGCGGGTCGTCGCCGCGCTGGAGTCGGACGGAGCGACGTGACGGCGCGCCACGCGGCGCACGCATGCCCGGGCGTTCGACGCCAACAGCACCACCCAATGCCGCCCCCGGACGTTCTCCCGCCTGCCGGATCCGGCTTCAGCGAGCCGACGTGACCGTTCCTGCCGGGGAGAGTCCGAGCCCTCCCGCCGAACTGGCCGCAATCGCGGCCCGGGTCGAGGCCCGTCTCGGCGAGATCCTGGCCGCCGAGCGCCGCGAGTGGGCCGGACTGGACCCGAGCCTCGACGAGCCTCTCGGCGATCTGGCCGACATGATCCTCGGCGGAGGCAAGCGCATCCGGCCCGCCTACTGCCACTGGGGCTGGCTGCTGGGCGGCGGCGAACCCGGCAGCGACGGGGCGCTGGACGGCGGATGCGCCCTGGAGATCCTGCACGCCTTCGCTCTGGCCCACGACGACGTGATGGACGGCTCCGACACCCGGCGGGGGGCGCCCACCGTGTGGCGCAAGTTCGTGCAGCGCCACCGCGACCGCGCCTGGCGGGGCGAGGACCGGCGCTTCGGCGAGGCGGCCGCGGTGCTGGCGGGAGACATGGCCATGGTCCTGGCCGACCGCACGCTGGGCCGGGTGCCCTCCGAAGCACGCGACGTGTGGGACGGGCTGCGCACCGAGCTCAACATGGGCCAGTACCTCGACGTGGTCGGCTCGGCACGGGGCAGCGCCACCGCGGACGAGGCCCGCAAGATCATCGAGCACAAGACGGCCCGCTACACCGTGGTGCGGCCGCTGCAGCTGGGCGCGGCGCTGGCCGGCCGGGCCGACCTGGCCGAGCCCCTGGCCCGCCACGGCCGCCCCGTCGGCATGGCCTTCCAGCTGCGCGACGACGTTCTCGGCGCCTTCGGGGATCCGGCCGCCACCGGCAAGCCCGTCGGCGACGACCTGCGGGAGGGCAAGCCCACCCTGCTCATGGC
>JAPOQG010000283.1 GCA_026710865.1 Acidimicrobiaceae bacterium
GGCGGGGCCCTGCCGCGTGCTCCTGCTCGACGAGCCGACGGCCGGAATGACGGCGGCCGAGAGTCTCGCGGCCGCTGAGCTGTTGCGGGAGGTGCACGCCGACTACCGGCTGCCCGTGCTGATCGTCGAGCACGACATGGCGTTCATCCGGGCCGTAGCGGACCGCGTGACCGTGCTGGCCCGGGGCTCGCTGCTCGCCGACGGCACCGTCGCGGAAGTCGAGAACGCCCCCGAAGTGGTGGCCGTGTACGGGGGAGTGGGCGACTGATGCGTCTCGAAGCCGCCAGCCTGCGCTCCGGCTACGGCACGTTGCCCGTGCTGCACGGCGTGAGCTTCACCGTGGCGAACGGCGAGATCGTCGCGCTGGTGGGCCGCAACGGAGCGGGCAAGACCACGCTGGTCAAGACCGTCCTCGGCGTTCTGCGGGCCACCGGGGGCGAGCTGCGCCTCGATGGCGTCGACATCACCCGGATGCCGCCGTCTCGCCGGGTGCGGGCGGGCCTGCGCGCCACCTTCCAGGAGCGGGCCCTGTTCGAAGCTCTCACGGTCAGTGACAACCTTCGCCTCAGCGGCTTCAGTTCCGAGAGCCACGATCGAGTGCTGGACGCGTTCGGTCCCGCACTGTCGGGACGAGGCTCCCAGAGGACAGGAACACTGTCGGGCGGCGAGCAGAAGATGCTCGCCGCGGCGATCGCGCTGGCCACCACTGCGCCGCTGCTGGTCATGGACGAGCCCGCCGAGGGCTTGCAGCCCTCGAACGTCGCCCTGCTGGGCGACCACATCGAATCAGCAAGAGATGCGGGGCGGGGGGTGCTTCTCATCGAGCAGCACCTCGGGCTGGCCAGGAGGCTCGCTGACCGTTTCATCGTCCTGGAGAAGGGCGAAGTCGTCGACAGCGGACCGGCCGCCGACCCGGGTCTGGCGGCCCGAGTCGCCCGGCGGCTGCTGATGTAGCTGATGCAAGGGAGAAAGGCAGGAACCAGCGATGACCGAGCTGACACAGATGAGCCTCACCGAGGCTGCCGAAGCAGTGCGGGCCAAGGCGGTGACCGCGACCGATCTGGTGGAGGCATGCCTCGCCCGGATCGAGCAGACCGACGGATCCGTCGGCGCGTTCGCCTCGGTCCAGGCCGACGAGGCCCGCGCCGAG
Source organism: Acidimicrobiaceae bacterium (assembly GCA_026710865.1). Classification (GTDB taxonomy): domain Bacteria; phylum Actinomycetota; class Acidimicrobiia; order Acidimicrobiales; family Aldehydirespiratoraceae; genus Aldehydirespirator. The sequence continues at coordinate 1,151 of JAPOQG010000283.1, forward strand.
GCCGCCCGACTCGACCGCGGCGAGGCGAGCGGCCCTCTGCACGGTGTGCCGATCGCTCTCAAGGACCTGTTCTTCACCGAGGGAGTCCCCACCGAGGCCAATTGCGCGGCGCTGGAGGGGTTCACCCCCGACCACGACGCGACCGTCGTGCGCCGGCTGCGGGCCGCCGGCGCGGTGATCGTCGGCAAGACCAACACCCACGAACTGGCCTACGGCGTGTCGTGCCCGGCGTCGCGCAACCCGTGGAATCCCCAGAGGATGACGGGCGGGTCGTCGGGAGGAAGCGCGGCCGGCTTGGCCGCCCGGCACGTGTTCGGAGCGCTGGGAACGGACACCGGAGGCTCGGTGCGGATCCCGTCGAACTGCTGTGGCACCACCGGCATCAAGACCACCCGGGGAGCGGTACCCCGAGACGGTGTCCACCTCATCTCCTGGACCTACGACACCGTCGGCCCGATGGCCCGCACCGCCGCCGACTGCGCGGTGCTGCTCGACGTCATCGCGGGCTTCTCCGACCGGGACCCGTACTCCTCCAAGATGTCCCTCGGCGCTGCACGGGGACCGGCCGGGCTCGTGCTGGGCGTTCCCGACGACGGCTTCTTCGACGGCTTCGAGACCGACCCCGAGGTGCGAGCGGTCATGGACAGCGCCGTCGACGTGCTCGGGCCCATCGTGGGCGGCGTGCGCACGGTGCGGGTGCCCAACACCGCGGAGCACTTCGACGCGGGCGCCGCCATCGTGTTCGCCGAGTCGGCCGCCCTGCTGGAGGAACTGCGGGCCTCGAGCAACGAGCTGATCGGAGAGGAGCCCCGAGCCATCATGGAATCCGGGGCTGCGATCCCGGGCACCGCGCTGGCCGCCTCCCAAGCCAGGCGGACGGCCTTCGAGCGCGCCTACCTCGACGTGTTCGACGACCAGGGCGTCGACTTGATCGTCGCGCCCGTCAATCCCAACCAGGTGCTCGCCCACGGCGCGGTCGATCTCGGCGGTGTTCCCCTGATCCCCGCGACGACGCAGTTCACGTTCCCCGTCAACGCCGCCGGACTGCCGGCGATCGCCCTTCCCGGAGGATTCGCGGCCGACGGGATGCCGATCGGCTTCCAGATCATCGGACGCCCCTTCGCCGACCGAACCCTCGCGGCCGTGGGCGAGGCCTTCCAGCATCGGACCGACCACCACCAGCAGGCTCCCTGGCTGTAGACGGGCGACGCTCGACCGCGGCCGGCGACCCGGCGGAATCCCGAGGAGGCCGGAGTCACTGGTAGACACATAGGGAGACGGCATGGCGACCACGGGCGAGATGGACTGTTACGAGCCGATCGAGCGGGCCTCGGTGGACGAGTTGCGCAGCTTGCAGCAGGCGCGGCTGCGCGAGATCGTGGCGTACGGGTATGCGAATGTGGGGCACTACCGACGGTCCTTCGACGCCGCCGGGGTGGCTCCGGGCGATCTGGTCGACCTTGGGGACCTGTCCCGTTTCCCGCTGCTGTCGAAGGCGGACCTGCGGGACAACTACCCGTTCGGAATGTTCGCGGTGCCGCGCCGCGAGGCGGTGCGGGTGCACGCATCGTCGGGAACCACCGGCAAGCCGACGGTGGTGGGCTACACCGCCGAGGACATCGACGTGTGGGCGCGGCTGATGGCCCGCTCGATCTACGCGGCCGGGGGCCGACGGGGCGATGTGGCCCATGTGGCCTACGGATATGGGCTGTTCACCGGCGGGTTGGGCGCCCACTACGGGGCCGAGCGACTGGGTTGCACGGTGGTGCCGGTGTCGGGTGGCCAGACCGAGCGCCAGGTCACGCTGATCGCCGACTTCGAGCCGCGCATCATCCTGGTGACGCCGTCGTACTGTCTGAACCTCATCGACGAGATGGTCCGGCGGGGGATGGACCCGGTGTCGTGCTCGCTGCAGGTTGGGATCTTCGGGGCGGAGCCGTGGACCGACGAGCTGCGGTCCGAGATCGAGGAGCGCCTCGGCATGGACGCGGTGGACATCTACGGGCTGTCGGAGGTGATGGGCCCCGGCGTGGCCCAGGAGTGCGTGGAGACCAAGGACGGCCCCACGCTGTGGGAGGACCACTTCTATCCCGAGGTCATCGACCCTGGAACCGGCGAGGTGCTTCCTGAGGGCTCCTTCGGGGAGCTGGTGCTGACCGCGCTCACCAAGCGGGGCCAGCCGGTGATCCGCTACCGCACCCGCGACCTGACCCGCCTGCTGCCGGCCACGGCCCGCACCATGCGGCGCATCCAGCGGGTGACCGGCCGCTCCGATGACATGTTGATCGTGCGGGGCGTGAACGTGTTCCCCTCCCAGGTGGAGGCCGAGATCCTCAAAGTGGACGGCCTCAGCCCGCACTTCCAGATCCATGTGGACCGCTCCGCCAACCTCGCGGCCCTCACCGTGCGGGTCGAGCGAGACCCGGCCTCGGACCGCCCGGCCGGCGCGCTGTCGGAGACGCTGGTCCACCACATCAAGGGAAACATCGGCGTGTCCGTGGAAGTGACCGTGGTCGAGCCGGGAGAGGTGCCCCGCTCGGCCGGCAAAGCCCAACGAGTGGTATCCACCCGATAGGCGACACCTGCGAGCCTCGGACAGAGGCGAGCCGGCGACGCCTCGTGAGGCACTCCCCGGGCCGGGCCGGCTGCCCCGGGGAGCGGTCGAGGCTGCGACTGCGGTTGCTCGGATCGCGTCCACGGGGCAGGCTCAGGCGATGCGCACGGCTGATCTGAGTGGCGACTTCGCCGGCCGATCCGGTGCTGCCCTGGTAGTAGGGGGCAGCGGCGGCCTCGGTTCGGTCATCGCGGCGGAGATGGCCGCCCGCGGCAGCGACGTGGCAATCACCTACCGCAGCAACGCCGACTCGGCGGAGGCCACGGCCGCAGCGGTGAGGCGATCTGGAAGGCGGAGCTGGACCGCGGCTGCCGACCTCAGCGACGACGAGTCCTCGGCCGCGGCGGTGGCTGAGCTCGCCGCGGCGGCCGGTGGCCTGCACACGCTGGTGTACGCGGCCGGCCCCGATGTGCCGCAACTGCACCTGAGCCGCGTCGAGCCCTCTGCGATGCGGGCCCAGCTCGCCGCTGACGCCGCCGGCTTCTTCTCGGTGGCCCAGGCCGCCCTGCCGCACCTGCGCGCGGCCCGAGGCAGCATCGTGGCGGTCACCACCGCGGGCACCGGACGGCACCCGGTGCGCGACGGCCTCAGCACCGTCCCCAAGGCGGCCGTCGAGGCCACGGTTCGGGGATTGGCCGTCGAGGAGGGCCGCTTCGGGGTGCGGGCCAACAGCGTGGGGCCAGGGATGCTCGCCGACGGCATGGCCCGGCGGTTGATGGCCTCTGGCGACCTCGACGAGCGGGCCCTCGACGCGGCCCGGGCCAACATCCCGTTGCGCAGTTTCGGCTCTGCGACCGACATCGCCGAGGCGATCTGCTTCCTGGCCTCGGACCGGGCCGGCTACATCACCGGCCAGCACTTGGCGGTCGACGGCGGCTACTCGGCCTGAACGGCGGCGCGGTAGCGTCGGGGCCGATGTACCCGGGAGCCCACGCCGCCGCCAATCCCGACAAGCCGGCTGTGATCATGGCCGGGTCGGGCGAGACCGTCACCTACGCCCAACTCGACGCCGAAGCCAACCGGGTGTCGCGGGTGCTCCGCGAGGCCGGCCTGGCCCCCGGCGACCATGTGGCGTGGTGCCTCGAGAACCACCGCAACTTCCTGCCGTTGATGTGGGGAGCCCATTACGCCGGGCTGATCTACACGCCCATCAGCAGCCGCCTCACCACCGACGAGATCGCCTACATCGTCGACAACAGCGGCGCTCGGGCCTTCATCACGTCGCAGTACAAGGCCGTTCAGGCGGCCGAGCTCGTCGACCGGACGGACGGGGTCGAGCTGAGGCTGATGATGGATGGCGTCATCGACGCCTACGGCAGCTACGAGCAGGCGCTGGCGGCCGCGTCGCCGGAGCCGCTGGAGGGCCGCGTCGCCGGGACCGACATGCTCTACAGCTCCGGCACCACCGGGCGGCCCAAGGGTGTGCTCAGCGCCTACGAGGCGGTTCCCATCGAGGAGGCCCAGTCGGTGGTGGCCATGATGTGCGTGCTGCTGATCGCCATGTCCGACGAGTCGGTGTACCTGTCGCCCGCGCCCCTGTACCACGGCGCGCCGCTGCGCTTCACCATGGCCAACCACATCGTCGGCTCCACCGCGGTGATCATGGAGCGCTTCGACGCCGAGCAGTTCCTGGCCGCGATCGAGCGCTACTCGGTGACCCACACCCAGGTAGTGCCGACCATGTTCGTGCGGATGCTGAAGCTGCCCGACGAGCGGCGGCTGCGCTACGACCTGTCGTCGCTGACCAGCGTGCTGCACGCGGCCGCGCCGTGCCCGGTGGAGGCCAAGCGCCGGATGATCGAGTGGCTGGGGCCGATCATCAGCGAGTACTACGCGGGCACCGAGGGCAACGGGGCCACCTTCTGCGACAGCGGCCAGTGGCTGGCCCATGAGGGCACGGTGGGGGTTCCGATCAGCGGCGAGGTGCACATCGTGGACGAGGCCACCGGCGAGGAGGTGCCCGTCGGCACCGAGGGCGTGGTGTACTTCGGTGAGGGCAACACCTTCGAGTACCACCTCGACGAGGACAAGACCCGCGACTCCCGCCTCCCCAACGGCTGGTCGACCATCGGTGATGTCGGCCGGGTGGACGAAGACGGCTTCCTGTACCTGACCGACCGTAAGGCGTACATGATCATCTCCGGCGGGGTGAACGTGTACCCCCAGGAGGCCGAGAACCTGCTGACCATGCACCCGGCCGTGCTGGACGTGGCCGTGATCGGTGTGCCCGACGACGACCTGGGCGAGGCGCCCAAGGCGGTGGTCCAGCCCATGGAGATGCCCGGCAGCGACGGAGCCGCCTCCGCATTGGAGCGCGAATTGATCGACTGCTGCCGGGCCGGCCTGGCCTCGGTCAAGTGCCCCCGCACGGTCGACTTCCGCGCCGAACTGCCCCGCGACGAGACAGGCAAGCTCTACAAGCGCCTCCTGCGAGACGAGTACTGGCAGGACCAGGACCGCCGCATCTAGCCGTCGAGCCGGCGGATGAGCGTGGACGGAGCGACCCGCCGGTAGCTGTCTTCGAGCCAGTCGGTGATGTCGTCGATGTTGGCGTCGGCGAGTCGGACGAGCACCGCACCGTGGCCGTCGTAGTGGGGCACGGCGAACAGCACGCCGGGGTGGTTCTCCAGCAGCACCGGCTTCATCTCCAGTTCGCAGAACAGCACCAGCACCTCGGTGTCATGCACTTGGTCCCGCCGGTGCTCGCGCTCGCCCCACAGGCGGCAGAAGCCCTTGTTGCGAACCTTCAGCCCCGGCGTGCCGTACCACGTCGACTCGGTGACCTCGGGCAGTCGCATCCCCAGCCGCCGGACATCGTCGAACGTGATCATCCGGCCAGTCTGGCAGACCTCAAACCCGCCGCCCCCTCACCGTGTCGCCGGCTGCGATGTCGGCATCGGCCCAGAGTCGACCGGTCCGAACCGCGCTGAGCGCCCGCCAAGCCTCCGCCAAGCCTCCGGATAAGTAGTCGCGACAACGGCAAGAGTCGCAACGTGTTGGGGCTGTGGGCTGGTTGGTGGCGCTTGGGTGTGTGCTGGGAGGCGGCGGGTCCCGGGGCTGTGGCTTAGATGAGTTGGGGCAGGTTGCGTATGTGGTTGAGCGCTCGGGTTCAGGTGTGGGCCCAGGGCCAGTCAGCGGGCATGGGCAGGATGTGTTGTCGGCTGTGGTTGACGACGCGGCCTCCAAGCCTTCGCAGAGGCGGTCCGGCACCCTTGCAGCGTGGTCAGCTGGGCCCCGAGAGACGACTGGCGGCTTGACCACAGGACAGGGACACCCTCCTCGGGAACGATTCCGCGCTGTTGTCATAGGGACCCGCTACCGTCGGCCTGTGGCCTCAAGCGACCCTCGTGACATGTCGGCGAATGCGCGTCGGAAGCTCGCACCGCAGGCTGCGATCCTGCGCGGCAATGACTACCAACACGCGATCGCGTGGCTGTGGGTATCCAGGATGCTCAGCGACCCGGCCCGGATCGTGAGCGTTTCGGTGGAGGATCCAGAAGGCGGAGCTTTCGACGATGTCGTGGTGCGGAGGCACTTCGGACCGGATCTCTATATCCAGGCCAAGAGTTCCAACTACGGCAGCGCGATCATTGACGACGACTGGCTGCTTGAGGCCGATTCGCCCGCCTCGCAGAGCTGTCTGCAGCGCTTCTACAGCACATTCAGAGACCTGGAGAAGACTAGCGACCAGTTCGTGCTGGAACTCTGGACCAACCGGGGCTTCGACAGCAAGAACCCGCTCCTGGGCAAGCTGCGGGATCTCAAGCACCACCGGATCGATACACGGCGGATGCTCGACGCCGGGCCTCGCTCCAAGGTTGGCCGCGAACGGGATCGCTGGGCTCAGCATCTGGGCGTCGGGCCCGAGGAACTGGCTGCTTGCCTGGCTGTGGTTCGGTGGAAGCAGACGGAGTCTGAACTGGACATCCGCCAGCAGGCGCAGGACTGCATGGCTCTGGCAGGGCTGCGGAGCGACGAACCCGCGGTGATGCTCGGGGTGAGCCTCGTTCGGGACCGGGTAGCGGATGGATGCGGCCCGCTTGACGCCGAAGCTGCGGGGCGTCTGGTCGCGAAAATGCAGATGCCGCGCTCGCCGAAGGAGCCTCGCGACGCAACCGACGATGAGAGGACGGACCGGCTGCCCCCGCCGTGTGTCACCCACCTAAGAGGTTTGCGGCAGTCGTCACCAGAGGCTGCAGAACGCGTCCAGCGGCTGCTTGAGCAGCCTGCTTCGCTGGTTCCGGGTGTGCTCGCTCATCAGGTCGAGGAGCCGCCGGAATGGCTGATGGAGGCCGGGCACCTCGCCTGGGAGGCGATAGCGGGGTTCTTGAACGGCCACGAACTGCCTGGGGGCGACGCGGCGCGGCGCGTGGCCGTGCGCCTCGGTTCGCCCCGTGGCGACCTGTACCGGCTCAAGGACGCCCATTTGGCCGCGCTAGACGGCAACGTCGACCACGCGGAGATGCTCCTGCGGGAAGCGGCGCCAGACCATCCGCTGCATGAGGCCACGCGCGCTTTGGTCGCCGGCGATGCCCGGACGGCTGTCACGGCCATCGTCGACTCGGACGCGTGCGAGTCGCAGGATCCTGACATCGCCCTGAACGCCCTCCTGATGCTCGCGCAGGCTCTGCACGACCTCGGTCAACTCGATGAGACGCGGCGGGTACTGGAGGATGCCAGTCGACGGTTTCCTGATCGCGGCAGCCTGTACCTGCATCAGGCACGGCTCTGCATCGAACGAGTCAAGCAGCGCCAATCCGCGGGAATCGCCCCGTCGGGACTGTTGGAATCAGCCGTCAAGCTTGGGTTGAAGGCCAGGGACCTGTACCGCCGTTGGGGCGGACCGTCGGCTGCCGCGGTTGCGGCAGCCACGGAAGCGCTGCTGATGCTGGACGAGCCCAAGAAGGTGTGTGACCTGGCAACACCCGGCCCCGAGGGACAAGCCATCCAGGAGGAGGCGGCGGATGCAGCTGTAGTCACCAATCGGGCGCATGCATTGTTGATGCTTGATCGCCACGATGAGCTCGAAGACTTGGACTGGAACCTGATCGACGCATCGGAGGGCGCGTTGATGGTGGCCTATCGGGCCCGAAGCAGGGGCGATCCCGACGCGGCCGAGTTGATGCGGAAGGCTCTCGATGAGGCCACCGACGACAGCCGGCGCCTTATGGCGTTGCATGGCCTCGCGCTCGTTGGGGAGTTGGACGAGGCAGCATTGGACCGAATCGACGGAGCCGAGGATCAGCACAAGGCGCTGATTCGGGCTGTCGCCTCCTATCACCGGGAGGACTACGGCGGGGCTGTGGAGTTGTTGGCCCGCCACGGTCTCGCGACGTCCATGCACGCCCAACTCCTCGCGAGAGCCCAGCACAGGTTGGGCGAGACCGACGACGCTGTGGACACACTCACGCAGGCTGTCGAGAGGCTCGGAGATGCGTCGCTGCACCTGGCCGCGGTCGAGATTCTCAAAGAGCGCGAGAGACTCCAAGAGGCCGAGGCTCTAGCGCTTCGTGCGCTAGGCGGGCCCATGCCGCGCAGCGATAGGCGCCGGTTGTTGTGCGCTCTAGTCGACATCGTCCAGAGCCGCCGCGACTGGCCGGCCATGGAACAGCACGCGCGGAAGCTCCTTGAGGAATTCCCCGACGAGACGATGGCGATATGGGCGATCGTCCACTCGCAACTCTCCCGCGGCGACAGGCTGGCAGCCTGGAGAGTCATCGCCGAGCACGACGCGAAGCCGTTCGACAAGGACACTGCCCTGTCGTGCATCCAAGCCTACCAGTCAACCGAAGTGACAGCGTCTGGTACTGAGCGCCTCCTCGACATCGCCAGCGAGTTCGCCCATGACGAAGAGGTTGCCGCCGCCGCGCTCATGGCGCTCATGCTCAGAGCAGACGACACACAGATGACCGAAACAGAACGCTCCCGCCTCGCAGCGGCGTTCAATAGCCACTTCGACAGGTTCGACGAGGGCCAGATCCTGCGCCGCTTCGAGTTCGCGACGGCAGAAGACGCCATCGAGACGATGGAGTCGATGACTGCGACGCCCTCGATCGAGCAACTCCAGGTACTGGGCCTCGTTCGGCTCGGCCAAGCACCGTATGGAATGTTGCAGGGACTGAGGATGCTGCCCTATGCCGAACTGCTGGTTGGGGTGGCCGCGGGGCATCTGACCGCGGTCTCTCTTGACGACGAGGAACGTCAGCGCGAACGCGAAGCTGCGAGGAGTGCCTTGGGAGGTGTGGTAGCGGCCGACACGAGCGTCGCGGCCTTGGCGGTCCATACGGGGATCTCGATCGACGAGAGCGCGGCAGCTTTCAAGCGCGTGCTGATCGCAGACGATCTGGTCACAGACGCCCGCAGCGCGGTTGTCAGCGCGAGCCTTCCAGTGGCTGGCTCAGCGTTCAACGACCCGGTGGCGGGCGGACTGCGTCTGACGGACACTCAGGAGCAGCACGCGCATCATCGCGAGAAAGTGGCTCGCCTAGCAGACATCCTGCAACGATGGCGCAGCGTGCCCAGCGGAGGGCTCGCGGCGCGTTGGGACGACGAGACCGCAGAGCTAGAAGCCGTAGATCTGAGTCCGTGGGATGCTTCGCTGCGGGTCGCGTCGAACCGTCAGTGCGCTCTGTGGTGCGACGACATCGCCTTGCGCAGATGGGCCCGAAGTGAAGGGATTCCCACATTCGGCACGTATGCCCTCTGGGAGGTGCTGACCTCTCGCGCCGACACGAGCCTGTCGCTGGAATTGGCTGAACTCAAGGCTTCGCTGCTGCGGGAAGGCATCGCGGATGTGCCTCTGACGTGGGATGAACTCACCGCCATCGCAGACGCCGACAGCACCGGGCGGGCTGCATTCAACTTCCTGGCCCGTCCAGCGAACTGGCATCACCCGCCCTTGACATTCCAATGGTACTCCGAACGACTTGGTCAGGCCGCTGCCACCGAAGACGTCTCAGTCATGTGCGGGCTGCTGAGGGCCGCCTCTACTGGGTTCGGAACGTCGGTGGATCCCTCGATTCGGCGACACCCGTTGAGCTACATGCTCGCCACAGCGGTACTCGGGGCACAGAACCTTGAGGTTGTGCCCGCACTGGTACTCGCCAGCCGCTATGCGTGCTGGGAGATTGAACCCTCAGGCGATCTCGACGTGCTGCCCGACGCTGCCGCGGCGTTGTTTGACGCTTACTTGGCAGAACTAGCGCCTGCTCAAGCAGCCCAGGCGGTCCTCGTCCGCTTCAGAGAGTGCGAAGAACAGGATCGCCGCACCGTTACTTCCGCAGTGCTCTCGTCACACGTTGAGCACCAAGGAAGCGTTCTGCCCGCGCCGGGCCTCGCGACAACGGGCGGGGTGCCGCGGATCGCGAGAACACGAACTGCGGTACCCACACGGGCCGACGCCCGCAGGGCCGCTGACGCCCTGTCGGCCATCGGTGCTCGGCAGGTGCTGTTGTTCGGATCGGTCGCGCAAGGCAACCCGAACCTCGAATCGGACATCGACCTCGTAGCTGTGTTCGACGACTTGGGCGACTACCGGAGTCGTCACAACATCGAGACCCAGGCGCGCAAAGCCGTTGAGGATGCTTGCGGCTGGGCGAGCGACATCTTGATCACAGACCGCGTCGAGTGGTCCGTGCGCTCCAAACTGGCGACCACGGTGGAGGCGGAGATTGCGCAGTCCTGCAGCGTCCTGCTCGATCTTCCTGTCGCGGGACCCATCGACTGGGACAAGACGATCGGTCGGCCCGCCGATGACACACAGGAAGCGGTCGCGGAACTGCGACTTGCTACGCGGCACATGCGTGTCGTGTGTGAGTACGCACGGGGCACCCGCGGCGAGCACGATGCCGAGAGGGCACGTGACGATGTGAGGATTGAGACCGCTCGCTACGACCGAATGCGAGTGTTGTGTGAGCGATCCCACAGCGCTGCCAGCGCGGCCTTGCGGGCCTATACGAAGGGTGTGATCCGGCAACGACCGAGGCGTGGCCAGGGTCGGGGGCGATTCGTCGCGACGCTCGATCAGATTCCTGCCGACAAGCGCTCGGGGCTCGAAACCGCCCTGCGGGTTCCCGCCGGGTGCGTGGACGCGTGGGAACAGAAGCCGGGCGCTTCGCTGCCGAGCGCAGTACTGGAGTCGGTGACGCCTGCGTTGGCCGCAGACATGGTTGAGACCGCCATCGGGTGCTGCGCATTCGCCGCTCGCTCCATCGAGTCCGCCCTCGGCCCCGTGCAGGAAGCGCGCGATCTGCTGGAGACCGTCTCGGCTGCGGATATGGCCAGCGCGATAGCGACGATCCGCCGAGGTCCTCCCATTGCAGGTGTGGCCTACGAGGTGAACGGCCTGAACCCTCCGAGCCGACGCGAGGAACAGCCAGGGCCGAGGCTACCGAGCCGCAAACCGGAAGAACTCGCTGGGTCGAAGCGGCGATGAACAGTACAGGACTTGACCGGCGATCCGCCGAGGCACTGGGAACGGCGCGCTTTCAGATCGACCGGCTGGCGGAGGCGGCCCGCCCTGGAGAGAACGAGGCCGTCGCCATGCTCGCCGACAATGCCCACCGATGGGATGAGGCTCGCTTCGACAGAATGATCGAGGTCTGCAGCGCTGCCCACATGGCGACAGAGAACGCGATCAAGGCACTAACCGCTGGCGTAGTCCGCCAGCTACCCAAGCACGATCACAGAATCGACGTGCTGCTTGCGTCACTCCCGATACCTGTGGCGGTGCATGTCACGGATCTCATCTTGCCGCTCGAGCCCGAGGACCTGAATCCTTGGCGCACGGCTGCTACCTACGTCTTCGAGGAGGAGTCTCTCCCGATCTTGGCCCAGATCACGCCGAACTACGCCGCGGACATGTACAGGGTCGCCCTTGCCTCGTGCGAGTACACGGCTTCTGAAGTGCTCTCCGGGCAGAGCAGTGACTCCAAGTTGGCGCAAGCGGCTAGACGGCTGCAAGAAAGCGTCAGACAGGCGTATGACGCCCGCTACGTCCAGCTGCTGCGCAGTGAGCCGCCGTTCGCTGAGTCGACGTACACCGCAAGGGACATGGAGGTCCATCCGGAGGCTCTGCCTCAGCCCCTAA
>JAPOQG010000411.1 GCA_026710865.1 Acidimicrobiaceae bacterium
ACCAGCGTGTTCCTGTGCATGAAGCACGAGCTGCGCCACATGGCCGCCGCCGGGGGCGGGACCATCGTCAACACGTCCTCAGGCGCCGGCGTCGTGGCCGCTCCGGGCCAGCCGCACTACACCGCGGCCAAGCACGGCGTGGTGGGCCTGACCAAGGCGGCTGCGCAGGAGTACGCACGGCGCGGCATCAGGGTCAACGCGGTGCTGCCCGGCTCCACCGACACGCCCATGATCCGGCGCTTCATCGGCGACAACCCCGAGATCGCCAAGCTGATCGCCTCGACCAACATCGGCGGCCGGATGCTCACCGCCGACGAGGTCGCGGAGGTGGCCGTCTGGCTGGCCTCCGACGCGGCCAGCATGGTCAATGGCCAGTCAGTGATCGTCGACGGGGGCGGACTGGTCCGCTGAGAGGCTCCCGCCTTCGGCGGGCCTCTAGGTCAGGGCGCCGTCGACCTTGAGGGAGGCCTCGTCCTCGCTCACGTCGAGCGCGAACGACAGCTCTGACACCAGCACGCTGCGAGCCGTGTTGTAGAGCGTCTTCTCGCCGGCGGACAGGCCCTTGGCCCGGTCGCGCAGCGCCAGGTTGCGCACCACCTCGGCCACCTGGTACACGTCGCCCGACTTCAGCTTCTCCTGATGGTTCTTGTAGCGGCGGGACCAGTTGGCCGGCTCGCGGACGTCCCGGCGGGCCAGGACCTCGAAGAGGTCGTCCACGTCCTCGGTGCTGATGGGCCATCGCATGCCGACGTCCTCGGCCTTGTCGGCGGGCACGGCCACGGTCATCTCGCCGTGGGTCATGCGCAGGACCAGGTAGTCCTGCTCCTCACCGAAGGCGGTGCGCTTCTCCAGTCGGACTATCTCGGCGGCTCCGTGGTGGGGGTAGACGACCCGATCACCCACCTTGAAGCTCACACTTCCGATTCTACAGCCGCGGGCGATCGTTCCGGCGCGGCCCGATGCCCCGCCACAGGTCCGCGAGCGGATCCCTGCTCGCTACCGGGGTGCGACCGCGATGCCCAGAGCCTCGAGCGCGGAGGCGGTGCGCTGGGCCGACTCCGCCATCAGCGCGGGGTCGCGCCCGGAGCCCCGCAGCACATCGACGATCTCATAGTTGGTGCGGTCCACCCAGGTCGGCGTGTGGGAGATGTCGCTCACCCGCCACCGGCCGCTCGCTTCGTCCTCGGTCACGGTCAGGTGCACGATCACGCCGTCGGTGGTGGAGACCGGGCACACGTCGCAGCTCTCGGGTGACTGGTTCGACAGGAAGTTGCCCAGCCCGTACACCAGGAACTCGTCGCCGATGCGGGCCACGGGCTGCACGACGTGGGCGTGGTGGCCGAGGATCAGGTCGACGTCGTCGGAGGCCAGGATCCGGGGACCCAACGTTGCTTGCTGCTCGTCGGGTGTCGCCTCGTAGTTCGCTCCCCAGTGCATCGACAGCACCACGAAGTCGGCTCCCTCGGTGCGGGCCCGCCTCGCCTCGTCGAGGATGGTCGCCTCGTCGATCAGGTTGGAGAGGTACGCCTCGTCGGCGGGCAGTTCCCTGTTTGTGAAGCCGTAGCTGTATGAGAGGTGCGCGACGGTGGCGTCGCCCGCCTCGACCAGCGTGACCCGGTCGCGGTCCTCCTGCGACAGGGCCATGCCGGCGTGGGCCACCTGGGCCCGGTCGAGAGCGGAGATCGTGCCCACGATGCCCTCCTGACCCGCGTCGGTGGCGTGGTTGGAGGCCAGCGAGCAGGTGTCGTAGCCGGCGTAGGCGATGGCCGAGCCCAGCTCTCGTGGCACGATGAACGCCGGGAAGTACGACAGGCGGGCGTTGTTGGGCGACATCGGCGTCTCCACATGGCAGACGGCCAGGTCGGCGGCTCTCAGGATCGGCGCCACGCGCGCGAACATCGGCGAGAAGTCCCACCCGTCCGCGGTCCGGGCCGCGTCGGCCACCGACTCGTGGATGAGCAGGTCGCCGGTGGCGGCGATGGTGAAGGTCCTGGGACCGGACTCCCCGGCTGGGGCGGCAGCCCCTTCCTCGGGCTCGTCGTCGGGCGTGTCGTCGTCGGTGACCGGCGGTTCGCCCTCCGTCGTGACGGGGGCCGGCTCCGGGGCGTCGCGGTCGAAGGCGAACGACGCCGCCGCGCCCGCCACGAGCAGCAGGAACAGCGCGAAGGCCACGCCCTGTTCCAGCCGGGACTGCGTTCTCATACCGCTTCAGCCGGCCTCAGACAGGACCGATGTCGGACCGGAGACCCCTGCCGTTGGGGACCTCACCCCGAGCGCCGTCGGGTGATCGGGCCACCCGGCCCTCGACGACGACCCATTGGATGCCCGCAGATTCCTGGGCCGGGTTCTCGATGGTCGAGCGGTCGGCGACCGTGGCCGGGTCGAACACGGTTATGTCGGCGTCGGCCCCGATTCCCAGGCGGCCCTTGCGCCGGAGGCCGGGGCATCGGCGCTCCAGCAGGCGGGCGGGCTGGATCGTCATCTTCGACAGTGCCGTGGGCAGGTCGATCACGCCGCGCTCGCGCACGTAGCGGCCCAGCACCCGGCTGAAGCACCCGGTGGAGCGGGGGTGGTTGTTGTGGGAGCGGTCGAGGATGGCGTCGCTTCCGACCATCACGAAGTCGGTCTGCAGAGGGAGTTCCACATCCTCGGGCGACATGGCGAACGCTGCGGTGAGGCTGTTGTTGGCGTAGGCCGCGTCGAAGGTCTGCTCGGTCAGCCGCTGCGAGGTTCCCGCCACCTGAAGGTCGCCGTAGCTGATGCCGTACTTCTCCTGCCAGTCCTGGTAGCGGGCCGACCTGAGGTACGTGGCCCAGAACTCGTAGGGGTAGACGCACGCCGTCATGGACAGGCCCTCGGCGATGGCGTCGTTGATGCGTCCGAGCGCCTCGGCCATCACTCCGGTGCCGCCGGTGGAGTTGATGTGCTCGACGTGGACGTGGGCTCCGGTCTCGCGGGCCGCTTGCACGAGCTCGCCGACGGCCTGCAGGTTGGTGCCCGGCGCGAGGTTGTCGGAGTAGCGCGCGTGGACGCACAACGGCACCCCGGACTCCGCGGCCAGCGCGGCGTGGGCCAGCAAGTCCTCGGCGGTGGTGCCCGGGGTGTACTCGGGCTGCATGTGCAGCCCGACGAAGCCGTTGCGGAGGTCGGCGCGGGCGTCCTCGATGATGGCGTTCATCGTGCCTGTGGCCGTAGCGTCGTAGGGCTCGAGTCCGTAGGCCTGGCGGACGAAGGCGTTGTCGTAGGCCCCACCGAAGTGGACGGGCGAACTCCCGTCGGGATGGGACTCGAACCAGCGGTCGGCCCGGCCGTCGAGGCCGTGCATCCCCAGGTTCGCGGTCACGCCGTCAGCCAGTTTGAACCACTCGCCGTAACCGTTGGGGCTGTACGACAGGATGTCGATGAACCCCGGCGACACCACCAGACCGGTGGCGTCGATGGTCTCGGACGCCTGCAACGGCGCGGCCTCGGGTCCGGCCGCGATGGCGGAGACCGTCGAGCCGCTGACGCCGATGTCGGCCACGTAGTCGAATCCCGAGGCGGGATCGATCACCCGGCCCCCGACGATGGCCAGGTCGAAGACGTGATCCGGGCCGCGGGCGGCCGACTCGTCGAGCACCGGAATCTCCGGCGGGTGATCAGGCGGCGCCGGTTCGGAGACGGCCGTCGCCGGGCCGGTCACAGGATCGCCGGGCCCGGTCTGCGGACCGGCATCGGGGTCGGTGCTCGAATCGGCGCCCCTGCCGAACCGGCGGAGCACGGCCACGTTGGTGACTCCGAAACCGAGCGCGAGCAACAGGCGGCGCCGGGCTATGGATCCGAAGGTCGGTCTCGGCCCGTTCACGGCCGGTCAGCATAACGGCGGTCCCTCTGCCGGCCCGCGAGCCGGGCGTGCGCTCGCCGGGCCCTCACCGCGGCTCCGTGGAGGGGTCGTGAACATCACCGAGGGCGAGGGCCAGACGGTCCGCTACGGGCCCGCCGAGGGAGCGGCACAGCCAATCGAGCGCGCTGGGAGCGTCCGGCACGCGGCTGAGCACCCAGCGGGCGAAGGCGCCGTCGTCGAGCCATCCGGCAACCGGTGGTGTGAGGCCGGGCAGGATCGCCGGAGCCCCGGCCGGCAGCGCGGCCGCGCCGTGCCGCAGCGATGACCAGGTGTTGGAGGCCTGGAAGCGCTGTCGCAGCCGGCGCGTGAACGAGGGTGCGGTCGGCGCGCCGGTGTCGTTGAGGGGGTAGAGCACCGACAGGCTGTCCCAGCTGAGGCGGCGACGGCCACACGGCCCGCCCCGGCGCGCCAGCATCGCCGACACCCGGTGGAGGAACACGCCGTCGGGGAACCACACCGCGGGTGAGGGGCACTGCGGCGTGGGTCGGCCCAGGGACCGGAGGGCGGCGTCGAGCAGGGTGCCGGCCACGGCGGACAGGGATTGCGCCCTCGAGGAGGCCTCGTCGCGAAACAGCGCCAGCGAGCCTCCGTCCCGGTCCACCGACCATGCGAGCACCCCGGGGCGCCGCTGGTCGTCGGGCCACAGCGTCTGGCATCGCACACTGGACGCCACCGCAGCCGTTGCGGGCGGGCACCGCAGGCCTATCAGGGCGAGCCCGTTGCCTGGGGGCGCTTCGAGGGTGATCGTCGCCCCGCCGGAATCGGCCACCACGGCGCTTCCCGGCGGCCGGTCGAGCGCCTGTGAGGCGAGCTCCAGCAGCAGCGGGTCGCCGCCGGCGGGGTGCGCCTGCGCGCTGCCCGCCATCAGCGCCGCGCTCAGGGGGCGCTCACGCTCTACGACGCGGCCGTCGTCGAGTCTGGAGAAGAACGGGGGGAGTCGGTGATTGCTGTGCACGGGACGGGGCCTTTCGCCTCGGGGGCTTGAGGCGGCCCGTCGTCCCGGGCTGCGAGGAGAGCGATCAGCGCTCGTCGAAGATAATGGGCCAGGGGTGTGACATCAGGCCGAATGTGCTGCGATCAGGTCGTCGACCGAGTCCCAGCCGTCGAACAGCAGGCTCACGCCCGCATGCTGCATGACTGAGCGGTTCCAGGGCTGCGGCAGCAGCCACACCGGCTTGTCGGCCTCGGCCAGCCGCCGTATCCGGCGGGGGGCGTCCTCCACCCAGACGTCGGCGCCGATCGAAACGGGGTCGTCAGTGAACACGACGTCGTCGTCTCCGATGCCCAGTTGCGGCTGTCCCGCGAACCACTGGAGGGCAATGGCGCGGGTCTGTTCCTGGTCGTCGGGGTTGTCGCCCACCATGCGGTCCCGCCTGGTGACGGCCAAGACCCTGAAGCCGGCCGACTGCAGCCTGGCGATCCCGGCCTCTGCGCCGTCGACGAGCTTGAGCCGGCCCGACATAGGAGACAGCAGGAACTCGCGGATGGCCGCGGCCGGATCGGCGACACCCCATTCCGACAGGTCCCAGGACACGTTGAGGGCCAACTGCCGGTCGGCGACCGCGTGGCGTGCGGCGACGTGGGCTCGCAGGCCCTTGACCCAGTTCGCGATGACCCCGTCCATGGTCACAGCCACAGTCGGAGAGCTCGAATTCGACGATGCAGGAGGTGGAGGCGTCATGGGACGAGAGTGTAACGACCGGAACCCCTCGCGCCGTACCGCTCACGGCCTCGCTCTTGACGGTGGAATGAAGGCCACAACGCTTCTTGTATTTGATCGACTATATGATGCTGCCCGGCCTGCGGAACGGAGAACCCGATGCCTGAAGCCAGCCGCCAGAGGCTCGGTCGCCGTGTGATCGCGGAGGCCCTGCACCACACCGGAGCCGACGCTGTCTTCACTGTGGCCGGGGGACACTTCCTGCCCACCTACCACGAACTGGGCCGGCTGGGCTCGCCCCGGATCGTCGCCGCCCGCCACGAGCAGGGCGCGGGCTACATGGCGTCGGGCTATGCGCTCGCCACGGGAAGGCCCGGGGTCGTCCTGTCGGGCGCGCCCGGCCCGGGCGCCACCAACCTCGTCACCGCGGTGGCCAACGCGCAGGCGGACTCCATCCCGCTGCTGGTTCTGAGCGCCCAGGTCGACCGGCGCTACGTCCACCGCAACATCCTCCAGCACTGCGACAACGTCGGGCTGTTCGCGCCGTTCTGCAAGCGGTCGGTGCAGGCGGCCTCCCTCGACGAGGTGCCGAACCTCATCGCCACCGGGCTGCAACTGGCCGCCTCGGGCCGCCCCGGCCCGGTGCACGTCGCGCTGCCCCAGAACCTCCAGGCCGAGACCTCGACCGCGGCCGGGCCGCTCCCGCCCGCGGCCGGGAAGAGCGCCTCACCGGCGGTAGCGGACATCGATGAGGTCCTCGACAGGCTCGGCCGTTCGGAGCGGCCGGCAGTGCTGGCCGGCCACGGCGTGATCCGCAGCGGCGGCAGCGGCGCCCTAGCGGCTCTCGCCGAGCGGCTCGGAGCGCCCGTCGCGACCAGCCGTTCCGGGGTCGGCAGCATCGCCACGACCCATCCGCGCAGCGCCGGCATGCTCGGCTTCTACGGGACCGACACGGCCCGCGAGGCAGTCGGCTCGGCCGACCTCGTGGTGGTCGCCGGTTGCGCGCTGGGGGAGCAGACGACCTTCGGCTGGCGGTCCGACCTGTTCGCCGGCGGCGCCCAGATCGTGCAGATCGACGCCGACCCGTCGCAGATCAACCGGGTCTACCGGGTGGACCAGGGGATCGTCGGGAGCGCGGCTGCGGTGCTCGACGCCATCGGATGTCGCGTGGGGTGGCGCGAGCCTTGGTTCACTCGGAGGCCGGTGCGCACCGAGCCGCAGAACGACCCTGCCCGGGGCCTGAGCGCGGCCACCGTGATCGACGCCCTCAACCGCCGCGGGCCGGACGGCATGGTGGTGTCGGCCGACATCGGCAATCACCGGCTGTGGGTCTGCGAGCAGCTCGACGTCACCAGGCCCGAGGGCCTGCTCCAGTCCTGCGAATTCGACGCCATGGGATTCAGCCTCCCGGCCGCCATCGGCGCGGCCGTCGCCCTGGAGGGGGTCCCTGCGGTGGCGATCGCCGGAGACGGCGGATTCGTTCACACCATGGGCGAGTTGGCGGTGGCTCGGGATCTGAGCCTGCCGGTGGTGGCTGTGGTGTTCGTGGACGGCGCTCTCGGCATCCTGCGCCACCAGGCCGAGGCGATGTACTCCGAGGACCATTTCGTGCGCCTCGGGCCCATCGACTTCGCAGCGGTGGCCCGGGCCTTCGGCATCGAGGCCCGATCCGTCGCCGACCACCGCGAAGTCGACTCAGCCTTCGAGTGGGCCCTGTCGCGGGGAGAGCCGGCACTGCTCGAGGTCGCCATCGATCCCGAAGAGGTGTTCCCGCCCCTGCGCACCAAGATCGAGCAACGCAAGATCGACCTGATGGGCCGCTAGCGGCCGTGCGCCGTGGGAGGCGCCCGCCGCAGGCTCGCCCGACCGTTGAAGCTCACTGCCGACCAGGAGGCCACATGAGAGGGATCCGCAAGATCCACGTCGCGACCGAGGAGATCCGCCTGGAGGCCGGGCGTCCGGTCGAGCCGCCGTTGATCACCGTGATCGTGGCCGCGGTCATGCAGAATCCATGGGCGGGCCGCCCCTTCGTGGAGGACCTGCACCCCGAGATCCTGGGGTTCGCCCACGACCTCGGCGCGCTCCTGGCCGGCCGCCTCGTCGACGAGTTCGGCTCATCCGATGCCGTCGAGGCGTACGGGAAGTCCTCCGTCGTGGGAGTCGACGGCGAGATCGAGCACGCCAACGCGATGGTGCACACGCTCATGTTCGGGGATCCCATCCGCGCTCAGGTGGACGGGGCCAGCACCCTGGTGTTCGCCAACACCCGGGGCGGCCCGGGCGCGCCGATCGTCGTGCCCATGGTCCACAAGCGCGAGATGTTGGAGCGCACCCACTACCACACCGCCCAGACTTCCATCGCCGACGCCCCCCGGGCCGACGAGGTGGTCGTGGCCGTAGCGGGCGCCAGCCGCAGCCGGCCCTTCCCCCGCATCGGCGACCGCGACCTCGACCAGCCCCATCGCTGAGAGGTCGGGCGGCCGAGGGCCGAGCCCGACGACATCCGTGGGTAGGCGAGAGCCTGTCGGGTCGCAGCGGTGTCTTTCCCGCTCTTGTTCGCTGCGCTCACGGGCCGCTCGGGCCACGGCCTCGCGCCGTATGGGCCGCGTGGTCCCGCCCATTCGCTCGGCCTCTGGCGGCTCAGGCGGTCTTCTGAGCGGCCTCGGCTCCAGCCAGGGCGAGCGCCTCGGCCAGCGCGGCTATGGCGTGGGTGCGATGCCTGTGGCTCTCGTCGACGAACGACTCGACATCCCCGTCGGCGACCGCCTGCATCATCCTTCGATGCTGGTCGTGCACGAGTCGGCGGTTCTCGGGGGACATCAGGTAGCGCAGGCGGTAGCGGTCCGAGGAGTCCCACAGGATTCTCAGGACTCTCACCAGCTGGGGCATCTCGGCCGCCTCGAACAGGGTGAAGTGGAACCGCCGGTTCACCGATGTCAGCGACAGGACGTCGTCGTGGACCTGCTCCATCTCGTGGACGATCTCGCGCAGTCGGGTCACGGTGTCGGTCTTCAGCAGCGGGATGGCCCGGCGGACCGCCTCGGTCTCGAGGAGTTCCCGGATCCGGTAGATCTCGATGAGATCCTCCACATCGAGGGCCGCGACCACGTATCCCCGGTGGGGCCGGTACTGGACGTGGCCCTCGCCTTCGAGGATCCTGAGCGCCTCGCGCACGGGGACCGCCGACACGCCGAGCTGCTCGCCCAGGGCGTCGGGGCGGACCGATACGCCGGGCGCGAGCCGGCCGTCGAGGAGCTGGCGGCGGATCTCAGCGAGCACCGCCTCCTGCGCGGTCATGGGCCTCTCGAACGAACTCACGGCTCTCCAGCATGCCACAGGCGAGCTGAGTTGACATCTGATTGATGATTTCCTATAGAGTTCGAAGGTCTCTAGATCGGAGGGAGATCGATATGAGCGAGACCAGTAATCGCATCGGACGTCCAGGGTGGCTGCGCTGGCTGGCGGTTCCGCTGGCTGCGGCCCTGCTGTTCACCGCCTGCGGAGGCGACGACGACGAGCCGGCCGCCCCGGCCCCGGCGCCCGCCGTGGAGCCCGACCCGGAACCGGCCCCAGACCCCGAGCCGGCCCCAGACCCCGAGCCCGCAGTAGACCCCGAGCCCGCAGTAGAGCTCGAGCCCGCTGATGAGCCCGAGCCGGAGCCTGCCCCAGAGCCTGAGCCCGAGCCCGAGCCCGCGGCCCCGCCCGAGCCGATCGACATCCGCTTGGTGACCTGGGGCGGAGGCAAGTTCATCGACTTCATCGACCTGTATGTGGCCGAGGAGAACGGCTACTTCGCCGACGCCGGCGTGACCCTCGAGCAGCTTCCGGGCGCGGGGGCCGGCGACGCGGTTCGCCAGCTCGTGGCCGGCAACGCCGACATCGCCATGGCCGACGCGCTGTCGGGCTTCTTCGCGACCATCGCGGGAGCGGACCTCGAAGGCATCTACTGCCCGTACACGCAGAACTGGATGACCATGCTGGTCAACACCGGAGCCGGCATCGAGTCTCCCGAGGACCTGCGGGGCAAGACGGTCGCAGTGACCTCGCAGGCCTCCACCAGCAAGTGGTACGCCGCCCTGCTGCTCGCCGACAACGGCATCACCGAGGAGGACGTGACCTTCGCGGCCACCGGGATCGCCTTCGGCGAGGCCCTGCTGGGCGGGCAGGCGCAGGCCGCGTCGACGTGGGGCTCGATCAACTGGGCCCTGCTCGAGGCCGGCGGCATCCCCGAGGACCAGATCGACGACTACGAGATCTGGCAGTACGACCAGGTGCCCGGCCCCAACGACGTGTACTTCGCCAACCGGGACTGGGTGGACGAGAACACCGACGGTGTCCAGCGGTTCATCGACGCCCTCGAGCAGGCCAAGCTGTGGATCGCGGACAACCCTGAGGCTGCGGCCGAGATCGGTTCCCGCTACGCGGTGGGCGCCGACAACATGGACCGGAACCTCGCGGTGATCGACTACCGCATCCAGATGCAGACCAACGGCCCCGGCGTCAGCGAGAACGGCATGGGCTGGTGCGATGTGGCCACCATCCAGGACGTCGCCGACCAGGCCACCGATCTCGGCATCCTGTCGGACTCGGCAGACGCCGCCGCGGTGATCTCCAACCGGTTCATCAACTAGAGCGACAACTAGCCTGACCCCGGCGGGCGAGCCGACCCGCCGGGGGTCAGGGGCAGAACGTGAACGACACGACCGGAGAACTCACGGGGCGCGGCCACATCGAGATCGACGGCCTCACCAAGACCTTTCCGTCCGACGCGGGCGACATCACGGCCTTGGAAGGGATCGACTTCGACATTGCGTCCCGCGAGTTCGTCGGCATCGTCGGCCCCAGCGGTTGCGGCAAGAGCACGCTGCTGCGCTGCGTGGGCGGTCTCATAGCGCCGTCCGAAGGGGAGGTTCGCATCGGTGGCGAGGTGGTGGACGCCCCCGACCGCCGCATCGGCTACGTCTTCCAGAAGGCTGTGCTCCTCCCGTGGCGCAGGGTGCTCGACAACGTGATGCTGCCATTCGAGATCATGGGCCGCCCCACCGACGACGACAGGCGCAAGGCCCGCGAGGTGCTGGAGATGGTCGGCCTGTCCGAGTACCTGCAACACCGGCCGGGTGAGCTGTCGGGAGGCATGCAGCAGCGGGTGTCGGTGGCCCGGGCGCTGGCCGTGGAGCCCTCCATCCTGCTGATGGACGAGCCCTTCGGCGCGCTCGACGCGCAGACCCGCGACCAGATGAACCTCGAGCTGCTGCGGATCTGGCATGAGTCCCAGACCACGGTGGTGTTCGTGACCCACGACATCGGCGAGGCGTTGTTCCTGTCCGACAGGGTGATGGTCATGTCGGCGCGCCCCGGCGGGGTCCAGGACGTCATCGACGTCGATCTCGAGCGGCCCCGCACCTTCGAGCAGGTCGAGGGGGACGAACGGTTCTGGTCCCTCCGCCAGCGGATCCGGGAGCAGCTGGAATGAACCGGCCTGGAGGCCGGGGGCGCGACATGAGGCGGCTGCTGAGAGCGGCCCGCTCGGAGGCATGGATCGGCCGCGCCCTGGTGCTGGTGTCGGCCGTGGTGTTGATCGTGGTCTGGCACCTGTGGGCCAAGACCAACTCGCCGCTGATCCTGCCCGAGCCGGGCCCGGTCCTCAGCCGGCTGATCGACTATGTGACCTCGGGTCGGGCCACCCCCCACATCTGGATCACCGTGCAGGAGATCGTGCTGGGCTTCGCGCTGGGCGGTGTCGCCGGCATCGGTCTGGGCACCCTGGCCTCCGAGTTCGGGATCGCCCGGCGGGTGATCATGCCCTACGTAATCATCACCCAGGCCCTGCCCAAGTTCGCGCTGGCACCGATCCTGGTGATCTGGTTCGGCTTCGGCATGACCCCCAAGGTGATCATCGCGGCCCTCATCGCCTTCTTCCCGCTGCTGGAGAACACCTACCTCGGCCTCACCACCGCGCCGGCGGAGATGATGGAGCTGTTCAGGGCGCTGCGAGCATCCCGCTGGACGACCCTCACCAAGTGCAAGGCCCTGCACGCCGTGCCCGCGGTGTTCAGCGGGCTGCGGGTTGCGCTCATGCTGGCGCTGGTGGGTGCGGTGGTGGCCGAGTATGTGGGGGCCAACAAGGGCCTCGGCGCGTTGATAATCGTGTCGCAGGGAACGCTCGACACCGAGCTGATGTTCGTGGCCTTCGTGCAGCTGACGGTGCTCGGCCTGGTCCTCGACAAGATCCACGGGCTCGTGTACCGCTTGGTGATGCGGCGGCTTTACGGCTCGGTCGGCGCCGAGATGCGGGCCGCCGGCGTCTCGGTGTGACACCGCGGGCGCCGCGCTCCGGAGCAGCGGACTGATGGACTTCGGCTGGCGGGTGCCGTCCTATGCCGGGCCGCTCACCACCGCGGCGTCGGCCAGGACGCTGGTGCCGTACTTCGCGAGGGTGGAGGAGGCGGGCTTCACCGGACTGTGGGTCATCGACCACCTGCTGGTGGCGCCCAACGTGTACTCGGTGGCCTGGCAGGACCCCATGATCACGCTGTCCGTCGCCGCGGGCGCCACCGAGCGCATCCGCCTGGGGACCGCCATCCTGTGCGCGCCGTTCCGCCACCCCACCATCATCGCCAAGGAGGTCGCCAGCCTCGACAGCCTCTCGGGCGGGGGCCGGGTGATCCTCGGCGTCGGGACCGGCCACGACGACATGGAGTTCGCGTCGGTGGGGGTGCCCCGGCGCGAGCGTGGCCGGCGAACCGACGAGTCCCTCGAGCTGATACGGCTGCTGCTCAGCACCGACGACGTCAGCTACCGGGGCCGGTACTACAGCGTGGACGACGGGACGACCCTGTACCCCCGACCCGAACAGCCCATCCCCATCTGGATCGGCGGCGGCTCGCAGGTGCATGTGGTCGACAACGTCGACACGCCCGACATGGCCCCCGCGGTGCTGGCCCGCATCGGCCGCCATGACGGCTGGATCTGCCGCTCGAGCGGCACAAGTCCTGAGATCGTCGCCGACGACATCGCCTCGGTGCGCAACTATCTGGGAGCCAGGCGGGACATGAGCGGCTTCGCCATGTCGCACGCCCAGTGGCTCCACATCGTCGACTCGACCGACCGGGAGCGGGTGATTGCCGAGCAGCTCGCCGCCTACCGCACGGTGATGGACGTCAAGCGCTCCGACACCGACCTCCAGAACGCCTACCTATTCGGGACCATCGACGAGATGACGGCCCGCATCAGGGCCCTGGCCGCGGCCGGGATCGACCATCTCATCATCAACCCTCTGACCGACGATCCCGGTCAGATCGACCTGTTCGCCGACAAGATCATGGCCAACGTCTGAGGACGCGGGCCTTCAGTGCACAGTCGAGCCGGCCCAGGTCGGCGAAGGCCGCACCACGACCCCGGAAGCAACAAATGCAACTCGTACTGCACAACATCGACCAGGTGCTCACCGGCGTGCTCGACGCGCCGATGCTGGACACCGACACCATCGTCGTCGACGGCGGTCGCATCGTCTCACTGGACGCCGGCGCGGCCACCACCGCCGACGTCGTGGTCGACTGCAAGCAGATGACGGTGGCGCCCGGTCTCGTCGACACCCATGTGCACCCCACCCTCGGCGACTATGCGCCCAAGCAGCAGTCGTCGGGTTATCTCGAGCGCATGATGCATGGAGCGGTCACCCGGGCCATCTCCGCGGGCGAGGTCCACGCGCCGGGCCGCTCCGGTGCCGAGTCGGCCCTGGGAATCGCCCTCGGAGCGTTCCACTCCTTCGACCGGCACCGGCCCTCGGGCATGAAGGTCCACGGCGGCGCGATGCTGCTGGAGAAGGACACCGACACGTCCCACATCGACCGGGCCTACGCGGCGGGAATGCGGATCATCGGCGAGATAGGCGTGGGCTCGCTCAAGGACCCGGTCCGGGCCGGCGAGCTGTCGTTGTACGCCCGGGAGCTGGGCATGACCGTGCACATGCACTGCGGCTGCACATCCGACCGGGGCCCCGGAGGCGACGAGCACCCGTACTTCTCGGCCGAGGACGTGATGGAGGCCCGACCGTCCATCGCGTCGCACGCCAACACCTTCGCCTCGCTCTCAGACGCCGACATCGACATGCTCTGTGAGGACGGCGGCCCGCCGTACGTCGAGGTCGTGCAGGCCGGCGGCACCCGTTCGATGCTGCGGGTAGTGGAGGGCCTGGCCGAGCGCGACCGGCTCGACCGGCTGCTGATCGGCACCGACACGCCCACCGGCTACGGCGTGACGTCTCTGGGCATCCTCAAGACCATCGGCGACGTCTGCTCGCTCGGCGGGGTGGCTCCCGAGACCGCCTGGGCCATCGCCTCGGGCCACGCAGCGGCCGCGTTCGGCTCCGACGGCAACGTGATAAGGGTGGGGGCTGTCGCCGATCTCGTGGTGATGGACGCCTCCCTGGGGTCCGTCTGGGACACTGCGGTGGAGGGAATCGCCGCGGGGGAGTTCCCCGGAGTGGCTGTGGTGATCACCGACGGTGCGATTCGGGTGCGTGGTTCGCTGTGCACCCTGCGGGCCCGCCGGGTGGCCGGCATCACCGGCTGACGGCGCCGGTCAGCTGTTGGGTGTCGCGGCCGACGACGCCCGCAGCGGCAAGCGCCTCGATCTCGGCGTCGCTGCGGCCCAGCGAGCGCAGGATGTCGTCGCTGTGCTCACCCAGGCGGGGGGCCATGCCCTTCGGTGCCCAGGCCGTGTCCGAGAAGTCGACCGGCGTGGCGACCAAAGTCGACGTGCTCGTCCCGTCAGGCACCTCCACCAAACCTCCCGCGGCGGCGAACTGCGGATCAGCCAGCAGGTCGTCGGGCGACTGGATGGGCGCCCAGAACAGTTCAGGCTCGGTGGCGAAGATCTCGGCCCACTCATCAAGAGGCCTGGCGGCGAAGATCTCGTCGAGTTCGATGACCAGGCCGGCGGCGTTGTGGCGGCGCCCTCGGGCCGTTGCGTAGCGTTCGTCCTGGAGCCAGTCGGGTCGCCCCACCGCACGGGTCAGCGGCGCCCAGTGACGCTCCGGCTCGAGGCCGACCAGCCAGAACCGTCGGCCGTCGCCCGCGGTGTAGTTGTTCATGGCCGGGTTGCCCATGTTGTCGCGGCGGCCGATCTGCAGCGTCAGACCCCATCCCAGCGTCACCGACAGGTCGAAGCTGATCGTGTAGGCGCCCTGCCTCAGCAGCGAGGTGCTGACCACCTGGCCCTCGCCGGTGCGCTCCCTGGCCAGCAGCGCGGCGCAGACTCCGGCTGCGGTGGCCAGCCCGGTGCTGTGGTCGCCCATGCCGCCCCGCTGGAACGGTGGATCGCCGCCGTCGGGAGTCAGCAGGTGGGCTATGCCCGAGCGGGCCCAGAAGCCGGCCACGTCGAAGGCGCCGCTGCCGGCCTCGTCGCCCTCCAGCCCGTAGCCGGTGACGGCGGCGTAGACGAGTCTGCGGTGGCGGGCAGTGACCGATGAGTGGTCCAGGCCGAGACGGTCCAGCCCGCCGAGGCGGACATTGGTGACGAACACGTCGGCCTCGGCCAGCAGTTCGTCGATCACGGCGTGCCCGTCGTCGGTGGTGAGGTCCAGCGCGATGCTGCGCTTGCCCCGGTTGTCCATGTCGAACACCGGGTTGGTGGGCATGTCGCCGCCGAGGATGTACTGGAACAGGCGGCACGGATCACCGCCGAGCGGCTCCACCTTCACCACATCGGCGCCCCAGTCGGCCAGAATCCCGCCTGCCGCCGGCCCGGCCACCCAGACGCCGAGCTCGACAACCCGGATCCCTTCCAGCGGCCCCGCCATAGGGGCTGCACGGTAGCGGCTCACCCTCGCTGCGCTCACGTTCCGTCCGAACCAGTGGACACACCCGGCCTCCCGGCTGTCGCCGGCCGGCTCCGGCGTCTGTGTTGGCGCGCCGCGCCGATGGGCTGCACAGTCAACATGAGGCGAGCGGGCCAGCCGGGAGGGAGCAGCCATGACAGGAGCAGACACCACGATGCGGGACGCGGTCTTCGAGTCGATCGACGCAGACCGGGAGCTGCTGGCCGAGACATGCCTGGAGCTGGGCAACACCTACGCGCCCTGCGGGCACGAGCAGCCGGTGGCCGACGCCGTCAGCGCCTGGTACGAGCGTCACGGCATCGCGGCCCGCCAGCAGCAGATCCTGGGTGACCGCGCCAACGTCGTGGCCACCCTGGCCGGGTCGAGGCCGGGAGCCAAGAGCCTCATCTTCAACGCCCACCTCGACACCGAGATCAGCGGCCCCGACCACGCCAACCTCATGGAGTCGAGCGACCCCAACCTGGTGGGGGCCTGGCGGGAGGGTGACCGCATCTTCGGGCACACCGTGCTCAACGACCGTGGCTGCATGTCGGTGTTCATGGTGATGGCCAAGGCGCTGCAGGGAGCAGGCGCCCACCTGGGCGGCGACGTGATCCTGACGTCGGTGGCGGGCGAGACCGGCATGGCGCCGGTGGACGAGTACCAGGGCCTCAACTACGAGGGCAAGGGCTTCGGCACCCGCCATCTCGTGGACCACGGTGTGCGGGCCGACTACGCGCTGGTGGCCGAGACCACCGCCTGGTCGCAGTCGTGGATCGAGTGCGGCGCCGTGTACCTGAAGATCACGCTGCGGGGCCGCAACATGTACACGCCCCGGCTGATCCGCGAGCCGGACCTTCCCGACCACCCCAACGCCATCGTCAAGGGAGCGGTCGTGGCCACGGTGCTGGAGGCGTGGGGGATCGACTACGAGGAACGCAACTCCTACATGTCGGAGCTGGGCGAGGTCCGGCCCAAGGCCCAGATCGGGGCGATACGGGGCGGTGTGCCGTACCGGCCGAACCGGTCGTCGCCGGTCTGCAAGCTCTACATGGACGTGCGCACCCCGCCCGGGGCCGACCAGGACGCGGTCATCGACGAGGTGCGGGCCGTGGCCCGGTCGGTGGATCCTGGCGCAGAGGTGGAGTGCTACACGGCCAAGGCGGGCCGGGTCGGAACCGGCGTGGAGCCCCTGCGGGACGCGGTCGAGCAGGCCTACGGCCAGATCGTCGGGGGAGCCACGCCGCCCCCCCAGGTGGCCCACACGTCGATGTGGCGCGACACCAACATCTTCAACGCGGTGGGGATCCCGTCGCTGACCTTCGGCCCTCCCCGGGG
>JAPOQG010000223.1 GCA_026710865.1 Acidimicrobiaceae bacterium
GAGCGCACGAAGTCCCGGTCGCGGGCCACCTCCACCGCCTGGCGCACCATCTCGTCGTTGGATCCCCGGTCCTTCACCAGCACCGGGGTGGTCCCCCAGCTCATCGTGAGCTGCTGAACGGTGCGCTCATTGTGCGACAGGCCGATGATGCGAGCCTGGGGCCGGAACCGGGCCATCGACCGCACCGTGAAGCCGGTGCCCGAGATGGCCACGATGGTCGAGATGCCGAGCCCGTCGGCGGCCCGCCACGCGGCCATGGTCATGGCGTCGGTGATCGAGGCCGCGTCGTGGGTCGTGTCGTCGGTCATGCGCAGCTCGGCCAAGCGCTCCGCCCACAGCTCGTAGTCGAACTCCTCGTCGGCCCGCCGGGCGATCCGGTCCATGGTGCGGATCACGTTGGTCGGGTCGATGCCGATCGCGGTCTCACCCGAGAGCATCAGCGCCGAGGACCCGTCGAACACCGCGTTGGCCACGTCGCTGGCCTCGGCCCTGGTGGGTGACGGGCGCGACACCATCGAGTCGAGCATCTGGGTTGCAGTGATCACCGGGCGCCCTCCCGCGATGCACTGCTTGATTATCTGCTTCTGCAGATGGGGCAACTCCGAGATGCTGCACTCACTGCCGAGGTCGCCCCGGGCGACCATGATCGCTCCTGCGGTCTCGATGATGCCGGCCAGGTTCTCCACCGCCGCCCTGGTCTCGATCTTGGCCACGAGCATCGGGCCGCGGGGATGGGGCTCGGTTCCGACGCGCCGGATGTCGTGCGCCGAGCGCACGAAGGAGACGGCCACCATGTCCACGCCGAGTTCCACGAACGCGTCGAGCGCTACGAAGTCCGAGGGTGTGGGGGTGGACATCCGCAGCCGGTCCGAAGGGATGTGGATGCCGGGGCAGCCCGACAGCAGGCCGCCGTGGACCACCCGGACCTTGAGCCGGTCGCCACCCTTGTCGAGGACGTCGAGCACCACCCGACCGTCCCCCACGTCGAGGGTGTCCCCCACCAGGACGTCGTCGAGCAGCCCGTCGTACTCCACCTCCACGACGGTGTCGGTCGAGCGGTCGTTCCCGACCACCAACTCGAGGGTGCTGTCGGGGTGGAACCGCACGGAGTCCTCACCGAAGGTGGCGGCGCGCACCTTGGGCCCGGGGAGGTCCACCAGGATCCCGACGGCGCGGCCCTCCTGCTCGGCAGCCCAGCGGATCCGCCGGTACCGCTCGATGGCCTCGTCGAGGGTCCCATGGGCCAGGCCTATCCGGGCCACGTCCATGCCCGCCGCGATCATGTCCCGCAGCGTGGACCCGTCCTCGCTGGCCGGGCCGATCGTGGCGACGATCTTGGTACGGCGTTGCATGCCCGCAACGCTACCGCCCGCCGCGGACTCCTGTGGATAACTTTGCGGACGACCGGATGTGGTCCATCGAGCAAGCGCCGGACGGTGGCGAGCGCCTGCCGCCCTCCCGCTTGGCCTCTTGGCGCCCACTACGGTGCCTGTTGTGCTGCTCCATCCCTACCTCGACGTGGACGGGCCCATCGCCTTCGCCCACCGCGGCGGCGCCGAGGAGTTCCCGGAGAACACCCTCCGGGCCTTCCGCCACGCCGTGTCCCTCGGCTACACCCATGTGGAGACCGACGTCCACGCCACCGCCGACGGGGTCGCGGTGGCCTTCCACGACGACACCCTGGACCGGGTCACCGACGGCCGCGGCGCCGTCGAGGACTTGACCTGGAGCGACCTCCGGCAGGCCCGGGTGGCCGGCACCGACCCGATCGTGCGCCTCGACGAACTGCTCGAGGAGCTGCCCGACACCAGGGTCAACATCGACCCCAAGAGCGACGCCGCGGTCGGGCCCCTGGTCGATGTGCTCCAGCGCCTCGATGCCGTCGAGCGGGTCTGCGTGTGCTCGTTCTCGGACCGCCGCACCCAGCAGCTGCGCGAGCGCTTGGGGGACTCGCTGTGCACCGGCGCCGGGCCCCGCGGCATCGCCCGCCTGCTGGCCGCGTCGGCCCGGCTCCCGACCGCGGGGCCCCTCGACTTCCACGCGGCCCAGGTCCCGGTCCGCGCCAAGGGTCTGACCCTGGTGAGGCCTCAGGTCGTGGCCGCGGCCCACCGCCACGGCATCGCGGTCCACGTGTGGACCATCGACGAGCCCGCGGAGATGCACCGCCTGCTGGACATGGGCGTAGACGGCATCATGACGGACCGGCCCGCAGCGCTGCGCCAAGTGATGATCCAGCGCGGCCACTGGACCGCCTGACCCGCCGCACCGGGGTCAAGGCAACGTCTGGCTTCGAGCGAACAAGCCGGCAGACATGCCCTGCCACCAGCGAGGCAGCCTCCGGCAACGACGCACATATGATGACTTCCGAACTGCATCACCCCGGACGGGGGAGAGAATTGTCCTTCGCCTCGGCTGGGCTCTGGCATTGGGCCTGTGGGGGTGCAGCGTCGTTGTCGGAATCGTCTGTTCCTCAGCGGCGTCCGAGCGGGTATCTCGCAACCCGATAGATGCTGTGCTATAGTTACGGTGTGCCTTCTGATACCGCTCGCTGGCTAGAGGAACTGCCGCTGGAGAGTTTCTTTCGCGTGTCTGACGTGCCTGGCCGCTCGCGCGGCGCGGCGCGCTCATTCCTCAACCGTGAAATCCACAGGATGCCTCCTCGCATATTGAGGGTCGCGCCGAACCTGTATTGGAAGGCTCGGCCACCGAGCCGCTACACCGGCAGGGTGCATCCTCCCAGCTCACGGCTCATCGGCTGGGAGATCGCAGGCCCCCACGCGGCTGCGCTTGGATGGTACGGGGCGAATCTGGTTGGTTGGAGCGACCAGATCGCATTGCAGTATGTGGAGTTCGCCGTGCCGGGCGAGCCGAAACAACGCAGCCCGCACCCCAGGGTCACGATCCGATCCCGCAGGAACCTGTCTCGACGCGAGCTGGGTCGCCTGGAAGCCACCTACCTCGAGGCGGTCATCGGTTTCGACAGGTGGTGCGAGATTGATTGGGGCAAGGCGCTCGACCTCACCCGGTTCCGTCTGGAGCAGCGAATCGAGAACGGCGATCATCTGCCTCGCTCGAAGGTGTTTGAAGCAGTTGCCGCCAACGAGCACCCAAAGCATCACGGCGATCTCTTCCGCTCGCGAGCCGCAGACCTCGTAGCCGTGATGGCCGAGTCCGAGCCGCGGGTCTGAGGGGGCGCTGGGGGATGGCTCAACGTCGCGAAGGCAAGGGAACGCACAAGAACGCCGAGGCTGTCGGCGGACAGTACGCAGCAGGTGACCACACCGACGATCCCCCTCTCAGCGATCCACCGACGTTGGCGAGGCCGCTGACACGCCACGACGAAGAGGCGTTCCGTGACCTGTTGGAGGACGCTGCCACCATTGGGGGCGTTGACATGCACCTAGTCGAGCGGGACTACTGGATGTGCCAGATCGCTTCTTCGCTGCTCTCGCTTGAAAGCAAGAGGTATCCGGGCAGCTACACCTCTATTGGAGGCGGGTCGCTGCTGTCGTTGGCGGGCATCACCGAACGGCTCTCAGAGGATGTGGACATCAACGTCACGTTCGTGGGCGGTGCTGATGCGTGCAAGCCCAAGTGGGGCAAGCGTCTAATGGAGGAATGCCAAGCCCAGGTCGAGGAGGACTTGGCCATCAAGGGCACGCGCGATCCCAACGGCGGCGGCAACTATTTCAGGACGGTGCGTTATGCGTATCCGTCGGTGCTGCCTCAGATGGGTGAGGAGCGCCCGGCGGTCAAGTCCGACAAGGGCCTGCGGGACGCCCCCAGAGAGCACCTGATGAGATTGAACGGGGTGCCGTACGTGGGCAGAGTGGCACAGGACCAAATGTCCACGCTTCTGCCTGGGCCTCGGGTGCCGATGCATGACGACTTGGCTTCTCGGTCCATCTTGGGCACTCATCCTCGGCAGGTGTTGGCTGACAAGCTCGACGCCGTGTGCTGGCGTGAGGGTGTCGTCCCCACGCAAGGAGACAGGGCACTCGACCGGATGGTTGGGCGCATCCGTGATCACTACGACATCCACTGCCTCATCAAGTGGCTCAGCGACCGTCAGATGCTCGATGCGGACGACTTTCTGGAGACCGTCGAACGCACCAAGAAACAGGAAGGCAAGCTGCGAGCCAGAATGCGAATAACACGCCCAGAGCGTGACCGGCCCCCTGGGGGCTACGCCACGTTGAACGCTTGGACACCTGGAACGCAAGAGCACTCAGCCCTCTCAGAGCACTACCCCAGGTTGCGTTCCGTGGTGTTCGGAGAACTGCCGACCTACGACGAAGTGTGCGAAACGATCCGGTCGGCTGAAGCTGCTATCTGACGGCGCTCTAGCTCGACGAAGCGAACGAGCCGCGGGTCGCTGTGCGCCGCCTAACCGGATGTAACCGGCCCGCACGATCGACGCGCACGTGGCGATGATGAGGCGCTCGAAGGTCTCGGCGTGCTTCTCGCGCCTCGGCCGAGTGCGGGCGCCGGGTTCGGGCGACGCCTGCCAGTACACCGCGGCGCCGACCGCCCAGTGGCCGCCGAGCGTGCGCTGACATGCGACGCGTCGGAGTAGGTGCAGTCTGAGACGCCGGACAGCCGCACCCGCGACAGACCGGCAGCTATCCACAGGCGCCGGGCGGGTCCGGCCAGCGGTGCGACTCGTTCAACTGTGATCGAGCTGTGCATAAGTCGGACCTGGCTGGGGATTTCTCGGGAATGCTCGGGATTTCGATGGGGATTTCGCGAATTCGGGTTGACAACCCGACGAAGACCCTCCAAGATGCGCAGCGTCCGAAGTGAGCAGCGATAGCGACAACAAGCCGGCGGAAGAGGGTCTTGGCCCGAAGCCCCGGAGCGGAGTCAACAGAGCGGTCCGCAGAGGACACCCAGCCAACCAGGCCGGTTCCTCAGGGAGCAGGCGGGTCAGCCGGGGACACGGAGGTTCTGCTCCGGGTGAGTGGTAGCAATCCCCGACGGGGGAAGAGGACCGCAAAGCCGAAGCAGGATCGCCTCACCGGGAAGCCCGGTGACAACCGAACACACCGACGGGTGCGGGAGGGAGTCGCCGGAACCGCCTCCGGGTGGGGGTGTCGCAGGCACCGGAATCGAATCCGATCCCGACGGGGAGAGGAGGCGGAACCGGAGCCGGAGCGGTGCCGGCGGGCACCACCGGATGATTCAGATTCACGCCACGGAGGCGTCCGGGGCGGGAATCAGGGCACAGGACCGGATACGGGAATGGGCCCCGGAGTACCGCACACTCCGCCGGGAGGATGCGGTCGGTGGTAAAGGCGCACTCGGAGCCCCGAGAAGTTGAGCGGCGCAGGTCGCGAGGCTACTCGGGGCTCCGTCGCGTCCCGGCTGCGGTCCGGCTCTGCAAAGCCGCTTCCAGTACCTCAAGCTGCTCGTGCCCGTGCTGTATGCTCACCCGGCAGCCGCTGTTCGCATCGCCCGAACGCCCCCGGTTCGAAGCGCGGGAACAGGCGCAAGACCTTCCAAGGCACGAAAGGACCGAACCCATGAAGAGAGCAGTTGCGGTGGCGGCGGTGGCGAGCGTGTTGGCGCTGTTTGCGCTGACCGGCCAGGCCGCAGCGCAGGAGGGGCCGTCGCTCGCGGCGGATCCGCCTGCGGTGGCCGGCCCGGGGTCGTACACCTTCACGCTCACTGGATCGGGTTGGCAGTCGGGCCTGCTCGTGTACATCGTGCCGTGCGCCCTCCCCGGCGATCAGTTGACGACCGCCTCATCGACAGACGACATCGTGGAGACGATCAGCGCCATGCCGAGCGAAAACTGCGCACGCGTCCCGATCGGCGGCCCGGAGCTCGTCGGAGCGGACGGCAGCTTCACTGTCGAGGTCACCCACGACATCCCGGCGAACTTCGCGTTCGGAGCCGGCGACGCCGGCAGCGTCGAGAACGCCGCGGCTCCCGTCCTATTCGTGGCCGACGACATGGGTGACGACATGGCACCCGAGGGCGGGGCCGACACGGGCTTCGGCGGCACGGCCGGCTCCGATCCCGACAGCGTGGCCGTCCCGCTGGCCGCGACCATGGCGGCCGTGATCCTCCTCGGCGGCATGGCCCTGGTTGTTCGACGCAACAACTAGCGCCCACCCGACCCGCATCGGGCGGGTGCCGATGATGAGCACCGAGCCCGTGGCGGCGGCACTACGGGCGGCAGCCGCGGCACTGATCGCCGCGGCCGCAGTCGCGTCGTGCAGCTCCAGCCGCCCGGCGCAGACCGAGCCGGCGGCCGCCGACTCGACGACTCACGCCACAGCAGCCGTTGAGGATCTGGCCGCGCCCGAGCCCCCGCCCACCACCGCGGCGCCGACGGCTCCGGCCGCGCCCACCACCGCGATCCCGTTGGTGGCCGCCACGACGAGCCTCCCGGACACTCCGACAACCGTGCTGCGCATCACCGCCCCCGCACTCGACGACTCCGGCTCCGACGCCGCCGCTGACGCTGACGCTGACGCCGGATACCAGGCACCCAACCCGGTCACCATCCGCATCCCGAGAATCGAGGTCGAGGCGCCGGTAATCCCCCTCGGTCTCCGGGACGACGGCAGGATCGAGGTGCCGTCGTCACCGGAGGAGACCGGATGGTGGTTGGGCGGACCCGAACCGGGCGAGCCCGGGCCGGCGGTGATTCTCGGCCATGTGGACTCCACCGAGGGCCCGGCCGTGTTCTTCGATGTGAGGTACCTGAAGGTCGGCGACGAGATCCACATCGACAGGGAGGACGGCTCGACCCTCACCTACATCGTCGACTCGTCCGAGCGGCACCCCAAGGACGACTTCCCCACCGACGAGGTCTACGGGCCGACCGAGCAGCCGACGCTGAGGCTGGTCACCTGCGGCGGGGAGTACGACTTCGACGTGCGCAGCTACCGCGACAACGTGATCGTCTTCGCCTCGCTGGCCTGACCCGCCCCCACCCCGCCCTACACTCGCCCGCGGATGGCCCCCGACAGTTCAGACGCAGCCGGCCCGGTGATCATCGGCGCCGGACCGGCCGGTCTGACTGCGGCGTACCAGTTCGCGAAGCACGGAGTGGCCAGCACCGTGGTGGAGGCCACCGGCGAGATCGGCGGCATCTCCCAGACGGTGGTGCGCGACGGGTGGCGCTTCGACATCGGCGGGCACCGCTTCTTCACCAAGGTCGGCGCGGTCCGGGACCTCTGGCACGAGATCCTGGGGTCCGACGACTTCCTGGTGCGGCCCCGCATGAGCCGCATCCACTACCGGGGCAAGTTCTACGACTACCCCCTCAACGCCCGCAACGCCCTGTCGAACCTCGGCCCCGTCGAGGCCGCACGGTGCATGGGCTCCTACCTCTGGGCCCGGCTCCGGCCCCCGGCCGACCAGAGTTCCTTCGAGGGGTACGTGGCCGCCCAGTTCGGGTGGCGCCTGTACCGCATGTTCTTCAAGACCTACACCGAGAAGGTGTGGGGCGTCCCCGCCACCGAGATCCAGGCCGACTGGGCCGCCCAGCGGATCAAGAACCTCAACCTGATGCGGGCGGTCACCAACGCGCTGCGTCCCCGCCGCCGCCGGACCGCGATCACGAGCCTCATCGAGCAGTTCGAGTACCCCCGGCACGGCCCCGGAATGATGTGGGAGCGCTGCGCGGCGCTGGTGACGGCCCGCGGCGCCCGGCTGCTGCTCGAGCACCCCGTGAAGTCGATCCGCCATCGCGGCGGCCGCGCCTCCTCCGTCGTGGCGGACACCGCCGACGGCGAGACGGAGATCGAATGCAGCAGCCTGATCTCGTCGATGCCGCTCCCGCGCCTGGTGGAGGCCATGGACCCGGCGCCGCCCGCCGAGGTGCTCGAGGCGGCGGCGGGCCTGACCTTCCGTGACTTCATCACCGTGGCGGTTACCGTGCCGGCCGCCGCCGCCTTCGCTGACAACTGGATCTACATCCACTCCCCCGAGGTGCGGGTGGGCCGGGTGCAGAACTTCCGGTCCTGGTCGCCGTACATGGCGCCCTCCGATGACATGACCTGCCTGGGGCTCGAGTACTTCGCGTTCGAGGGCGACGACCTCTGGACCGCATCCGACGCCGAGCTGGTGTCGCTGGCCGCCACCGAACTGGAGAAGCTCGGCCTGGTTCCGGCCGACGAGGTCAGCGGCGGCTGGGTGGTGCGGATGCCCAAGGCCTACCCCATGTACTCCAGCGGCTACCAGCGCCATGTCGATGTGCTGAGAGGCTGGCTGCAGGCCAACGCGGCCAACGTCTGGCCCGTCGGCCGCAACGGCATGCACCGCTACAACAACCAGGACCACTCCATGTTCACGGCCATGCTGGCCGTCGAGAACGTGGTGCTCGGCACGGACCACGACACCTGGGGGGTCAACGTGGAGTCGGAGTACCACGAGGAGCTCCACCAGTCCTCAACCCCGGCCCCCTCGCCGCCGCCTACACGACGCGCGATGCGTCCGTGACGTTCGCCCGCAAGCAGACGCAGCACCCGCAGATGCACGCGCAAGGCCGGCCCTGGCTGGCGACGGAGAGATCGCGCGAAAATGCACAACTAGTGACTTGATGAGGGTCTAGCCTGCAACCATGACGAGGCGTGCATTCTCTCGCATTGATCCCCTCCGGCCGTCGGACGCCACTCATCCAGCCCGCATGACACCCGAGGAGTTCAGGGCGGCCTATCCGAGCGAGGGCCAGCATGTGGAATGGAAGGCCGGCACCGGCCGCCGTCCCATCCAGGAGGCGGTCGTCGCGTTCTCCAACGCCGACGGCGGGGTTGTCAGCAGCGAAGCGGGATGAAGTGGCACCCCCGACCGATGAGCCAGTCAGCCAACTCACTCGGCAATACACCCGGCCTAGCCATGCCGTCCAAAGTATCAAAGTCCTGTATGGCACCGATGTTTGATACCTAGATGGCCAGTTCCACGAGATCCGTGATCGCAGGCCCTCACCGCAAGCGGGACTGATTCGCTGTGGATCCTGTCGCGCGATGTCAGACGCAACAGAGGAGCATGGCACCGGTCTGCGCAAGGTCATAGGGTCTACCTTCAACCGCTATAGCGTCACTACAAGCGTCACTGAACTGTGACCCTGAGGGGACGGCCTCCGGATGAGCACACGACGGCATCGGATGCTGCTGACACTGGTGTCCGTTGCGCTGCTGGCCGCGGCGTGCGGCGGTGAGGTGGCCGACTCCGGGGAGGCAGCCGACGCCGAGTCCTCCACAGCGGAGCCGGAGACCGAGACGGCAGAATCCGAGCCTGAGACCGCGGAACCGGAGGCCGACGGGGGCACGACCGGATCCGACACGGCAGAAGGGGACGACTCTGCTCCGGCGCCCAACACGGCCGACTCCCAGACCGCCGAAGCCGAGACGGCGGAGCCCGAGACGGCGGAGCCCGAGACGGCGGAGTCCGAGACGGCGGAGTCCGAGACGGCGGAGTCGGAGCTCGAGGCTGCGCCGCTGAACGTCTACGACGATCCTCGCGACGGCATCTTCGACGAGTTCCAGGCCACCATGGACCGGGGGGACCACCCGTTCATGCAGATCGACGCGTTCTGCAAGGCCCACGACCCCGCCCCGGACCGGGTGGCCACCGGCGCCGGCATCGGGGCCGACTCCATCACGCTGGTGCATCTGCGCACGCGTCTGGAGGAACTCGTCGCCTACGGGTTCGGCACCGCGGTCGGCGACGTGGCCGAGATGTTCGAGACGTTCGCGGCCGTGGTCAACGAGCAGTGCGGCGGGGTGCGGGGCCGGATGATCGAACTCCACACCATCTCGGTGCCCGCGACGGGCGACGAGAGGGACCGGGAGGCCAACGCGGCCTGCATCGAGGCGACCGAGGACCTGAACGGCGTGATCCTGATGGCCGCAGGCGGCTTCCCGCCGGCGGCTTCGCTGTGCATCGTGGAGGATCACGAGACGGCCCTCGTGACCGGGAGCACCCAGCCCGAGGAGTTCCTGCGGCGGGGCGAGGACCGGCTGGTCTCGCTGGACCCGACGGTCGAGCAGCAGATGAACTGGCTCGCGCTGGACCTGATCGCCCAGGGCAGGCTGGACGGCAGGACCGTCGGGGTCGCGGCGCCCGATGCGCCGGGAGAGTACGAGGCGGTGGAGGCGGGGCTGGTGGACGTCCTGGAGGCCAACGGCGTCGAGGTCGCTGTGTTCGACCAGATCGGCTGCCACGGCGGCGCCTGCTTCGTCGGCATGCAGGAGACCGTGCAGCGGATGCGGGACCGCGGCGTGGATGTGGTCTTCAACGTGCTCAACGCCGTGTCCGCGCCGGGTTTCGTCGCTGAGATGGTCACCCAGGGGTTCGAGCCCGGCGACGTGCAGTTCTATGCCTCGGACTTCAACGCCCAGTCGGTTGAGATCGTGGCCTCGAAGATCGCGGCCTTCGGCGGCGACGCCACCGGGCGGCTCTACAACGGCGCCGTCATACAGAGCTACCTCGACACCGGCGCCTACCGCCTCGACGGCTACGAGCCGCGGGCGTTCAACGAGATGTGCAACGACACCTACGGCGCCAACAGCGCATCGGGCGCCAACCACGAGTCCGAGGACCGGGCCACCGGCGTGGAGGCCTACGGGATGACCGTGCTGGTGTGCGAGATCATGCGAATGGCGTTGCGGGCCGTCTACGACGCCGGCGACAACCCCACCCGGGCCGGCATCTACGCCACGCTGGCCTCGCTCGGACCGGTGGACTCCAACGACATGATCCCGTCGTCGATACGGCCTGGCAAGACCAGCACGCCCGACGCGATCCACGACCTGGTGTTCGAATACCCCTGCACCCGGCGCGCTCCGTTCGGCGACGAGAAGATCTGCATCTACCCGATCACCGAGTACCGGCTCGCGCCAGGCAGGTGACACCGGGGCGGGCCGCTACGATCCGGCGCCGTGGCGACAGTGGCGAAGATCGGTGATCTCGCCGCTGAGGCCGGGATGCGTCGGGTCCACATGCTCGCCTGGCGCGACCTGGACGACGTCGAGGCCGGCGGCTCGGAGATCCACGCCGACCGGATCGCCCGCCTGTGGGCCGAGGCCGGCATCGAGGTGACGATGCGCACGTCGTTCGCGGCGGGCTCCCCCGCCGCGGCGAGCCGCCACCGCTACCGGGTCATCCGCCGGGGCGGGCGCTACATGGTGTTCCCCCGGGCGGTGCTGGCCGAGCTGGCCGGGCTTCACGGGCCCCGCGACGGTCTGGTGGAGATCTGGAACGGCATGCCGTTCCTCTCGCCGGTGTGGGCCCGGGGCCCGCGGGCCGCATGGGTCCACCAGCCCCACACCGAGCTGTGGGACCGGGTGCTGCCCCCCGGCCGGGCCGCCGCCGGCCGGATCTTCGAGCGGGACCTGGCGCCCTGGCTGTACAGGAGCACGCCGGTGGTGACCCTGTCGGAGTCGGTCCGTTCGCAGCTCCTGAGGCGGTTCCGGTTCGCGCCCGAGCGGGTGCACGTGGTGCCGCCCGGCATCGACGACCGCTTCCGGCCCGGCCCCGAGGGCGCCGAGTCGCCCGAGCCGCTGCTGGTGGCCGTGGGCCGGCTCACCGCCTCCAAGCAGTTCGACCGGATGATCCGGATCGTGGCCCGTCTGCGGGAGCGGTGCCCGGCCCGGCTGGTGGTGGTCGGCGCGGGCACCGAGCAGGACCGCCTGCAGCAACTGGTGGCCGAGCTGGACGCCGACGGCTGGTGCGAGCTGGCGGGCCGGGTCGGAGACGACGCCCTGAGCCGGCTCTACCAGCAGGCGTGGGCGCTGGTGAGCGCCTCCGCCAGCGAGGGCTGGGGCATGACCATCACCGAGGCGGCCGCCTGCGGAACGCCCGCGGTCGTATCGGGCATACCGGGCCACGCCGACGCGGTCGCCGACGGCGAGACGGGACACCTGGCCGCCCGCGACGGCGACTTCGTCGCGGCCCTGGAGCGGATCATCAGCGACCCGGCTCACCGCATGCGCCTGGGCGCCGCGGCCAGGGCCAGGGCGGCCCGGCTCACCTGGGAGCGCACCGCCCACGACACGCTGGCCGTGCTGGCCGGCAGGGCTCAACGGCCCGACCGATGACACCGCCGGGGCGGATGACGCCGAGCACCCGATGACGCCGCCGGGGCGATGACGCCGAGCACCCCGATGACGCCGGGCACCCGGGCTGCGGCCTCAGCCGCCTCCATCTGGACCCGGTTCGCAGCCTGGTGGCGCCACCGGTCCGGCTGGACGGTGGCGGTGGCCGCCGCGGTCGCCTACGGGCCGCTGCTGGCCTCCAGCCCCGGGCTGGTGGGGGCGGACACCAAGGTCTACCTGTACCTCGACCCCGGCCGTCTCATGAGCCAGGCCGGCGTGCTGTGGGACGCCGACCGGGCACTGGGAACCGTCACCCATCAGAACATCGGCTTCCTGTGGCCGATGGGGCCGTTCTACTGGCTCTTCGAAGCGCTCGGCGTGCCGGACTGGGTGGCCCAGCGCCTGTGGGTGGGCACGCTGCTGCTCGCGGCCGGCCTCGGCGTCCGTTACCTGCTGCGCACGCTCGACTTCGACGGCCGGGGCCTGCTGGTCGCCATGCTCGCCTACGAGCTGAGCCCCTACGCGCTCCACTACTCGGCCCGCATCTCGGCGGTGCTGCTGCCATGGGCCGGGCTCGGGTGGATGATCGGACTCACGGTGCGGGCCGCCCGCACCGGCGGCTGGCGACACCCGGCTCTGTTCGCTCTCACCGTCGTCACCATCGGGAGCGTCAACGCCTCCAGCCTGGCGCTGGCCGGCCTCGGACCAGTGCTGTGGCTCGTCCACTCGGCCATCACCGACCGGAGTATCGGACCGCGCCGGGCGCTGGCCGCCGCCGGCCGCATCGGCGTGCTCACTGCTGCCGTGTCGCTGTGGTGGATGGCCGGCCTGGCCGTGCAGAGCAGCCACAGCCTCAACGTGCTGCACTACACCGAGACCCGCGAGGTGGTGGCGGAGGCCTCCACCGCACCGGAGGTGCTGCGCGGCCTCGGCTACTGGTTCTTCTACGGGAACGACAAGCTCGGGCCCTGGATCGAGCCCAGCGTCGCCTACACGCAGGGCGGGTGGCTGATCTTCGTGGGATTCGGGCTGGCGGTGCTGGCGCTGGGCTCGGCCGCGCTGGTGCGCTGGCGCCATCGGAGCTACTTCGTTCTGCTGGCCGCTGCCGGCGCTCTGGTCGCGGTGGGATTCCACCCGCCCGAGGACCCGTCGCTGCTCGGATCGCTGTTCGAGCGCTACTCCCGCACCGGGCCGCTGCTGGCGATGCGCTCCCTGCCGCGGGCCGTTCCCCTCCTGTCGCTGGCCATGGCCGTTCTTCTGGGCGCCGGGGTCAAGGCCCTCACCGGAAGGATGCGCAAGGTGGGGACGGTTGCGGGCGGGTTGGTCCTGATCGGCGTGGTGCTCAACAATCCGGCCATGTGGAGGATCAGCATGGTCGAGGAGCACCTCCAACGGCCCGAGGAGATCCCCGACTACTGGCTGGAGGCTGCCGAGGCCCTCGACCGCGCCGGCGCCGGCGGCGAGACCCGCGTGTGGGAGGTCCCCGGATCGGACTTCTCCTCCTATCGCTGGGGCAACACCGTGGACCCGGTCACGCCGGGGCTGATGGAGCGGGGCTACGTCGCCCGGGAGCTGGTGCCGTTCGGCTCGGCGCAGTCGGCGTCCCTGCTCGGCGCGGTGGACCGGCGGCTGCAGGAGGGGACCCTCGATCCCGCCGGCCTGGCGCCGGTCGCCCGGCTGATGTCGGCGGGGGACGTGGTGCACCGCGCCGACCTGATCTTCGAGCGCTACCGAACCCCGAGGCCGGTCGAGACCGCCGACCTCCTCGGCCGGGTGCCGGGCCTCGCGCCCGTCGAGGCCTTCGGCGACCCCGTTCCCAACGTGGCCGGACCGGAACAGACCCTGATGGACGAGATCCACCTGGCCCGTCCTGCCGGCGCCGAGCATCCCGCGCCGGTGACCCGGTACGGGGTCGATGATCCGCTGCCGGTGGTGCGCACCCGGCCGGTGACGGGAGCCACCGTGCTCGTCGGCGACGCCGACGGGATCGTCGACGCGGCCGCGGCAGGGGTACTCGACCTAGACCATGCGCTGGTGTTCGCCGCCGACATGGCTGCCGACCCCCGGTTGGGCGACCTGGTCCTGTCGGAGCCGGCCCACATCGTGGTGACCGACTCCAACCGGCGGCGGGCCCAGCGCTGGGGGACCCTCCGGGAGAATCGGGGCCACACCGAGCAGGCCTCGGAGCAGCCGCTGGAGCACGACCCGCTGGACAACCGCCTGCCGGTCTTCGACTACGAGGCCATCGAAGCCAACGTCGGCTCGGCTGACGATGCACGCACCGTGAGCGAGCAGCGCGGCCCGGTGGCGGCCCAGGCCAGCGGGCACGGCAACCCGGTCACCTACACCAACGACGACCGGCCCTACAACGCGCTGGACGGCTCGCTGGAGACCGCCTGGGTGGTGAGCGCCTTCAACGAGGCCGTCGGCGAGCGGCTGCGCCTGACGCTGGCGGAGCCGGCGGTGGTGGAGTCGATGCTCCTGGTGCAGCCCCAGGGCCGCTCGGAGCGCCACACCGTCGAGAACGCCCGCCACATCACCGAGATCGAGATTCGCGTCGACTCGGGCCTCCCGGTCACCGTCGCGCTGGACGAGCGGTCACTGTCACCGGAGGGCCAGACGGTTCCGCTCGGGGTGGAGGCGTCGGTGATCGAGATCGAGATAGCCGGCACCAGCATCGGCGGCCGGCTCGCCTACGCCGGAGTGGCGCCGGTCGGCTTCGCCGAGGTCGACCTCGGTCTCGGCCCGGTGCTGGAGGTGATCCGCACCCCCCGGGCGCTGCTCGACCGCCTCGGTGGCGATATGGGCGACCACCGCTTGAGCGTGGTGCTGACCCGGGAGCGGTCCAACCCCAGAGAGCCGGTGCGCACCGATCCCGAGCTGCGAATGGTGCGAGCCGTGCCGCTGCCGGCCCACGTCGAAGTTGAGATCTCGGGCACGGCCCGGCTGGCGACCACCGGTCCCTCGACGCTGATCGACGCCCTGGTCGGGATGAGCCCGGCGACGGGCGCGGCGTCGGCCACGTCGTCGGCCCACCTCGCCGGCGACCTCGGTAGCCGGGCCTCCGCGGTGCTGGACGGCGACGGGGCGACGGCGTGGACCGGCCGCCTCGGCCCCCAGCCGGGCCAGTGGCTGGAGCTGAGCAGCGCGGTCGCGTTCGAGCCTGGCGTCATCGAGATCGACTTCGTCGTCGATGAGCTGCACTCCACCCCCGAGGCGGTCGAGGTGCTGGTGGAAGGCGCCGGCGCCGGCACCTTCGAGGTGGGGCTGTCCCCCGCTCCAGCAGGCACCCCGCCCGACACCACCGCAACGGTGACCGTGCCGCTGACCAGGGCGGGCACAAGGGTTCGGCTGGTGTTCGCCGAGGTGATCGAGCGACCGACCAGGGATTGGTACAGCAACGGCCTGATAGCCCTGCCCGTGTCGGTCGCCGAGGTGCGGATCGGCGACAGTCGAAGGCTCGGCCCACCGTCGGACATCGACACCGGATGCCGGGACGACCTGTTGCTCATCGACGGCCGGAGCGTTCCGGTGCGAATCACCGGCTCGGCCGCCGATGCCCTGGCCCGCCGCGAGCTGCAGGTCGAGGGCTGCGATGCCGCGGTGCTGGGCCCGCCCGAGAGCATGATCGTCACCGCGCCCGGATCGGTGACCGGCTTCGACATCGATCAGCTGGTGCTGAGCGGCCCGGAGCGGGCGACCACCGCGCCGCCCGGCGCCGGCGGCGTGGACGCGGTCCGCCACAGCGACACCGCCTACACCGTGCAGGTGCCGGACCGCGACGCCGACCGCTGGCTGGTGCTGGGGCAGAGCCACAGCCGGGGCTGGCACGCCATCCTCGACGGCGCCGACCTGGGGCCGCCGGTGGTGATCGACGGCTTCGCCAACGGCTGGCTGCTGCCGGCCGGAGAGGCCGCGGCGGTGGAGCTGCGCTGGACGCCCCAGCGGCTGGTGGACTGGGCGCTGCGGATCTCGCTGCTGGCGGTGGCCGCGGCCGCGCTGATCGCCTGGAGGGGCCGTCCCGACCGCGGCGCGCCCCGCTCGGCGCTGGCCCGCTTCGAGCCCGACCGCCCCGTTCTGCACTGGCCCTGGCGCCGGGCGCCCTCCCGGCCGGTGCCCGCGACCGCGGTGGGCGCGGCGGCCGTGGCCGTCACCGCGCTGGCCGCGGCGAGCGTGCCGGACTGGCACGTACTGGCCCCGGCCGCGGGTCTCGTGGCCGTCCTGGCGCTGCGCCACCGGCGCCTGTGGTGGTTGGCGCCCATGGCCGCCGCCGCGTCGTTGGGAGCCGCGGCGCTGTTCGTGCTGATCCAGCAGTACCGCTTCCGCTACCCGCCCGA
Source organism: Acidimicrobiaceae bacterium (assembly GCA_026710865.1). Taxonomy (GTDB): domain Bacteria; phylum Actinomycetota; class Acidimicrobiia; order Acidimicrobiales; family Aldehydirespiratoraceae; genus Aldehydirespirator. Next base: position 16,388 of record JAPOQG010000223.1, read on the forward strand.
TTTCATCTGGCCGAACCGCTTCGAGTCGGTCCACATCCTCGGCATGGCGGCGATCGTCGCCCTGGCCTGCGACTACGCCGTCACCCTGGTCCGGGCCCGCGGTACCTCGGGTCGTGTGAACTGAATTCGCCGAGTGCTCCCCGCGACCTACCTCAGCGGCGTCGAGGCCGGGGTGACTACCGCTGGCAGGTCGGTGGAGCCGGTCAGGTCGGCGTCCACCGCGGCCGCGCAGGCCCGGCCCTCGGCGATGGCCCACACGATCAGGCTCTGGCCCCGGCCCATGTCGCCGCACACGTAGACGCCGTCGACGTTGGTGGCCCACCGCTCGTCGCGGGCCACGTTGCCGCGGCCGTCGAGCTCCACCCCGAACTGCTCGATGAGCGGGCCCCGTTCGGGACCCACGAAGCCCATGGCCAGCAGCACGAGGTCCGCGCCGATCTCCTGCTCGGTGCCCGGGACCGGGTCGAAGCTCATCCGCCCGTCGGTGAACGTCTGCTCCACCCGCACGGTGGCCAGCGCGGCCAGGTTGCCGTCGCCGTCGCCGATGAACTCCGTGGTGTTGATGGCGTAGTCGCGCTCGCCGCCCTCCTCGTGGGCCGACGACACCCGGTAGATCATGGGCCAGGTCGGCCACGGGTTGGAGTCGGGACGCTCGTCGGGCGGGCGGGGCATGATCTCGAACTGGCGGATCGACGCGGCCTGCTGGCGGTGGGCGGTGCCTTGGCAGTCCGCGCCGGTGTCGCCCCCGCCGATGATCACCACCCGCTTGCCCGCCGCGGTGATGGGCGGCTCGTCGATGTCGCCCTCCTGGACCCGGTTGGCCCCGGGCAGGTACTCCATGGCCTGGTACACGCCGTTCAGCTCCCGCCCGGGAATGGGCAGGTCCCGCCAGGCGGTGGCCCCGCAGGCCAGCACCACCGCGTCGAAGCCGGCCTTCAGCTCGTCGGCGCTGATGTCGGCGCCCACGTCCACACCCGCCCGGAACTCGGTCCCCTCGGCCTCCATCTGGGCCAGGCGGCGATCGAGGTGGCGCTTCTCCATCTTGAACTCGGGGATCCCGTAACGCAGCAGGCCCCCGATGCGGTCGTCCCGCTCGAACACCACCACGCGGTGGCCGGCGCGGGTGAGCTGCTGGGCCGCGGCCAGCCCCGCCGGGCCCGACCCGACCACAGCCACGCTGCGGGTGGTGCTCACCGCAGCCGGCTGCGGGACGATCCAGCCCTCGGCCCAGGCCCGGTCGACGATCTCGACCTCGACCTGCTTGATGGTCACCGGGGGCTCGTGGATGCCGAGCACGCAGGCCGCCTCGCACGGCGCCGGGCACAGCCGGCCGGTGAACTCCGGGAAGTTGTTGGTGGCGTGGAGGCGCTCGATGGCCCGGCGCCATTGCCGGCGGTACACGAGGTCGTTCCAGTCCGGGATCAGGTTCCCCAGCGGGCAGCCGCTGTTGCAGAACGGGATGCCGCAGTCCATGCAGCGCGACGCCTGGTTGCGGAGCTTCTCCTCACCGAAGGGCTCGTACACCTCGCGCCAGTCCCTCAGCCGCACGGGCACCGGGCGGCGGGACGGCAGCTCCCGATCATGGACGAGGAAGCCCCGCGGATCAGCCATGGCCGGATCTCACCCTGAAGTCGAGCTTCATCGCTAGTCGTGGGCTGCGGCCATCACCGCGGCCACCTCGTCGGTGCCCTCGGCCCGGGCCTGCTCGGCGGCGAGCATCACCCGCTTGTAGTCGTTGGGCATGACCTTCACGAAGCTCCTCGAGGCCGAGGCCCAGTCGTCCAGCAGCCGGGCCGCCACCTCGCTGCCGGTCTCGTGGCGGTGGCGCTCCACCCGGTGCCGCAGCCAGACGAAGTCCTCGGCGTCGAGCGGCTCCAGCGCGACCATCTCCGGGTTGACCCGGACACCCATCCTGCCCTCGGGGTCGTAGACGAAGGCGACGCCGCCCGACATGCCCGCCGCGAAGTTTCGGCCCACCGGTCCGAGCACCACCGTGCGCCCGCCGGTCATGTACTCGCACCCGTGGTCGCCCACACCCTCCACGACCGCGGTGGCCCCGGAGTTGCGCACGCAGAACCGCTCCCCCACCAGGCCCCGAAGGAACATCTCGCCGCTGGTGGCGCCGTAGCCGATCACGTTGCCGGCGATGACGTTGTCCTCGGCCGTGAAGTTGGCGCCGGCCGGCGGCCTGACCACGATGCGGCCGCCGGAGAGCCCCTTGCCGACGTAGTCGTTGGCGTCGCCCTCGAGCCGCAGGGTGATGCCCTTGGGCACGAAGGCGCCGAATGAGGTGCCTGCGGAGCCGGTGAAGCTGATCACGATGGTGTCGTCGGGCAGGCCCGCGGCCCCGTAGCGGCTGGTCACCTCGCTGCCGAGCAGGGTCCCCACCGTCCGGTTGACGTTGCGGATCGGGATGTCGATGGTCACGGGCCGGCCGTCGTCGAGCGCGCCCTCGGCCAGCTGGATGAGGGTCTGGTCCAGGGCCCGGTCGAGGCCGTGGTCCTGCTCGACGGTCTGGTGACGGACCGCTTCGGGCCCCAGCGGCGGGAGGTGCAGGATGGGCGTGAGGTCCAGGCCGCTCGCCTTCCAGTGGTCGACGGCCTCGGTCACATCGAGCATCTCGACCTGTCCGACGGCCTCCTCGAGGGTGCGGAAGCCCAGGGAGGCCAGCAGGGCCCGCACCTCCTCGGCGATGAACTCGAAGAAGGTGACCACGAATTCGGGCTCCCCGGAGAACTTCTCGCGCAGCTCGGGATTCTGGGTGGCCACGCCCACCGGGCAGGTGTCGAGGTGGCAGACCCGCATCATCACGCAGCCCATCACCACCAGCGGCGCGGTGGCGAAGCCGAACTCCTCGGCGCCCAGCAGCGCGGAGACCACCACGTCGCGGCCGGTCTTGAGCTGGCCGTCGACCTGCACCACGATGCGGTCGCGCAGGTCGTTGAGCAGCAGCGTCTGCTGGGTCTCGGCCAGACCCAGCTCCCAGGGCGCTCCGGCGTGCTTGATCGAGGTGAGCGGCGACGCGCCGGTCCCCCCGTCGTTGCCGGAGATCAGCACCACGTCGGCGTGGGCCTTCGACACCCCGGCGGCGACCGTGCCCACCCCGACCTCGGCCACCAGCTTCACATGGATGCGGGCCGCGGGGTTGGCGTTCTTGAGGTCGTGGATGAGCTGGGCCAGGTCCTCGATCGAGTAGATGTCGTGGTGGGGCGGCGGGGAGATCAGCCCCACGCCCGGCGTCGAGTGGCGGGTCTTGGCGATCCACGGGTACACCTTGTGGCCCGGGAGCTGGCCGCCCTCGCCGGGCTTGGCCCCCTGGGCCATCTTGATCTGGATGTCGTCGGCGTTGACCAGGTACTCGCTGGTCACCCCGAATCGGCCCGACGCGGCCTGCTTCACCGCGCTGCGGCGCAGGTCGCCGTCAGGGTCGCGGACGTAGCGGTCGGCATCCTCGCCGCCCTCGCCGGTGTTGGACTTCCCCCCGATGCGGTTCATGGCGATGGCCAGCGTCTCGTGGGCCTCCTTGGAGATCGACCCGTAGCTCATGGCGCCGGTGGCGAACCGCTTGACGATCTCCGACACCGGCTCGACCTCCTCGATGGGAACCGGGGGCCGCACGCCGGTGCGGAGCCGGAACAGCCCGCGCAGCGTGCCGAGCCGGCTGGACTGGTCGTCGACGCGCCGGGTGTACTCACCGAAGATGTCGAAGCGGCGCTCGCGGGTGGCGTGCTGCAGCTTGAACACCGTCTCGGGGTTGAACAGGTGGTACTCGCCCTCGCGCCGCCACTGGTACTCGCCGCCCGCCTCGATGGTGCGGTGGGCCCGGCGGGACGCGTTGGCGGAGAAGGCCCGCCCGTGGCGCACCGCCACCGCGGCCGCGATCTCGTCCAGGCCGATCCCGCCGAGGCGGCTGGCCGTGCCGGTGAAGTGCTTGTCCACCAGCTCCGGGCCCAGCCCGATGGCCTCGAAGATCTGGGCGCCCGTGTAGGAGGCCACCGTGGAGATGCCCATCTTGGACATCACCTTGAGGATCCCCGCACAGGCGGCCTTGACGAAGTTGCGGTGGGCGTCCTCGACTCCCATGGCGGGGTCCAGCCCGTGCAGCCCCTCCGACGCCATCCCGGCGATGGTCTCGAAGGCGAGGTAGGGGTTGACGGCGTTGGCGCCGTAGCCCAGGTGCAGGCACAGGTGGTGCACCTCGCGGGCGTCGCCGGTCTCCGACACCAGGCCGACCCGGGTGCGGGTCCGTTCCCGCACCAGGTGCTGGTGCACGGCCGACACCGCCAGCAGCGAAGGGATGGGAGCCATCCGCTCGTCGCTTCCCCGATCCGACACCACCAGGATGTCAGCTCCGGCCGCGATGGCGGCGGAGGCCGCGTCGCAAAGGCCGTCCAGCGCCCGGCTGAGGCCGTCGCCGCCGCCGGCGACCGCGAACAGGGCGGGCAGCACCTCGGTGTGGAAGTCCTGGAGCCCGCCGGGTCCGTCGATCTCCACGAGCCGGGCCAGCTCGGCGTCGGTGATCACGGGGCTGTCGAGGTGCACGGTCCGGCACGACGACGGCTGGGGGTCGAAGAGGTTGCCCTCGGGGCCGACCCTCGCATAGAGCGACGTGACCAGATCCTCGCGTATGGCGTCCAGCGGCGGGGTGGGGTCCCTCGCGGAGAGCTGCTTGGAGGAGGCGGAGGTGGGGCGGCTGGTGGGCGGGGCGTCAGGGGGCCCCGACCCGCCTCCGGCGGTGCTCGCGCACCACAACCGGCCCATCTACGACTTCTTAAAGCAGCTCTTCGCACAGGTACCCACCCCGCCGCTGGACGCCATACGCGAGGATCTGGTCA